>CAMJZF010000143.1 GCA_946410125.1 uncultured Prevotellaceae bacterium | reverse complement strand
GAAAGGGGTTAACGGTTTTCGAGACCGCCCCGTTCGACCACTCCGGCATCTTTCCTCCAATTTATGAAACAATCATTCTACTTTTGCGGGTGCAAAGTTAGTACTTTTTTCTTGAACTGCACAAATAATTTTCAGAAAAAACTTCACAAATTGTAAAGAGTTTCTATCGCTTCAAGTGGATTCTGTGCCTTAAAGATGTAATTACCAGCCACAAGCACATCGGCACCGGCATTGGCAAGCAGTCGACCAGTCTCGGCATTAACACCTCCGTCCACCTCTATTACTGCTCTTGAACCGGTCTCAACAATGAGAGCACGCAACTCCTTGACTTTGTTAAGGGTATTATCTATGAACTTCTGACCTCCGAAGCCCGGGTTCACCGACATGAGCAATACCAAGTCGAGTTTCGCCACAATGTCACGCAACAAGCACACTGGCGTTGCCGGATTAATGGTAACGCCGGCTTTCATCCCTGCATCGTGAATTTGCTGCACCACGCGGTCGAGGTGGTTACAAGCCTCAAGGTGAACGTTCATAATATCTGCTCCGCAATCGCGCACCTCATTAATAAACTTCTGTGGTTCAACAATCATCAGGTGAACATCAAGCGGTTTCTTGCACAGCTGTTGCACATATTTGATAACGGGGAAACCAAAGGATATGTTTGGTACAAATACCCCATCCATGACATCGAGGTGCAGCATCTGCGCCTTGCTTTGGTTTATCATTTCAATGTCGCGGGCAAGGTTGCCGAAGTCGGCGCTTAATAAAGAGGGGGAAACTATCATAAAATCAATTATTTGATGTCGGTATTTTTCTTTACTTTTTTGTTTCTCATCACCTTGTAAATAATATATATTATAACCAATCCCAGCAGAGCAAAGCCTGCAATCTTAAGATAATGGTTGTAGTGCTCAAGCTGAGCGAAGAACTGGCTGTCGTCGGGAACGACACGATAGAGCAAATAGCCAAGGCCCGCCAGCACCACGTTCCAGATTCCGGCACCTAAAATGGTAAAGAAGCTGAAGGTGCCGAAATTCATTCGAGACAAACCGGCAGGAATCGAAATCAAATGCCTTACCGCTGGCAACAGTCGGCCAAAGAATATAGAAATTGATCCTTTCTTTTGGAAATATTGCTCGGCACGTTCCATCTTCTCCTTCGACAACCTGAGGAAATGACCAACCTTGCTGTCGGCAAATGCATAGATGATGGGGCGACCTATGAGCATCGACAAGCCATAATTTATCGCCGAACCCAAATAGGCACCTACGGTAGCGAAAACGATAACCAACCAAAACTCCAAGCTGGAATTAGCCTGAAGAGAGAAATAAGCTGCAGGAGGAACCACCACCTCGCTCGGCAATGGAATTATCGAACTCTCTATCGCCATCAGCACCATGATTGTCCAGTAATTCATGTGGTCCTTAAACCAATAATACAGGTCCTCAGCCCACGATGAATGCGTTGTCGCAACTGTGCCGGCATCCTGCGCAAGGCACATGTCACTCATCATTATCACTGCTATAAAGGCAAGCAGGGTTATTATTATCTTGTTTCGATTCATTTTAATTTCATTAGTATTATTGCGACTGCAAAGTTACAAAGAATTTGTTACACTTCATAACCCAACCGCCTAAACATGCCACGATAAGCATCGGCTTTTTTTTCCAACGCGAGTGGATAGGCCCTTGACGAAGAAGGCATGCGATAAAGGTCAAAGTGATGACCATGGTAGGTGCAACTAACCACCTCGCCAGTCTTGGGAAGGGTTACCTCTGCTTTTTCGGCAATCACTCCTGTTGCCTTCTCTCCAGCCGTGACAATGGCACGGATTGTGGGGCGTGCCTCAAAAAACTCATCCAGATTGATTGTTTCGACAATGTCAAGAAACTTGTCGCTGGCATTGTCTTTCAGGCGGCGCACTCGCTTGGCTGTGTCGAAGAGGGCAATCTTGTGCTCAGTAAGAAACTTCTTGATAAGTGGGAGGTCAAAACGTTTTTCTTCTTCAATCCAAAAGTGGTTCTTGTCGGCATAGAAAATAATGCCCATTATGCGCCACATGTCATTGATTTTGTTGGGGAAATAGAATTCCATCGACCACCGCTCTCGCTTTGGAGGAAAAGTTCCCAACATGAGCACCACTGCTCCCTGGGGCAAGAAGGGTTCAAAGGGATGAGACTCTATGATTTGTGACATTTATGCTATTTTTAGTGGTTCAACATCAATGTCACAAAGGTAATAAGAAGTGTCCAAATAGCAAAATACTTTTTGTCATGATAGAAAAAATGCTTACTTTTGCCGGTGATTTTACAATTAACGAAATTTTTCAACAATTAAATAACAAGTTTTATATGAAAGCATTTGTTTTTCCTGGCCAGGGTGCACAGTTTGTAGGTATGGGTAAAGACCTGTACGACAACAATGCCGAGGCCCGTGAAATGTTTGAGAAAGCCAACGAAGTGCTCGGTTTCCGCATCACCGACCTGATGTTCAACGGCACCGAGGACGACCTTAAGCAGACTAAAGTTACTCAACCCGCTGTGTTCCTGCACAGTGTAATACTTGCCAA
>CAMJZF010000142.1 GCA_946410125.1 uncultured Prevotellaceae bacterium | reverse complement strand
CAATCGCGCACTTGATTGGGAATTGCGCCTTGACCCTTTTTCTTGTTCTTCAGCCTGCCCGGTGCGCCGGTTTTTAATGGAGCATCATTGTTCTTGCGAAAGATGCACATGAACAGCCCCTCGCCACGCGTGAGATGTGGCATGAAGCGGTAGCATCGATGACTGCCGGTGAGAGCACCCTTTATGTTCCAGCTTTCGTCGACTGGAATGTCTATCACGCTGGCACCAAGATGGTTGACAATATAATCAACCATGTTCTCGTTTTCGTCAACATTGTAGGTGCACGTGCTGTAGATGAAATGTCCACCGGGCTTGAGGGCATTCCACACGTCGTTGAGAATGGAGCGTTGACGGGCGGCGCATTGTGCCACCAGTTGGGGTGACCATTGCGCAACAGCTTCGTCGTCCTTGCGAAACATTCCTTCTCCGCTGCATGGAACATCGGCGGCAACGATGTCAAACTCGTGAGTGAGTGCTCCTATTGATTTGGGCGAGTCGTTGGTTACCATGCAGTTGTCATATCCCCATTTGATAATGTTTTCCTTGAGAACCTGGGCACGTTGGGGCACGATGTCGTTGGCAACTACCACACTGCCTCGTGGCAAGGCCTGGAGCGCGGCAGTGGTCTTCCCTCCAGGAGCAGCACAGAGGTCCAGATAATTCACATTGCCCCGGACCAGTGATTTAAGGACGTGATAAATAAACATTGAAGAGGCATCTTGCACATAGTAGCAACCGCTGTGAAACAGTGGGTCGAAGGTGAACTGGGGGCGGGATGGCAAGTAATAGCCTTGGTCGCACCAGGGCACTCTCTCAAAACCGGTGGGCAAGTCCAATCCTTTACAATCGTTGACTCTTATCGACACCGATGGCTCGCTATTGGTTATGGAATCGAGCAGTTGTGCGGCCTCGCCGGGTGATAGCAGTTGCCTAATCTGTTCAATGAATCGTTTGTCGAGTGCTGTTGTCATGTTGTTGCCGGTTTTTAATGATGCAAAATTAATCAAAATAATTCAGCCGGCAACGTCGGTAGTAGTAAATAATTGACCTATATTAAAAAGTTGTTAAAACACGGCTGCCTTTTTAGTTTTTTAAAAATAATGTATGTAATTTTGTTGAGTTTTTGGAAACCCTATTATTATGGGTGGTGGATTGAGAAAAATTTTATTAATTTCAACTAATAACTAAAACAACAAATTACCCAGTGAAAACCTTGAACTTTGAAGACTTGATTCAATTCAGGAAAAAAGCTCAGGCGGACTTGAACGTTCGTGAACTGAGTTACGCTGCTGTGAGTGAAAAAAGCTGTGGATTGGCTGTTGGAACAGAACACATTGAGTTGTTGTGTTGCGGCGGTACAGGCTGTAAAGCGTCAAGCAGTGCTAAAATTGTCGACAACTTGAAGGCTGCCATTGAAGCTAATGGCATTGCCAATAAGGTTGATGTGATTGTAACAGGATGTTTCGGTTTCTGTGAAAAGGGACCTATTGTAAAGGTTATGCCCGACAACACCTTCTATACCCAGGTGAAGCCCGAAGATGCCGAGGAAATCGTTAAAGAGCACGTTATTGCCGGTCGTCGCGTTGAGCGTCTTCTCTATGTCGACCCAAAGACCAATGAGCATGTGAGCGACTCGAAGCACATGGACTTCTATCGCAAGCAAAAGCGTGTTGCACTGCGCAACTGCGGTTTCATTGACCCGGAGAACATTGCCGAGTACATTGCTCGTGACGGTTATGCAGCGCTCTCTAACGCTCTCCAAAACCAGACCCCCGAGGAGGTTATCGACATCATCAAGAAGGCGGGCCTCCGTGGTCGTGGTGGTGCAGGCTTCCCAACTGGAATGAAGTGGGGCTTTGCACGCAATTATCAAGCCGAGCACAAGTATGTGGTATGTAATGCCGATGAGGGCGACCCAGGAGCTTTCATGGACCGTTCAATCATGGAGGGCGACCCCCATTCGGTTATTGAGGCTATGGCGCTTTGTGGCTACTGCATCGGTGCCAGAGAGGGTCTTATCTACATTCGTGCAGAGTATCCTCTTGCAGTTCATCGCCTAAAGATTGCCATTGAACAAGCGCGCGAATATGGCATGCTTGGCAAGCGAATCATGGGAAGTGAATTTGACTTCGACATCGAGATTCGTTACGGTGCAGGCGCATTCGTCTGCGGTGAGGAAACTGCTCTTATCCACTCGATGGAAGGTAAGCGTGGTGAGCCCACATTGAAACCACCTTTCCCTGCCGAGAGCGGCTACAATGGCTATCCTACCAATGTAAACAATGTAGAGACTCTTGCCAATGTCCCCATCATCCTTACTAAGGGTGCCGACTGGTTTGCTTCGATTGGTACCGAAAAATCGAAGGGTACCAAGGTGTTTGCCCTTGCAGGCAAGATTAATAATGTGGGTCTTATCGAGGTGCCAATGGGAACTACTTTGCGTGAGATTATCTACGATATTGGTGGTGGCGTGAAGAATGGCAAGAAGTTCAAGGCGGTTCAAACCGGTGGCCCTTCGGGTGGCTGCTTGACCGAGAAACACCTCGACATTCCTATCGACTACGAGAGTCTGGGCGCTGCCGGCTCCATGATGGGTTCGGGTGGTATGATTGTTATGGACGAGGACGACTGCATGGT
>CAMJZF010000141.1 GCA_946410125.1 uncultured Prevotellaceae bacterium | reverse complement strand
TGTAGATAGCCGAGCCACCTGAATTAGTGTTGGTGACACTATTTGTACCATTCAAAACTATCTCTAATTGGTCAAGTTCGATGTAAGAGCCTAAGCTACCATTCACGCCCGCCCAAATGACACCGGTGCTTTTATTATAACTCAACACTGCATTGGTGAGGATAAGTTTTCCTGTGTGATTATCACCTTGCCAGTCGTGCTGAAACTCAACGGTGCCACTCTGGAGCACGCCATTGCTCTGCAGCTGGCTTGTCAAGGTTGACGACGAAGCAATGTTAAGGGTGTTGAGCTGAACGCCACCTATGAACATCGCAAAGTAGTCAGTTGCACCGGCACTCATCGCCATCAGCACAAAAAGAAGTGAGGATAATAGTTTTCTCATAATTTATTGTTTTTTTGGTTAATAATTTCGCGTGAGTCTTGTGCCTGCGATGCATCGCTCGCTTGAGCGTGCTTATTGTCTTGCTCGTGGGCGTGCTTTTGCTCTTGCTGGGCTATTTTGCGCTCAATCATGCGCTCAAGCTTCTTCTCCACCTGCGAATCCACATAGGCTTCAAGCTCGAGCAAGTGGTCGAGATACTCCAACGCATAGCGCATTGCCGCTTCGTTATAATTTCTCTTTTTTGCCATAAAAAAATGAGTAATTTCACCAATGCAAAATTACCCATAACAGTAGGTAGAGCCGTTATCATTTCATTAAATAAAATTATCATTTCGTAAAAAACAACACAGCAAAAGCCCCGTTGTCACGCACTTTGGCAATAACAACGGGCTTTTATTCAATTTGGTAATAATTTATGTCTCTCTCTTAGTCGATGCTTTCTCTACCTGTAGCACCACCAAGATATTGTGAGGGAGTGATGCCAAATGCATTCTTGAAAGCACGGGTGAAATTGGGGGTGTCGTTATAGGCACACAGGCGTGCAATCTCGTTGATGTTAAGCTCGGCGTGGTGATCGAGCAGATGGCGGGCACGTCGCATCCTAATAGTCTGGATGAACGCCTGGGGAGTGCTGCCGGTGATAGTGCCCAAGCGCTGCCTGAACTGATAGGGGCTTAGATTGAGCCTCTGGGCAACTGTGGCGGCATCAATGCGCCCATCACCAATCAACTCATTAATAATATTGACAGCCTGCTCCAGAAATTCGCGGTCGGCTTTAGATACGTCTTCGCTATCATCATCGCCTTTGTTTTTCTGTATTGCATCATTATAGTCAAGGTGCAGCTGACGATACTGCTCACGCAGTTCGTTGATATTGGCACTAAGTTCTTCATTTATCGCACCCTGACGCTTGTTGCGACGGCGCATCACCCACCACACGAGGAATCCTATCGCCATTAACGCCAGTGCCACAGCCACCCCAATAAGAATAGCGTTGCGGGTAGAGGTGCGCTGCTCCTCGTTCTCGAGCAGCAGCTCATCGTTGGCAAGTTCGGCATTGGCACGTCCCAGACTCTCGGCAGTCTCGCTGCTGTAGATGCTGTCCTTTAGCGCCTTATATCGTTCCATCTCGGCCATGGCTGCCTTGGGGTCACTGTCCTTGAGGGCATTGTACAGCCCCAGGCGTGTGTGGCTCTCGTTGTAGTAATCTTTTATCTTGACAAAGATGTCGGCGGCCTCACGGTAATATTTCGCAGCCTCGGCAGGGCGCTTGGTCTGCAGCATCACACCACCCATTTGGTTGAGAGCAATACCTAATGACGGCAGATTTCCATCGGTCCGCAACTGCGGGATTGCCTGCTCAAGATTGGCTTGAGCCTCGCCATAGCGCTTGAGCCACAACAGGGCCGATGCCATGCCCACCTGTCGCATGGCGGCACTGCTCTTGTCGCCCTGCCGCATGTTGATATCGTAGGCCAGCTTGGCATAGTCGTAGGCCTTCTGTTCCTCACCCAAGGAGTGGTAAATCTCGTTAGCCGTGCCATAAATCACCGCCATGCGGGTGGGATTGTTGGCTTTCTTGACGTTTTCTATTGCCTTGAGGATGTATCCCTCGGCCTGCTTGGGCTGACGAGCGCCCATGTAGATCTTGGCAAGCGTGTTGAGGCTCGAACTCATCATGTCGGGGTCGCCGCTGCGACGGTCGAGTTCGTAGCAAGCCTTAGCGTGAATGGCGGCATTCTTGTAATCGGCAAGACGAATAAAAATCGCACCTAAAAGGTTCTCGCAATCGCCCTCCACAATGCGGTTATTTCCCGTTTTACAATGCGGCAACGCCTTGAGGCCGTAGTCGCGAGCGAGCTCAAACTGTTGCTTATCATAATACCACTCGGCTGCCCAGTACCACACCTGCTGCCGCAGGGTGTCGGCACTAATACCTGCCTTGAATGTCATAAGTTGGTCGGTAAACTGTTCCTTATCAAGCTCCTTAAAAAAGGCATTGGCATTATCAATGTTTTGGCTGCCATCAAAGTTCTTGATAAGTTGGTCTACATTGGCGGCAAGTAATGATGAGGCGCATGCCAGCATCAATGCCACCAGGATAAATCGGAACGATTTGCAATTAGTCATTTTTTAAGAATAATGTGATAATTCTTGATAATTGTTTGGCAAAATTAAGCATTTTCTCCCATTTTGCCAAATAATCGCAACTGCTCCTTTGCTACAAAATTAACATTTATCACTTTAAAACGGCTCTCTTACTGATAACACCAGAGCTTAAAGACCAAGAAAAGGGACTCACAAGAAATCAATGTCAAGAACTTAACGAACTTGCCTATTTAATTATGAAAAATCGGGCTGCGGTTTAGAAAGCTAAAACAAGTTTGCCCTTCGTTCATCTTGCACTGATTTTGTGGCACGCAATTTACTATTCATAGAATAACGTTGCCCGAAATGAGAAAAACACGTTTTCCATCCTTTTTATCAAAATTGTGGTGGAAGAGAAAACAATGCAATCTTCCACCACAACAAATTAGTCAATAATAAGATTTATTTTGCCTCGGCCTCGGCGGGCTTAATCTTGAAGCTC
>CAMJZF010000140.1 GCA_946410125.1 uncultured Prevotellaceae bacterium | reverse complement strand
TTGGAGAACCTGAACATCTCAGGCAACAAGTTCACATCGATTAATTTGTCCAGTTACTCCAAACTTACAACTTTGAATTGCAGCAACAACCAAATTGCGTTCTCAGATCCTTTTTCGGTCTTGCCAACCAGTTTAACTTATCTGAACTGTGCTTACAACAAGATTACCAACTTGGATTTTTGCGGCGCCAGCACTTCCGTAACACGTTTTGACAAACTCGCTTATTTAGATTGCTCCTATAATCCTCAACTTATCGTGATTAATAATGATAATTCTTTGTCCAGTTCCCATACTGCAGCTGCATTAAGTACATTAATTTTTACAGGATGCACAAGTTTGACTCAAATAAACTGTGAGAATAATAAGCTTACGTCGCTGTCATCACTGCCAAGCAGCCTTAAAAGCTTAAACGTTTCCAGTAATCTACTCACTTCTCTGCCTTCTTTGCCAAGTGGTTTGGAATACCTTATTGCTTTTAATAATATATTAACGTCTTTCTCACTTTCAAACCATAGTAATATAAAGCGTGTAAGACTTGATGCAAACCCCTTAACTACGGCAACTGTTGCCAACAACAGTAATTTAGAATATTGTGGTTTATTTAGTATCCCATCACTAACCACCCTCAAATGCTATGGTAACCCCAAATTGAAGAATCTTTATAGTTGTGAGGATTTAACAGGGTTAAAGACGTTAGAATGTTACGGCAATGCCCTCACCTCGCTCGACGTGAGCAACTGCAAGGCACTTACCAGGCTTGACTGTCACGACAACCAGCTCACATCCCTCACAGTGCAGGGGCTCAACTCTCTCAGCACGCTTGAAATCTACGGCAACAAAATCAAGGAGAGCGCGATGGGAACTCTTGTCAACAGCTTGCGCACCATTCCAGCAGGCAGCTCTGGTGAATTTAAGGTGCTTAAAAACTCCGGAGAGGGCAATGTCATCACCAATGCTCAGGTAAGGACTGCCCGCAACAAGCGATGGCTTCCCAAGAAGCAAGTCAGCAGCAACTGGGTTGAAATACCTGTAAGTATCACAGGCGACGTGAACGGCGACGGCTATGTCACCAGTGCCGATGTCACCGCCGTCTACGACGTGATGCTTGGCACCGACAACCAGTTTGCCTCCACTGCCGACGTCAATGGCGACGGCTATGTCACCAGTGCCGACGTCACAGCAATCTACGACATAATGTTAGGAAACTAAATGGCTCGTTTTGCTGTTTGAGAGAAGCCGACTTATAACGTAATTGTTTTTTATATACTTATTTTGTAAAATTATGAAAAAAAACAAAATAACCAAATTAACGCTCTGTGTGCTACTGATGTCGATGGCTGTTGCTATGGGTGCACGAACTCCTGTTGAATTTAGAATCAATGGAGTGAGTATAGTTTGTAACAGCAGTAATACTGTTATTCCTGAACGAATGAATGAATCTTTTTTAAAAGGAGTTTATTGCGGCTCAATCAACGAGCTTGAAGGAAAACAAGTGTTTATCTCAGATGTTAGATATACCGATAACTATTCAATTGCTTTGTTAAGAGTTGACGGTTATTTCTATTCTGTAACCTATAAGCATGAGGGTGGCATCATCGATGGCGTGCTATTGCTGCGCAAGGGCGACATTCTTATTGCTAAAGATGACCCTGACCATCCCCAAATCCACATGAGAGAAAAGGAGCCGGCAATCACTGTTGAGAAAAATGCCGTTACTGTGACTCGCAATTTTGTGAGTGTTGTAGACACTGGACGCGGTGGACCTTCTATTACCGAGGAGGGCTGTATTACGACTAAATATGCTGTAGACCAATCGGGTAAGTTTTCTCGCGATAAAGACTCTTCTCACTCGAAATGGACCGAAAGAGAGAATATGAGTATTCCTGGACGTAAGTTTGACAACCCTAATGGAAGGGAAAAGGTGAGCGAGAGCAACAACTGTCGCACAATTTCCAATGGTTGGAACGTAATAAAGTTTTTTACATCTCCTGCGAGTGATGAATCGGTTATAGGGCATTTAGAAGCAATCTTGAATTCTTCCTGGTGTAATGCTTCTAAGAAAAATGATAAGGTTTCACAAAGATTGGATGAGTTATGGCAATGGCAGAAAGGTATGATATACCGTAATCCCGGGCTTTGGCTTTCATGGTTCACCAATCACTGCGATAGCCGCGCTTCTGCTCTATTTAAAGATAAGCTCAATAGCGACGAGAGTTTTGCCAACTGGCTAAAAACACAGGTTAAAAATCATCGCAACAAGAAAGAGCGCAAGGCTTGGGAAAAACTGATAGAATAATGTTGCATTTATAATTATAATGAAATTCTATGGATAATATGACAAATGGAAATCAACAGAATCCTCAGTATTCTCAGAATCCTCAGTATTCACAATATCCTCAGGGTCCCCAGTATTATCAAGGTGCTCCAATGCCTCCTGGCTTTAAGCCCAAAAAGAGTGTTTGGCCTAAGGTTTTGCTGATAGGCTGTATTAGTCTTGCGGCTATTGCTATTGCTGTAATTGTTTTCTTTGGCCTTATAATGTGTAATGGCAATGAGCATGTCGATCAGACTGGCATTTTGCTGGAGGACTTGAATCTTACCGACAAGGAATCTGCTGTTCTTGAGGGCGTCAATGTCGACAGCATTTTACATGTTGGAATGCCAAGGGACTCAGTGTTGATGGCATTGGGTAAGCCAGCCGAATATAATTGTACTAACTGGAGCGATGATATGTATTATGTTATTAACGATTCAACTGGATTGCTGATATTCTTTTCTCGTGAAGGCAAAGTGGATAGCTTTGAACATTACGATGTGATAGCCGATGAACCTTATGTAGAAACCGATAGTACTAAATTACAATAATAGATTATGAAACAGATTAAAACAATTATCATCTTGCTGATGATGACAATGACAATGACTGTTGCAATGAGTGCCAGGTCTCCTATTAGGTTGAGAATCAACGGTGTGGATTTCGAGGTCTTTGACAACCATACAGCTGTCCCTGAAGATTTGAACGTCAAGTTCCTCAAAGGAGTCTATGTAGGGGCAACCGACGACCTCAAAGATGAGCAAATATTTATCACTT
>CAMJZF010000139.1 GCA_946410125.1 uncultured Prevotellaceae bacterium | reverse complement strand
CACCGCTTCACCTCGCTCAACGACCCGCTGCCCATCTTCTCCGATGAGGTGCGGTCGAGCGAGAGCGACACCATTCTCAACAACATCAAGGCGATGAACCTCCAGCATGGCGTTAAGGTGGTGCTCATCGACTACCTCCAGCTCATGAGCTCGCGAGAGCGCGACCGTGTGCACCAGATTGGGAGCATTGCCCACCGCCTCGAAGCCCTGTCGAAGCAGCTCGAAATTACCATTGTGCTCATCTCGCAGTTGCGCCGCAACATCGACAAGGACCCATGCCCAAGGCTCGAAGAGCTTAAGGAGAGTGGCGACATTGCCGACGCTGCCGACAGCATCTACCTGCTGTACCGCCCCGAGCATCACGGCTCCTATTACCGCTATCCCCACCTTGCCAAGGACTGGAGCAACGTCGACACCGCAGGCACCGCCATGCTCATGTGTGTCAAGAACCGCCAGGGCGAGAAGGTGGGCGAGGACATCATTGGCTTTCAGGCCGAGACCACACGGTTCTATGAGCTTGCCTATTACAAGACCCTCAACACCGCTACCGCCCAGGGCGACAAAGTGCCGTTCTAATTAAGGGTTTAAAGGGGTTTAAAGGTTTAAGAGTTTAAGGGGTTTAAGGGTTTAAGGGTTTAAGGGTTTAAGGGTTTAAGGGTTTAAGGGTTGAAGAGTTTAAGGGTTTAAGGGTTGGCAGACCTCTCACTCTCCCCTCTCCCCTCTCCCCTCTCACTCTCCCCTAACTAATAACTGACAACTGACAACTGAAAAAAATGAAACAGAAAGATTTAAGGCAAAAGCCAAAGACCAAAAAACAAATGATACTCGACTACCTGCTCTCGGGCAGAACTTTAAGTGCTATCGAAGCTCTTGAGTTTTTTGATTCATTACAATTACCACGTATTATATTTGAATTAAAAAAAGAAGGCTATTGCATCGACAAGCGCATCGTGCACGTAGATACAGGATACTGGGTTGCTTATTATTTCATTAGCGACAAGGAACGGTTCAAGCCAAAACGTAAATATAAGAAAAAGAGACCCCTTAGTCGTTATAAATTGACGGTAGAAAATTCAGTATTAAAGAGAGTTTTAGACTTCATTATTCAAGAAAAAACTTTCTCTTCTCGTGAATTAATGATAAAATTTAATTTTACAGGTACTACAAGTTATTTACAAATTCTAAAACATCTTGGCTACAAGTTTGACAGTAAAATGGTGACTAAGAACAAAACTCGCTACAAAGTCTATACACTCGTCGAAGTGCCCTCATTAACGGTTTAAGGGTTTAAGGGTTTAAGGGTTTAAGGGTTTAAGAGTTTAAGAGTGCATTGTGAATTGTGCATTGTGCATTATGCATTGTGAATTGTGCATTGTGAATTATGCATTGTGAATTATGCATTGTGAATTATGCATTGTGAATTGTGAATTAAAAACTGAAAACTATGGATTTTGAAGACTTTATCGCCACCTATGGCGACATTAACGATAAAAGCACAGGCAAGACAGTGAAGCTCAAGCTCAACGGAGCGCAGCGGCAGGTAGTCGACTATCTTGAAGAGTGCAGGCTCAATAAACTGCCATGCCGACTGCTCATCCTCAAGAGCCGGCAGCTGGGCATCAGCACCGTGTTGCTGCATTACTTCACATGGTATCTTATCTTCCACTGCAAGCGGGAAACGTTCCTGAGCCTGTGCCACAACAAGCAGTTGAGCAAGACGTTTGTAAACTCAATGGTCGAGATCTATTCTCGCTATAACAAGGAAGCCAAGCCCAAGCCCACTGGCGAGAGCATCCTGAGCGATGCAAGCGGCAACCAGCTCATTTACTCCAGTGCCAAGAATTTCAATTCCACGCGTGGCTATAACATTGCGCTGGCTCACCTTAGCGAGAGCGCTTTCTGGCACAGCAAGTCGAGCGACTGGAGCGAGGACGTGATTCGCTCGGTAATGGGCAGCGTGGGCAACCGCCCGGGCACTATTGTAGTGCTCGAGAGCACCAGCGACGGCAAGAACAATTACTTCTACAAGATGTGGCTCGACAGCGTGGCGGGCGTCATTAGCTACAAGCCGTTGTTCTTGTCATGGAACCTGTGTGAGTACTACAGCAAGCCGTTGAGCGAGAGCGATGTGAAGTGGAGCGACAAGCTTTCAAGGAAAGAGAAGAAGATGCAAGAGGCGGGCATCACTATTG
Source organism: uncultured Prevotellaceae bacterium (assembly GCA_946410125.1). GTDB lineage: Bacteria > Bacteroidota > Bacteroidia > Bacteroidales > Muribaculaceae > Sodaliphilus. Next base: position 941 of record CAMJZF010000139.1, on the reverse strand, counting down.
AGCAGTTAAACTGGTATCGTGCCAAGCGCAAGGAGTTCCAGGACGAAGTGAGCTTCTTGCGTGAGTACCCAAGCACTGCCGACGAGTGTTTTACAAGTGCCAACAACAACATTTTCACCAATAAGGAAATTTCCTATTACCGCAAGCTCTCTCGCAAGGGCAAGTCAACAAGTGGTGACTTCTTGCTATGGCACGATTGCGACAGTGAAAGAAAATACCGTTACTTTGTGGTCGTCACCATTGCGGGCAGGCTCGACGAGAGCAAGTTTAACGTTATCTCAAGCTGGAGAATAACAAGTGATAACGTGCTGGAACTGTGCTGTGAGAAACGCTACGTGAGCGACATCGACAGCCTTATCCTCGACAGCATCTTCATTGCTCGCCACTACCATAACGCAATGCTCATTGTCGAGACCAACAACCTCAACATTGAGGGCTTTTCAAGCATCGATTACTACACAAGAAAGCTCTCGAAGAAATACCTTAGGCTCTACTCGCGCGATGGGGCTATTGGCTACAACAACAGCATCAAGCGCAAGATGAGGGGCTTGCTCAACTTCAGGCAAAGGATAAGAGAGAAAACTATTCTTGACTATAACAAAATGATGGTCAATGAAATGAAAGGCTTTATACTTGACGGCGACGAGTTGAAGCACTCAATCGACAGCACCGACGAACTCATTGCTTCGCGACTTATCCTGTGCGACATCATCGATGAAATGGGACCAATCAAGCCACCGCTCAACCCCAAGGACTTTCTCTTATAGTTTAAGGGTTTAAGGGTTTAAGGGTTTAAGAGTGCATTGTGAATTGTGCATTGTGCATTGTGAATTGTGAATTAAGAACTAAAAACTAATATAAAAATGAATCGATCAAGACTAATGCGCCAGGCTCACTACATCTATCACCACAGCGACAGAAGCTGGCAACAGTCGCTCGTA
>CAMJZF010000138.1 GCA_946410125.1 uncultured Prevotellaceae bacterium | reverse complement strand
ATATATCGGCATTGTTGAGTGTCAATTTGTAGTTCACAGGATCATAGGCCACACTACCGCTCTTCAAATAGCCAGACTCAGTGAGTTCTTGATTTATAAGCTGATAGTAATTCTCATTGTAAACCTTTCCACAAATCATAACTCCAGCAGCATTGACACTAAACGCTGCAATTGCAATTATCAATAAAGTAAAGAGTCTCTTCATTATCATTTTTTCATTATTAGGTTAATATTCTATCTTAATGTGCAAAGATAGTAAATTTTTCCTATCATAGAAAAAAATATTTTTTTGCATAAGAAAAGCACTATATGGTATGGACGAGAAGCGATTAGCCCAGCGGCTTGAATGGATTAAACGGCATCCTGAAGTGGAACTAAAACACCGCTGCCCGAAATGAGAAAAATACATTTTCCATCCTTTTTATCAAACAATGTGGTGGAAGAAAAAGCTATGCCATCTGTCGCTCGTTCATAAAATTGGCTGCGATGCTTTGGGCCCTTGACCTACTCTCTTTCTGAGTCAGCACTTCAATGTTGAATGCAATGAGCAAAGCAACAATAGCGGTAAATAATAATCTATTCATAATAATGATTCTTTTTTTGAAAACTTATTAGTGTCACCCTATTATTTATGACAATTGTTTATTATGCAAATATAATTGATTTTAAATTATTATGCAAATATAATTGATTTTTTTATTTTTTGAAGTCACATGCAATTTGAGGCACGCAATTTGCTATTCATTGAAAAAGTTTATAACTTTGTAGCAATAAACAAATAGAAAACTCATTACAATTAATTGAAATGAAAGTAGCAATTGTGGGCGCCAGTGGCGCTGTAGGACAAGAGTTTATGCGGGTGCTCGACGAGCAGAATTTTCCTGTCGACGAGCTGGTATTGTTTGGGTCGGCTCGCAGTGCAGGCCGCATCTTCACCTTCCGTGGCAAGGACCATGTGGTGAAACTGCTGCAGCACAACGACGACTTCAAGGACATTGACATCGCTTTTGTGTCGATGGGTGGCGGTCCTGCGAGGGAGTTTGCCGAGACCATCACTAAGCACGGCTGCATCATGATTGACAACAGCAGCGCATTCCGCATGAACGACGATGTGCCTCTTGTCGTTCCTGAGGTGAACGGCGACGATGCCCTGAACGCTCCTCGCCGCATTATTGCCAACCCTAACTGCTCGACCATCATCCTTGTGGTGGCCCTAAAGCCGCTCGACAACATTTCACACATCAAGAACGTGCAGGTGGCAACCTATCAGGCCGCCAGCGGTGCCGGGCTGCAGGCAATGGACGAACTGGCATTGCAACAGAGCGAGATAGCACACGGCAAACTTGAGACTACAGTTAAGCACTTCCAGCACCAGCTTGCCTACAACGTGATTCCGCACATTGACGTGTTTGCCGAGAACGATTACACCAAGGAAGAGATGAAGATGGTGCGTGAGACCTGCAAAATCATGCACAGCGACATCAGGGTGAGTGCCACCTGCGTGCGCGTGCCGGTGATGCGCACCCACAGTGAAGCGGTGTGGATTGAATGCGAAGAGCCCATCAGCCCTGAGGAGGCACGTGCCGCCTTACAGCTTGCCCCTGGCATCGTGGTGATGGACGAGCCAGCAACCAACACCTACCCCATGCCTATCACCTGCACGAGAAAAGACCCTGTGTATGTGGGACGCATACGCATCGACACCAGCAGCGACAACGGACTGACGTTCTGGGTGGTGGGCGACCAAATCAAGAAGGGTGCCGCCCTTAATGCCGTGCAGATTGGTCAGTACCTTATCTCGCACCGCGGCTTCCACAAGAAGTGATTTTCTCAAACGATTAAGTACGATTAAAAACTATTTTATTAGATAATCGTTATTTAGCTATTAGGTGCTAATAGAATATAAGCTGCCCCACTTGCTGGAAATGCAAGCCGGGCAGCTTATTAATTTTTATTACTTATCCTAAAAAGATTCCTATAACAAGGATATGTTAAAGGCTCTCGTTGAGGATTTCGGTAATGTCCTCAGGCTTAAGGTCGAGATAGCCGGCAGGATAAACAACAGTAGTGCTTGTGATGCCTGGTATCATGTCGGCAGTAGCACCGAGTTCGCCTATGGTAAGAGGCAGCCCAATCTCAACCATCCAGTCCTTGAGAGCTGCGAGGCCGGCCTCAGCAATTTGCTCGTCGGTCATCCCGTCGCCATTGATGTCCCACACGTTCTTGGCAAAGCGCACAAACTTGGGCAGCCCTTCCTTCATGGCACGCTTGTAATAGGCCATAGAGACCGAAGCCAGGCAATATCCGTGAGGAGCATGAGTCCAAGCACCAACGCTATGACCAATCATGTGCACCATCCAGTCTTCGCGCTTGCCACAGCCAATGAGCGTGTTGAGTGCCCAGGTTGCAGTCCACATAATGTTAGAGCGTGCTTCATAGTCCTGCGGGTTCTTCACTGCAATGCGCGATGCAGTGATGAGTGAGCGCATCAGTCCCTCGGAGAGATAGTCACTGGTGTTGTCGTCGAAATCGGAGAAATACTGCTCCATGATGTGATTCATGATGTCGTAGATGCCAGCCTTCATCTGGTTCTCAGGAACTGTCATGGTGAATTTTGGATTCAGTATTGAGAACTTGGGCATGAGACGGTCGTCAAACACGTGCCCCACCTTGAAGTTGTGTTCGGCATCGGTAATCACCGTTCCGGCATTCATTTCGGAACCGGTACCTGCCATAGTAAGCACACAAGCCACCGGCAGCAGACGCTGGTCGGCATCGGGCTGCTCTTGCTTGAGCCAGAACTTGTCCCAATAGTCACCATTGCAGAATACCGAAGCAGCCACAGCCTTAGAGTAGTCGCACACACTGCCACCGCCAAGGGCGAGGATGAGGTCTACATCATTCTCACGTGCAATTTTCACACCCTCATTAAGCTTTTCAAGTGTGGGATTGCTCATTACTCCAGGATTCTCCACAACGGTCTTGCCGGCTTCATTGAGAATAGCAAGCACCTGGTCGTAGATGCCATTACGCTTCACACTGCCACTGCCATAGTTTAGCAGCACGACAGGCCCAAAGTTTTTCAACTCGTCCTTGAGAAAGTTCAAAGACTCATCACCAAAATACAATTTGGTGGGATTGTG
>CAMJZF010000137.1 GCA_946410125.1 uncultured Prevotellaceae bacterium | reverse complement strand
TCAAGGGCAACCAAACCGACAAGGACGACAACCTCATCTACCTCTACGCCACCGACAAGACTGCACAATACACCTACATCAAGGCTGCCCAAGACAAGGGTTACGACGTGCTACTCATGGACGGCCAGCTCGACATTCCATTCGTTGGTCTGCTTGAGCAGATGAATGAGAAATCACGCTTCGTGCGTGTCGACAGCGACGTTGTCGACAACTTGGTGCGCAAAGAGGATGCTAAAGACGCCGAGCTCACCACCGAGGAACGTGAAATCGCCTCTACCCTATTCAAGTCACAGATTCCTGCTATCGAGAAGAGTGAGTTCATGGTAACCTATGCTGCCATGTCTCCCGATGCCCAACCTGTAGTCATCACTCAAAGTGAGTACATGCGACGCATGAAGGATATGGCTGTGTTCCAGCCAGGAATGAGTTTCTACGGCGAGTTCCCCGATGCTTATAATTTCACGCTCAACACCAGCCATCCTGTCATCAAGAGAGTTGTTGACCAAGCAGTAGCAGCTGTGAAAGATGAGCTCAAGCCCATCGACGACGAACTCGCAGCGACCAATGCCGTCATCAAGGCAATTCGCGACCTCGACAAGGACAATAAGGGTGTGCCCGAAGACAAGAAAGACGACCTCAAGAAAAACGAGGACAAAGCTCAGGCATTGCGCGACAAGAAAGAGGAAATTGTCACCAATTATGCTAAAGACCAAGACACTGTTAAGCAACTCATCGACATCGCCCTCCTGGGTAACGGCCTACTCAAAGGCGAAGCCCTCAACAACTTCTTGAAACGCTCAGTCGACCTGCTCTAACCACCTTTAACCCGAATCGAGCATTACCACTAAAGGGAGGGTGCATAAAATCTTGCGATTTATTGCGCCCTCCTTCCTTTTTTTCCTTTTTTTATCTAAATTTGCAAGGCAATTCTATGCTTAAAACATCAACAGCAATGCGTCAACTGCTCCACACATCACTCGCCATCCACAGCACCTACGGCATAACCTACACAGGCATTAATCAACAGGCATAGTAAAGTAATAGAATACCAACTTGAGAATCATGACAAATGTCATTAAATCCCAATTCGCTCGTGGCCAGCGGCGGATGGATGGATGCTGGCTGCAGGCGGATGCTGGAGGATGTTGCAAAACTCCGTCACAAATAAAAACTACGGATTAATTTGATTTTTCTCATTTTTAATATCCTGACACACAAGCCAATGAAAATTGCTTATTATCAGATTATTCAGAAAAATCCGTAGTTTATAATCTTTTGCAACACCCTCATGCTGCTGGCGGATGTTTCTGGGGATGCTGGTGGTGGATGGCTGGTGGCCAGCGGCCACAACGGCCCCGAAGGGGGCGAAATCAGGCAACCCCATGGTGCGTGCCTCGAAGAGGTGCGTGGCATGGGGCATAAAGCCCCCCTCTCCCTTGGCCCTCGACGAGGGCCAACAACACACCCCATGTCATATAACAGATTGGTCGTTAATGTTTTATGCGCGGAGGCACTGATTTTTGTTTTTTTTCATTTAAAATCTTTGCTGAATTGAGAAAAACTGACTATTTTTGCAAATGAATAATGAGGAATTTATTATACATATTTTTATTCCCTTGTTTTTAAAACAAGTTATCCCGTAACAATAAAGAAACTGTCAGGCATAAATAATAACCTTATAAACAATCTTCGTGATAAAGAAGGTAATCCATTATATCACTTTTATACGCTTTAATTATGAAAAAAATTAAGAGGCTAATAGAATTAATATATTTTGAGAATAATTATAAGAACAGAGGGGCAGGTGAGATTATTGTTATTGTGGGAATATTTATTTCTCTTACTATGCCATTTGTCGGTCCTATTCTTTACGCCTTTTTCGGGCAAGAGTTAATGACCTACATATTATTGTTCATTTATCTACCTATACTGTATTTGAGTCTTTATTTATACTTTAAAAAGCATCATAATGAGATAATGAACAATATAGAATATATAAATGCTAAAAATCGCAAGAAGATATATCATATTATTGCTATAATATGTGCTTTTGCATGGTTACCTCTGATGTATTTAATAATAGAATTACTGAAGGTCTTTAAGATAATAATATAAAACAGAAATTATGGACAACAATCACAGTGAATCAATTGAAAAGGATAAAAAAATTTTGAGAAAATTGTGGCTTTTTTTATTCTTTTTTGTGTTGCTGATGGCGTTCGTGTTGTATTTCCGAATATATTTAGGTATTGGAGATAGGGTTAGAACAATAGTTGGCTCTATTGTACTTGTTTTTCTTATTATTAACTACATCTTGTCAATTATAAAAATCAAGAAAAGAATACAAGAAAAGAGGAAAGAGGGTTCTCTTTGATGGTATAAAGAATTTCAAAGATTACTATCATTCATTGAATGTGCTGCAAAAGCGTGTAATTAGTCACACTCCATTCGCCGGCGTGGAGAGCACCGAGCCACAGCCAGGCGTGAACCTCAAGGTCACAACCTATAGCGACGGCTCACGCACCACCCAAAAGATAATCAAGTAGTAGTAACCCACACAGCATCAACCCTGCACCACCAGAGGGGTTGACACCAACTAAAACCCACGCCGCAGCACCTCTCAACAAGGCAAGCTGCGGCGTGATTTCGTGATATTGCCTTTCAGACGTGATTTTTTAATATTGCATTTAAATATAATAAGGTGCTATCTTTGCCCCATGCATCCCAGCACAAGAGCCCCTTGACATACTGCCACCCATGAAAAAAACAAAAACCGTCCCACCACCCTGAGTCAGTTGAGTCACCTGAGTCACCCGAGTCAGTAGAAACAATAATTTTAGTGCGAAGCACCACTATAATTTTAGCACCAAGTGCCATAATTTCCACTCCACAGGAGTGGCCCCCACCGATTCCACTGATTCCACTGATTCCATGTAACCCAACAAAAAGTTGTGCCTTGTGTCTGATAATTCACGCCATTAGCCTGAGCCTGCCCCTACCTATGAACCTTTCAAGTGATCACGAATAACCGACGTGAACTGCCGCCAATAGAGCTCGGTCTTGGCCTCGGCCACACCATAAAGCGTGCCAAACTGCGCCTTAGTCACAGGTTTTTCTTGTGCCATCACCATCAGCACCTTGTCGCTAAACACCATGTATGGCGCTATGCCTCGAGCCTTAGCTATTGCCT
>CAMJZF010000136.1 GCA_946410125.1 uncultured Prevotellaceae bacterium | reverse complement strand
CTTGTGTCCTAACTGCGTAATTCAATTGTCCTTCATGACCCAAAGCCGAATGGCTACGTCACCTGAATCTAAGGAAACTGCTTTTAATTTTAATTGTAATTAATTGTTTGATAAATAGTTGAGGGGGCTGCCATATTTTTGTTTTCTTGATTTGACTTAATGGCGGGGCATCAACATTCAGTCGAAGAGGGAGAGCTGCCCCACGAGGTTGAAGCTCTTGCGGTGGTAAGGGCTGATGCCGTGAGCCACGATAGCGGCGCGGTGGTCGCGAGTGGGATAGCCCTTGTTCTTTGCCCAGTTGTAGTGAGGAAACTCCTCAGCAATGCGGCGCATATACTCGTCACGATGAGTCTTGGCGAGCACGCTCGCGGCTGCTATGCTCATCATCTTGCCGTCGCCCTTGACGATAGTGGTGAAGGGCGTGTCGCCATAGGGGTAGAAACGGTTTCCGTCCACAAGGATGTGCTCAGGCCTGACGGTGAGCTGGTCGAGGGCGCGGTGCATGGCGGTAATCGATGCCTTCAGGATGTTGATGCGGTCAATCTCCTCGGGCGAGACCATAGCCACCGCCCACGCCAGAGCCTCACACTCGATGACAGGACGCAGCACGTCGCGCTGATGCTCAGTGAGTTGCTTGCTGTCATTAAGCAGGTCGTTGCTAAAGTCAGGCGGCAAAATCACTGCGGCTGCCGTCACCGGCCCCGCCAGGCATCCACGCCCGGCTTCGTCGCATCCCGCCTCAATGCGTCCCTCCTGCAGATATCGTTGTAGCATATTGTAACTAAATTTTTAATGCTGTTTTCAATTTTAATTCGGTAAATTGTATTGTTCCACAATTTCATGAGGAAAACCTCTCGACTTCCTCGCCATTGCGAAAAATTTCGTTACGAAAATTTTCGCAATGCTCTCCTCATAAGAATAATTGGCTGAATTGAACATTAAGAAAGCGCAGCTAATTATGCATTGTGCATTGTGCATTATGAATTGTGCATTATGAATTATGCATTAAATATAGCATCTGGTCGATAGTGGTGCGGTTGTTGTTGAGGCGCGGCACTTTGCGCTGGCCACCGAGCTTGCCTGTGGAGGCGAGCCAGCGGTCAAAGAGACCGCGTGGTGCTACTATCACCTGTGGAGCATCGAGGAAGATGCCCTTGTATCGCTTGGCTTGATAGTCACCGTTGTCTTCCTGCAGGTACTTGTCGAGCAGGGCGGCAAACTCGTCAACGCTTGCTGGCTCCTGCTCAAACTCGATGAGCCACTGATGGCGCCCCTTACTCTTGTCGTCGGCATATACGGGTGCGGCGGTGTAGTTCAGCACCTCGGCACCGGTCTCCTGCGAGGCGCGGGTAATGGCTTTGTCGGCATTATGAACCATCAGTTCCTCGCCAAAGGCGTTGATAAAGCTCTTGGTGCGCCCAGCGATGTTGATTTTCACTGGGTTGAGCTGCTCAATGTGCACCGTGTCGCCAATGCGGTAACGCCACAGCCCATTGCAGGCAGTGATAATGAGCTCGTAGGTCTTGCCCGCCTCTATCTCCCAGATGGGCAGCACGTCGGGGTGGTCGCTGTCAACATCGCTAAGCGGGATAAACTCATAGAACACGCCCACGTCGAGCAGCAGCAGCATGGCCGTGGTGCTCCAGTCGCTCTGCGTGGCAAAGAATCCCTCGCTGGCGTTGTAGGTGTTGAGGAAGTGCATCTTGCTCATGTCGCACAGGCGCTCATACTGCTCACGGTAAGGTTCGAAGGCAATGCCACCGTGGAAGAACACCTCCAGATTGGGCCACACGTCGTGAATGCAGTCGCGTCCCGTAGCTTTGAGCACCTCTTTTATAACCGTCAAGAACCACGACGGCACACCGCTCAGGTTGGTAATGTCCTCGCCCTTGCTTGCCTCAACAAGAGCGGGGAGCTTCACTGCCCAGTCCTCGAGCAAAGCGGTGCGCTTATCAGGCACTCGCACAAAGTTGACAATGGGGTTTATATTATTAATAAGAGTTGCCGAGAGGTCTCCAACACGAGTGCCTCGCGGCAGGTCGAGCTCGTTGGCAAAAGAACCGCCGAGAATGAGAGACTTACCGGCAAATAGCCGGCTCTCGGGGTTAAGGTTAAGGTAGTGCGACACCACGTCGCTGGCTCCCCGGTAGTGGTTCCACCGCAGCGATTCGGGCGTGATGGGGATGTACTTGTGGTTGCCGTCGCTCGTGCCGCTCGACTGAGCGAAGTTGAAGCAGCGTCCTGGCCACAGCACATCTTTCTCGCCGCGCACCATGCGCATGATTTGTGGCTGAAGGTCCTCGTAGCGGTAAAGTGGAACGCGCGTGGCAAATTCCTTGTAGGTGCGCACGGTAGAGAAGTCGTAGTGACGGCCAAACCAAGTGAGGGCGGCACGTTCCTTGAGACGCAAGAACTGCTCCTGCTGCACGCTGTCGGCATGGTCGATGTAGCGGGCATGCTGCTTAAGCCTTGAGGTCAAGTAACCTCGCAATATGGGAGTGAAATTAAGCAAAACTAAAAGTAAGTTTTAAGTAGTAAGTTGTAAGTTTTAGTCAGTAAGTTGCACTTACGCCGCCTGCTCCTCAACCTACCGCACCACAAAATTAGTGATTTCACTCCTTGCCAGCAAATTTTACATCAAAAAAGTGCCCCGGGACGTAAAGCCCCGAGGCACACATGTAATTAAGTTTGGGTTTATTTAGGCTTTTTTCTTTTATTGGGGTGTCATCACCAGCCGCTACCACCAGAATAGTTCGAAAGCGATACTGACGAACCACCGCTGGCATTGCTATAGCCGTTACCACTCCAGAACGAGGTGCCGCTACCGGTTACGCCACTATAGAGCTTGCACGATGGCGAGGTTACCACCATGGTATTGCCACCACTGCCGCCACCAGGTCCATAACCGCCACCACTACTACCCAGAGTAGGTGTCCGGAATGCGGCAACTACGGTATTGCCGTTATATAAGGCATACCAGGTCTGTGAACTTGCCGTTGTTGAGTAACATGTTTGGCTGATTGATGCGCCACTTTCAATGGCTCCCATGCTACGGCCTATAGCGGCAAGATTGGCACCACTTTGGATATACACTTTGTAGCCACCCTCGCTATTGGCATCAAGGCCTTCCTCACTGCCACAGCAGAATACCATGCCACCGCTCAAGTACATGTTGCCGTTGCTATCTATGGCATCGTTGTTGGTAGCCACAGCATAGACGTAGCCGCCATTGATATACATGTGCGAGGCACTGTTGAGAGCATCGTCATAGGTATTGCTCTCAATGTAACCGCCGTTGATAGTGATGGTTTTCTTGCTCTCAATGCCCTCACTGCCTTCACCGCCTGTGGCGCTCACTTTAACAAAACCGCCGTTGATGGTGATAGTGCCCAGCACCTTGATAGCCTTGGATGAGCCGCT
>CAMJZF010000135.1 GCA_946410125.1 uncultured Prevotellaceae bacterium | reverse complement strand
TAGGATTTTTTTTCTGAATAATATCATAAAAAATCTCTTTTGTGTAATGTTCGCTTTCATAATGTCCAATATCAGCAAGAATTATGCTGTCTTCATTACCTTGAAACTCATGATATTTCATGTCGCCGGTTATATAGACATCGGCTCCTTGCGACTTAGCTGCATCAATAAATTCAGCTCCTGCTCCGCCACACATGGCTATGCGACTCACATCATGGTCTAAATTGCCACTATAACGTATTGTATTTACCTCAAATGCTTTTTTTACCAACTTGAGGAATTCACGTGCATCCATCAGTTCAATGTCGCCTATCACTCCAAGTCCGGCATATTTATCGCTGTTCTCAAGAGCAATGATGTCGAAAGCCGGTTCTTCATAAGGGTGAGCCTTAAGCATAGCAGCTACCACTTTGTTGCACAACGCTTTGTGGACAAGTACCTCCACTCTCACTTCGGGTTCACAATGCAATTCATCAACTTTGCCTGCAAATGGATTGGCCCCGTCAAGAGCTCGATATTTTCCTTCACCTTTGAGTTGGTAGCTGCAGTGATCATAATTCCCAAGTTTACCCGCGCCAGCATCATGCATGGCCTCTTCAACATGGGCAACACTTTCATTTGGTACAAAAACAATAAGTTTTCTCAGTTTGTCATGTTGTGGACACAGAATTCTAACATTATTCAGCCCAAGCTTCTCGGCCATTTTAAAGTTCACTCCATTGCAAGCACTGTCCATATTGGTGTGAGCGCAATAGATTGTAATGTCATGCTTAATTGCTTGAGCCACAATTCGTTCCTGATAGGTTCGCCCCACAATCTTTTTTAAGCCCCGAAACAAAAGCGGATGATGAGAGATAATCATGTTGGCACCACGTTCAATTGCCTCGTCAACAATCTCTTCGCGCACGTCGGTGCATAACAGCACACCTGTTATTTCGTTTTCAGGATTACCTACCTGCATACCGCTATTGTCCCAACTCTCTTGCAAATGCAATGGAGCAAAGTCTTCAATAGCCTTGGTTATTTCTTTTATTTTCATAATAGCTTTATTAGTAATAAATTACCAAATAATTGGAGTTTTTCCATGACGTGTCAGATAATCATTCGCAAGCGAAAAATGGTGATTGCCAAAGAAACCTCTATAAGCGCTCAATGGTGAAGGGTGGGGCGATGTAAGCACCAAGTGCCGGGTACGGTCAATAAATGAGCCTTTGCGAATGGCATAACTGCCCCATAAAATAAAAACGAGATTGTTGCGATGGTTTGCTAAATGGGAGATCACTTCATCGGTAAACTGCTCCCAGCCTTGGTTTTGATGTGAGCCAGCCCTGTGAGCCTGAACAGTAAGAGTGGCATTAAGCAGCAATACTCCCTGTCGAGCCCAACGAGTAAGGTCGCCATTTTGAGGAATTGGTGCACCCGTGTCATCGTGTACCTCCTTGAAAATATTCTGCAAAGAGGGAGGAAATGGAATCCCTTCGTTAACCGAAAAGCAGAGTCCGTTGGCCTGTCCAACGTCATGATAAGGGTCTTGCCCAAGAATCACGACTTTCACCTCATTGAAAGGAGTCGTATCGAATGCCGCAAAAATCTGTCTGCCTGGAGGAAATACCTGATGGGTTCGATACTGTTCCCGTACAAAATCGGTGAGCCGAACAAAGTAATCCTTATTCCACACATCGGCCAACTCACGTAGCCAACTTTCTTCAATTCTAACGTTCATGAAAATTAATCGGTAAGTTTTCTGTAGCGCACACGAGTAGGTTCTTCCTTACCCATGCGCTTAAGTTTGTTTTCCTCATATTCGGAGTAAGAGCCTTCAAAGAAAAAGACATTGCTGTCACCTTCGAAAGCGAGGATATGAGTGCAGATTCGGTCAAGGAACCACCGGTCGTGGCTGATGACCACAGCACAACCTGCAAAATCATCAAGACCATCTTCGAGAGCTCGAAGAGTGTTGACGTCTATATCATTTGTTGGCTCATCGAGCAGCAGCACGTTGCCTTCCTCCTTAAGAGCAAGTGCAAGTTGCAGGCGGTTGCGTTCACCGCCACTCAACACGCCACATTTCTTTTGCTGGTCAACACCCGAGAAATTAAATCTCGACAAGTAGGCACGGGCATTCACGTCACGTCCACCCATTCGCAAGAGTTCAACTCCTCCCGATATCACCTCATAAACGGTCTTCTCTGGGTCAATGCTCGTGTGCTGTTGGTCGACATACACCGCTTTTACCGTTTCCCCAACCTCAAAAGTCCCACTGTCGGGTTTCTCAAGACCCATGATTAGACGGAAAAGAGTTGTTTTACCAGCGCCATTCGGACCAATTACCCCCACGATGCCGTTGGGTGGTAACATGAAGTTAAGATCATCAAAGAGTAATTTGTCACCAAAAGCCTTGGCCACATGTTGCGCTTCAATTACCTTGTTTCCTAATCTTGGGCCATTAGGAATGAATATCTCCAGTTTCTCCTCTTTTTCTTTAACTGTTTCGTTAAGAAGTTTGTCGTAGCTGTTTAGACGAGCTTTTCCCTTAGCCTGTCGAGCCTTAGGAGCCATGCGCACCCATTCCAGCTCACGTTGCAACGTCTTGCGTCGCTTGCTCTCAGTTTTCTCTTCTTGAGCAAGACGTTGTGTCTTTTGTTCCAGCCAGCTGCTATAATTGCCACGCCAGGGTATGCCCTCGCCACGGTCAAGCTCAAGAATCCATCCAGCTACATGGTCAAGGAAATAGCGGTCATGTGTTACTGCTATCACTGTGCCTTCATATTGCTGCAAATGCTGTTCAAGCCAGTCAATCGACTCGGCATCAAGGTGATTGGTGGGCTCATCAAGCAATAACACATCGGGCTTTTGCAACAATAAGCGACATAGCGCAACACGTCGGCGCTCGCCACCACTCAAGTGTTCAGTACTCTCATCCCCATCGGGACAACGCAGAGCATCCATGGCACGTTCCAGTCGGCTGTCAAGATTCCAAGCGTCGGTTGCGTCGATTATATCCTGCAGTTCGGCCTGACGAGCAAAAAGAGTATTCATCTTATTCTCATCTTCATAATACTCAGGCAGGCCAAACTTCTGGTTAATCTCTTCATATTCATTAAGTGCATCTACGATGTGTTGCACACCTTCCTGAACCACTTCCTTTACTGTTTTAGTCGGGTCAAGTTGTGGGTCTTGTGGCAAATATCCTACAGAATATCCGGGAGCAAACACCACCTCGCCTTGATATTGTTTCTCAATACCGGCAATAATCTTCATCAAAGTAGACTTGCCAGCGCCATTAAGTCCAATAATTCCTATCTTCGCGCCATAAAAGAATGAGAGATAAATGTTTTTAAGAATCTGTTTTTGATTTTGCTGGATTGTCTTACTCACTCCAACCATTGAGAAGATGATTTTCTTGTCGTCGACTGTAGCCATTTTATAATAGGTATATGATTTGTTTATTCTTCTTTTTTTGCAAAGATACAAATATTTGACTAATTTTGCACCGCATTTCATAAAAAAGTATTGGACCCATAGTTCAATG
>CAMJZF010000134.1 GCA_946410125.1 uncultured Prevotellaceae bacterium | reverse complement strand
CTAAAGCAAATTATCTTTTGTTTTTGTATGAGCTTGTGTTTTTGTGTCCTTCCTGCGAATTAGCCTCTCCCCTTGAGGGGGAGAACGAGAGGGGGCTAACACCTCTCACAAGTGAGCACTTTACAAATAAATTAGTGCTCTTTCATCGTTATATCTAAAAAAATACCTATTTTTGTAGCAGAAAAAAACTAACACCAACTATAGATATGAAGAATTTACTTTTGCCTGTAATCGCCGCCTTGATAACCTGCTCAGCGGCCAATGCTCTTGACTTAGACGATTTCGTGCTCGGCTCAGCACGTGTGAAAGGTATTCCTTCAAGCCAGCCTGCACTCGACGGACGCTACTACTACCAGTTCAACAACGAGGGTACGATGATCAAGAAGTTAAGTTACAAAAAGGAGAAAGATGTTACCACCTTCTTCGACAACGCTAAAATCCCAGGAAACAGCATCAAGTCATGGGATGGCTACACCATGTCGAGCGACGAGAAACGCATCTTGCTGTGGACCGAAACCAACCCTATATACCGATACTCATTCAGTGCCAACCACTATGTGTATGACATTGCCGAGAACAAACTTTATCCGCTCACCGAGGATGGCGGCGAGGAAATCGCAACTCTTTCGCCCGACGGATATCAGGTTGCTTACGTTCGAGACAACAATGTATTTATCAAGCACATGCAGAGTGGAGCTTCTATACAGGTGACCACCGATGGAAAGAAAAATGAAATCATCAACGCTGTCCCCGACTGGGTTTACCAGGAGGAATTTGGAGTGCTCAACACCTTCACTTGGAGTGCCGACGGCCGTTACTTGGCATTCATACGCTTCGACGAGTCCAAAGTTCCCATGTGCTCTATGGAGCTTTATGAGGGCGAGTGCCGCCCCAACCCTGACTATGCCATTCATCCGGGACGCTACGACTACAAGTATCCTGCTGCCGGCGAGCACAACTCGGTGGTGAGCGTGATGTGCTACGACATCTTGCAAGGCAAGCTGTCAAAGATTGAGTTGCCGCTCAATGAGGATGACTATGTACCAAATATCCAGTTTGGCAGGCAGTCCTCTCCCACCCTCATGGTTGTGAGGGAAAACCGGGCTCAAACTCGCATGAACATCTATGCCGTCGACACCACTACTGGCAACTCCGAGGAGGTCTACGACGAGCAGAGCGACATGTGGATTGACGAAGACGTTGTCACTGGAGTTAAGTACTACGAAGGATTCTTCGTCGTCATGAGCAACCGCGATGGCCGCAAGCACCTATATAAATATAATTACTTGGGCAAGCTCTTGAAGCAAATCTCTAAAGGCGACTACGATGTCACCAACTATTACGGATTTGACGAAAACAATAAGCTCTTTTATTTCCAGACCAACAAGACTGCACTCAACCGCACCATTCGTTGCGCCAACGATGCTACTGGCGAGGTTCGCGAACTTGTTGACGGAAACGGCACCTATAGCGCAAGCTTCAACAGCGATTTCACTTACTACATTCGCCGCTTCAGCGATGCCAACACCCCCGACCGCTTCGTGCTTTACAGCATCGATGGCAAGCGAGTGCGAGACCTGCAGCTCAACGAGGAATATGCCCAAAAATACACCTCCCCCGAAATTCCACGTCGCGAGTTCTTCACCATGTACAACGACAATGGCGACATCATGAATGGCTACATAATCAAGCCCGTCGACTTCGACCCAGCCAAGAAATATCCTTGCATCATGTCGCAGTACAGCGGTCCTGGCTCACAGCAGGTACTTAACCGTTGGAAGATGGAATGGGAAGAATATTTCGCAATGAAAGGCTATGTAATTGCTTGCGTTGACGGACGTGGCACAGGAGGCCAGGGCAAGGAGTTCCTTAAGGCTATCTATCTCAATCTGGGCCAATACGAGACCGAGGACCAGCTTACCGCAGCCCGTTACATGGCCAAGCAACCCTACATTGATGCCGACCGCATTGGCATCTGGGGTTGGAGCTTCGGCGGATTCGAGTCGCTCATGGCTATGTCGCAGGACTCCAGCCAATACGCCTGTGGCGTGGCTATCGCTCCCGTAACATCGTGGAAGTTCTACGACAGCATCTACACCGAGCGATTCATGCTCACCCCACAGCAAAACCCCAACGGCTACAACTACGCGCCTCTCGACCTCACCGACAAGCTCCGTGGCAAACTGCTCCTGATGTTCGGCAGTGCCGACGACAATGTGCGCATCGTCAACTCCATGCAGTATGTCGCCAAGCTACACAGCGAGGGACAGCAGTTCGACATGATGGTCTATCCCAACATGAACCACAGCATCAACGGTTGCGGAGTGCGCTTGCCACTCTACCAGCGAGTTCTCAACTTCTTCGACCAGAACCTCAAGAAATAAAATTACAGCAATTATAGTTCCTATAATTACTATAGTCACTATACCCACTATCAATAGAGGCAGCCATGCTCATCATCACCGGTCCCACAGCTTCAGGAAAAACGGGCAAGGCAGTAGCCCTTGCCCGAGCCATAGGCGCCGAAATCATCAGCGCCGACTCTCGCCAGCTCTACCGTAGCATGGACTTGGGTACCGGCAAGGATCTCGACGAATATGGCGACGTACCTTACCACATGATCGACATTTGCGAAGCCGGCTACAAGTACAACCTCTACGAATATCTGCGCGACTACCAGGCATGCTACGACGACATCACCAGTCGGGGCAAACCGGTAATCCTGTGTGGCGGCACGGGAATGTACGTCGAGAGCGTGGTAAAAGGGATTGCACTACCGCCGGTGCCCGAAAACCGCGAGCTGCGCGAGCGACTGAGCACCAAGAGCTTAGAACAGCTCACCAGTATTCTCAAGCGATATAAGACTCTGCGCAACAACAGCGACATCGACACTTGCAAACGAGCCATTCGAGCCATCGAGATTGCCAAGTACTACCATGACAATCCCCACCTCAAGGCGCAGACCGAGCCTCATCCGCTCAACGACGCCACAGTCATTGGCATCAGTATCGACCGCGACACGCGCCGCAACCGCATCACCAAGCGCCTTAAGGCACGACTCGATGCAGGCATGGTCGATGAGGTGCGCCACCTCATCGAGAGCGGGATAGCCCCCCAAGACCTCATATACTATGGGCTGGAATACAAATATTTAACGCTATATGTGATAGGCAAGCTCACTTACGACGAGATGTTCACACAGCTCGAAACAGCAATCCATCAGTTTGCCAAGCGACAGATGACATGGTTCCGAGGCATGGAACGACGCGGCACTCACATCCACTGGCTACCCTACGACATGCCCAACGACAATTTTATTGCCGCCGTCCTTGCGTTAACAAGCACTAATTAAACTGATTACACTAAAACCATCTTATGCACACATTTGTGTAAAAAAAGCACGCGCAGCCCATTTGTCCTTAATGACCATAAGCCGAATGGCTACGTTGCCAGTATCTAACGAAATTGTTTTTAATTGTATTTAATTGTCTGATAAAAATTTAGGGGGAGAATGAACTGCACCCCAAAAGTTAGACACAAAACTTTTGAGGTGCAGT
>CAMJZF010000133.1 GCA_946410125.1 uncultured Prevotellaceae bacterium | reverse complement strand
GCATTATGAATTGTGCATTATGAATTGTGCATTATGAATTGTGCATTATGAATTGAATTAATCAATTTCCCAACATAATGTCATAGACCATGGTGACGTCGGCACTGGTGACGTAGCCGTCGTCGTTGACGTCGGCGGTCGCTTGGAAGGTGAGGTCGGTACCAAGCATCACGTCGTAGACGGCTGTCACGTCGGCACTGGTGACAAAGCCGTCGCCGTTCACGTCGCCGGGAACGCCTCCCACTCTATGAGGAAATGTGCCTGCAGCATATTTTTTATATGTTCCACCTAAATTGTCATTGTAATTAAGATAAGAGACCCTGACATGATAGTACCCGGGCTTCAAATTCTCGAAACTGAAAGTAAGAGGGCCGTTAGTGTTTGACTCGTAGCCATTCAGAAGCAAACTTTTTTTCAATTCACTAACCTTCACTCCAACACTCCAATCCTCTTTATTTCTTACTTTATAAAGCTCGGCTATAATATAGTTATGGTACCCTTCACTGGACTGGTTCTTAACTGTAGTTTCAACCTTAAATGTATTTCCATCTATCACATTGTTCTCATCGGCATTAAGCACCCGGTTGGTTATCTCCAGAACGGACACATGGAAATTATCTATGTAAACCGAACCTTCACAATAGCTCCAGTTAGAAATATCGGATTGAACAGGATTGAAGTCTTTAGAAGAAGTAATATAGATGTTATCTGTTCCCTTATAGAAAGGCACATAGGTAATCGTTGTGTAGCCATGTGAACCCGCCGGCACATTGATAGTTGTACCGCCTACGAGCTCCAAGACATTATTATAATTAGAACGGTGGTACATGTAAAGTGGTATCTCCTGATTCATACGGCTATTGTTTGTCACCTGCACGGTAACATCAAGAAGCGAGCCACGGGCTCTCACAGCGCTGTAGGAGCTAATCCACGCAGTGATGCCCTCTGGGGTTATATTATGTCTCGACAACGTCAATGTGTTGCCTTGAATAACGGCACGGATATAGTAGATTCCAGAATTATGCGACGGGAACCATCCCGTGTTTCCTGTCTGTCGACTGAGAGGTCGCAGATAATAGGTCCCATCGGGATAATTTTTGCCAAAATTTAAATTACGCTTAAATGTTACTATTTGATTAGCAGATATCAGGGTATCGGAGATTAAAGCACCATATACTGCACGCAGGTGGAAACCTCCCTCATCAAATATTCCCCAACTCATATCGTAACGCCCACCCAGGCTTCCTTGCAGCAACTTTTGGCTCGCCGTGAGACTGATAGCAAAGGCTCCGCTGCTGCCTCGCGTATAGGTCTCGGAGTCGGCAGTGCATGAAATCACTTCGGCGACATCGTTTCTCGGGGTAGTACCGCTACTACTTGGCTCTAAACCGATGACTATGCGGTGCGACAACATCAGGTTGTAATGGTAGGGCATATTAGTGATTGCCGGATCAAGTGTCGACAGCTGGTAATATCCGTCATACCAGCCTCTCAGCCCCCAATTTATGTGATAGTACCCATTGCCATCATAGCCATCGCAAAGGAAGGCATGAGCTATATCATGCGTTTCGGCTACATATAGCACTGGGCGCTTGGCTTGAAGTTCGGTCAAGATAAAATTCTCCCATTGTGCCTTGCTGTAATCGGTACGCCACAGCGTTCGTGCACTATGGCTGAATTGAAGCCAATTGACATATCGGTCAATGAGGTTGTAAGATTTGGTATAGGTTAAGTCAAAATCGCTCTTATTAACCTGGGCACTGAGTCGCATAAGTTTTGCGACGGCCTGGCTTGAGGCATCGGCAGGATCGGAGTAGTATTCATAATAGAGCTTCATGGCATCCCAATTAAGAGGTGTCGCATAAAGAACAGGCACCTGAATGTGGTTGGTGGTTGTGGTATATCCATTAATTGTCAAAGAGTTAAAGATATTTGGAAGACGATAGTAATACATCACCTGAGCCATCGCCGTTGCCATGCTGCCAACGAGGCAGTACTCGCCATTGAGCTCTGGACACTGAACATTAAACGGGTTCTCCTGTCCCCACTGAGTCTTGATAAACGGAATGACCGAATTAGTACTTTTCGGTGCTGAAAATTGCTGCACTGGCTCTTGATCGAGCATGTCGATTTCGGCGGCATACTGGTCAAACCAGCATTTCATTGCGGCAGGCATGTTATCATAATCAAAACTGCCATGGTCGCTGTAACCAAGAATGGGCTTGGCGCGCTCGTCACCACTAACGATTACAAAACCTTTGTCACCCTTGGCATTAAACACATAATAGGCAGCATCGCCGCTCTCAGATGCAACCTTGCCATCGCTGCGCGGGGCGCAAACAGTCTTTGATGCATCGACCGCACCCATCTGTCGCTCGTTCATAAATTTGGCCGCGATGCCTTGAGCCTTTGACCTACTCACTTTCTGAGCCAGCGCTTCAATGTTGAATGCAATGAGCAAAGCAACAATAGCGGTAAATAATAATCTATTCATAATAATGATTCTTTTTTTTGAAAACTTATTAGTGTCACTCTGTTTTTTATGACAATTATTTGTATTTCTGCAAAGATAATTGATTTTTTTTATTTTTTGTAGTCTAAATGCATTTTTTCTTAACACAATTCATTATGCACAATTCATAATGATAAAATCTAAAATTTCGCGAGGACCTCAAAGAGCCATCACAAAGATGACTCACAGGTATAATATTCACCCAACGTAGACGTTCACATTGTTGCCGTATATTCAGGATTAAATATCAAAGATGCGAAGTTTGACAGTAGAAGATAACGCAGTTAGTAAACGTCTTTTCCAAAATTTTAGAAAGCCGACAGCTACATTATCATATAAGCTACAGGCTGTCCTTGACCCGCCACCCTCTCTTGGGCGAGCTTGCCTATTGCAAAGACACTTTATTTGTAAATTAATATCATTTGTGATATTTTTTCATTAGTGGCCGGTAAAAGTTATGTCTGGCAGTTACAGCACGCAAATGTTTTCTAATTATTATTCACCGGCATTTACACACCTAAAATGACATCATAAATAGCAGTTACGTCGGCACTGGTAACATAGCCATCGCCGTTAACGTCGGCAGTAGCTTCAAATTGGTTGTCAACACCAAGAATCACGTCATATACGGCAGTTACGTCGGCACTGGTAACATAGCCGTCGCCGTTAACATCGCCCGGGATGGCTGGACTGGGAGGTGTGCCAGGCATAATTTCAATCTCACCCCAGTACATGCCGTTGCTTCCGTTGGCACAAATCTCACCGTAATTACCAACATGCCCTCCCACGGGCTTACTGATGTAGCAATTGTTGAGGGTTAGCGCTGGCGGTGTGCTTATGTAACCATCGGCTAAGTGGATATATGCGTTCTCGATAGTGAGAGCGCAGTCATTGTCCTCGTTCTGAATCTCACCTTCGGGCATTGTGATAGAGCAGTTACGAATGTAGGTTTGGGCCGGTTCGCCTTTCTTATGGGTGAAGTAACCTATGCCCAATTGATTGACAGCCGATTCCATCGACAACACGTCATTCTCCACTCCATTGCCTGCGCCTTCAATTGCCACGCCATCACACTCAGTTA
>CAMJZF010000132.1 GCA_946410125.1 uncultured Prevotellaceae bacterium | reverse complement strand
GAGCCAGTAGAAGGGTTGACAGTTGGTAATTATTATACCTTCCATGGCATTATCAACAGGAGCATTGATGGTGGTGAAAGCTATAGTGCTCCAAGACTCCAAGCCGAGGGCGACTATGACATGATAACCACCGACCTTGCAGGGCAGCAAGGTAGTGCAGTTACCGCTATCAGCACCGTTGGTGTTAATGGTGAGGTTAAGAGCGTGAAGTACGTGAGCGTAGCCGGCGTGGT
Source organism: uncultured Prevotellaceae bacterium (assembly GCA_946410125.1). Lineage (GTDB taxonomy): Bacteria > Bacteroidota > Bacteroidia > Bacteroidales > Muribaculaceae > Sodaliphilus. The sequence goes on along the minus strand of CAMJZF010000132.1, from coordinate 3,595 downwards.
AAGCGACCGTCCATTCCAGGGCGTGAACATCGTGGTTACCGAGTACACCGACGGCAGCCGCACCACTGCTAAGGTTGTTAAGTAAGTACAAGCCCCCACAAAAAAGGGGTCGCTTCGCTTAAAATTATTGCGCTTCGCGCTAAAATTAAATATGGACAGCCCCTTCTCATTAAACCGAGAGGGGGCTGTTGTATATCTTGTGTTCTTATGTGAGCTTGTGTTCTTGTGTCCTTAGTGCGAATTATCCTCTCCCCTTGAGGGGGAGAATGAGAGGGGGCTGTGGGGGCTGTTGTATATTATTGGTTGTTTTGGTTTTGATTTTGTTTTCTTGGTTTGAAAAATCCTGTATCTAAAGCAATTATGCATTGTGAATTATGCATTGTGCATTAAATCAAAGTGAGCTTTTGTTCTTGTGTCTTATGTGCGAATTATCCTCTCCCCTTGAGGGGGAGAATGAGAGGGGGCTGTGAGTTCTTGTTTTCTCTTGTCTCTCCTGTCTAATTATTTTGTTGTATTGATTTGAAATTCCGTTCTAGTAAGCTCCTTGTCTATTTATAGACATGATGTACAAGAGTGACATGAGTTCTTGTTTTCTCTTGTCTATTTTTATTATACCTGTCAAAAAATCCTGCATCTAAAGCAAATTAGGTTGTATTCTTTTAAAGTTGCCTTTTTATATAATAAGGTGATACTTTTGCCCTAAAAAAGAGTTCATTGACATACTGCCACACCACATGCGATTCATTAACCCCCTTAAACTCTTAAACTCTTAAACCCTTAAACTCTTTTTGTCCCACTTGTCCCACCTGTCCCACCTGTCCCAGAATTTTTTGGTTGACTTGGTTCAATCTTGGTTTTCTTGGTTTGAAATAGAGTGCAGGACGGCCGCACATCTTGCGACGTGCGCATTAGAGGCTTGGTCTTTCACACAGTGCGCCCCATCTCTTCGAGCTGGAACGCACAATGTGTTTGCGCACATCGCCAAGTCTTCGACTTGTCCTCACGCGCAGCCAGCCTCTCCCCCTTGAGGGGGAGATTGAGAGGGGGCTGTGGGGCTGTTGTATATTAATTTATATTTATGGCAATTTGTGGTCAATTCATGGTAATTTGCGTTGAGAAAACACGCGCAGCCAGCTTCTCCCCTTGAGGGGGAGATTGAGAGGGGGCTACCCTGTTTGTTTTGTCTTTATTGGTGCTTCATGGAAAAACACATGGCTGGGTAATGTGGTGTTACTCAGCCCTGTGTGTAATAGAAAGTGGAGAGTGAGGTTATTTGTTTGTGATGTTGGCTTTTTGCAGTCCGTAGTTCTTGCGTCGGTCAATGATGAGCAATGCCACCGACACAATGATAGCCGCAATGCCAATGCCGGTGAAAATCCACATTGCCTGTGTGTAGTCAACTGTTGTCCCAACTGTGTTGCGCTGCAGCACTCCACCAATGATGATAGGGATGAGCATCAGTCCAATGTTCTGGATATAATAGATGATGGAGTAGGCTGTGCCAAGCTGCTTCATGGGAACGATTTTAGGCACCGCGGGCCACAGGACGCTTGGCAGCAGCGAGAAGGCGATGCCCAGGATGAGCATCAGGCAAATTGCCAAGGCACTGGAATTGAATGGCAGTGCGAAGACTACGAGCACGAGTGTGAGCATGATGGTTCCAATAATCATGATTGTGGCACCCTTGCCCATCTTGTCGTACATGCCGCCAAAGAGCGGTGTGAGGACTATGGATGTAAAAGGTAGTATGGCTGGAATAGAACCGGCAATAGACGGGTCGACACCATATTTTGAAATCATGAGCTTGGTGGCGAAATCGAGGAAAGGGTAGAGTGCCGAGTAATAGAGCAGGCACAGGAGGGTGATGAGCCAGAAGCCTGGATTCTTGACGGTGTCTTTCATGTCGCTGAAGTGGAACTTCTCATCGTCGCCGGTGGTGGCATCGGTGAGCTGTGCATCGGCTTTGCGGTCGATAGAGCAATAGAGCAGATAGATGATAAGACCTACGCCCACCGAGAAGAGCCCAATGAGAATGGGTGTGCTCAGCGAGAACCGTTCGGCCAAGGGTGGTGCTCCTGCCAAAGCCAGTGCCGTGCCAAGGCGCGCCAGCGCAACTTGCACGCCCATAGCCAGAGCCATTTCCTTGCCGGTGAACCACTTGACAATAACTTTCGACACCGTGATGCCGCACAACTCATATCCTACACCAAAGGTGGCAAAGCCCAGAGCCGCGACTACCACCTGGAGCTTGATAGCAGGGTCGGTGTAGCCAATCCATTGCAAGTTGGCATGAACAATGGTGGCAGGGTCCATGAAGGTGATGGCATAATAGTCGATAGCGGTGCCACCAAGCATGAGCACGCATGAGAGCACACCGGCAAAACGCACTCCAGTCTTGTCGAGGATGATGCCACCCACGAAGAGCATGAGCAGGAACACGTTGAAGAAACCGCGTGAGCCAGCGAGAACACCAAACTCCCCGCTTGTCCATCCCAAGCCACCGCTGCTGGTGGGCAGCTCCAGGAAATACTGCAGTGGTGACATCTGCTTTGCAACGATATATCCCATCATCATGGTCAATGCCACGATGGCAAGTACCGTCCATCGCAATGTTGCCGAGTCGTTGATTTTTTGAGCTACTTTAGTCATTATTTTATTGAGCAAAACAAAAGGGCGCGAGCTCAAGGTGAGCATTGCACGCCCTATTGTGGAGTTTAATAGATATGCTTACTTGATATTAGGCTCCTCAAGTCCCAACTTCTTCTTCTTGTCAACAACCTTGAGCAGCAAGCCAAGCAACAATGCGGCAACACCAAGGCTTGCCAGCATGATCAATGGCCAAGTGTAGTTGAGCTTAGTGGGATCGGTAACACCAGGATTGGTCTGGTCAAGAACCTTGCCAATGAGCAATGGGAAGAGCCACAGGCCAATGTTCTGAATCCAGAAGATGAGAGCGTAGGCCGAACCAATCACCTTAGAGTCAACCAGCTTGGGAACGCTGGGCCACAACGAGGCAGGAACAAGTGAGAACGATGCACCAAGCACAAGAATGGTGATGTAGGCTACTGCAATGCCGCCAACAGGGCTATTCTTGAACATTGGCAGAACAAAGGCAAATGTCAAGTGGCAAGCGATGAGCAGTAACGAACCAAGCACGAGCATCGACGCTGCCTTACCCTTGTGGTCAACATAGCTGCCCAGGATTGGGGTGATGAGCACTGCCAGCAGTGGGAACACGGCAAAGATAGACTCGGCCGATTGACGCATGTAACCCATGTAGCAGTAAACAATCAATGAGATGATTGACAGAGCAAGCATTCCATATTTTGGACCTTTAGATTTCATGAAGTTGCTGGCAAAACCGGCGGCTGCCACAACGAGCATGATGACATATTGCACAATTGTTACCGATGAGCTTGCCCAGAACGAGTCGGCAGCAGGCTCAGTCAATGTGAGGTTACACTGGAGCATATTAACGGCATACTTCTGGAATGGGAAGATTGCCGAGTAGTAAAGAACGCAAAGCAGGGCAACAATCCAGAAACCTCCGTCGGAGAGAATTTTGCCAATGTCGCTAATCTTGAATGGATCGTCT
>CAMJZF010000131.1 GCA_946410125.1 uncultured Prevotellaceae bacterium | reverse complement strand
AAATGTTTTTAGAGGAACTGACTCGCATGTTTGGTACCGACCACATCTACGGCATTGACCCTTTCAACGAGATGGATCCACCAAGCTTTGAACCGGACTATCTCAATAAAATCTCAAAACATATTTATCAAAGCCTTACTGCAGTAGACCCTCAAGCAGAATGGCTGCAGATGGGATGGTTTTTATATTATCAGCGCAAGGATTATACTCCCGAGCGCGCCAAGGCAATGCTCACTGGAGTTCCCCCTGGCAAGATGACAATGCTCGACTACTACTGTGAGTATAAGGAAATGTGGCGTGACCTTGACGGCTTCTATGGACAACCCTATATCTGGTGCTATTTAGGAAATTTTGGTGGCAACGGCAATATCCAAGGCAATGTTAAGCACGCTGGCAAAAAAATAGAAGCGGCATTGAAAGAAGCCGGAAACAATCTTGTTGGCATAGGCTCAACACTCGAAGGGCTTGATGTGCAACAGTTTCCATACGAGTACATTTTTGAGAAGGCATGGAATTTCAAGAAAACCGAAGAACAGGTGGTCAACGAACTTGCCGACCGCCATGCCGGGAAAGAATCAAAGCCTGTTCGCGAGGCCTGGAAAATGCTATATGACAGCGTGTTAAACATTCGCCCTTCATCATTCAGTGGCCCACTACCCTGCCAATATCCTGAACTTGACAAAACGCATGGACGCTGCGCAGTACTCTATAATCCTGAGCAATTAATATATGTGTGGGACAAATTGCTTGAACAGGACATAATAACCACCGATGCCATGACAATCGATTTGATATGGGTAGGAAGGCAGTTGCTTGGTGACTTGTTCTACATGGATAAGAAAGAATTTGACAAGGCTTACCACGAGCACAAAATAGAGAAGATGGAGAACCTAAGACAGGAAATGACAGAATTGCTCGTGTGGATAGAGGCTTTAAACTCTTGCCATCCATTCTGCACCATGCACAAATGGATTGAGCAAGCACGTGACTTAGGAATTGCCTCCGAAGTCAAGGATTACTATGAAATGAACGCAAGAAGGCTTGTGACAACCTGGGGAGGCGACCTCAATGACTATTCATGCCGCAACTGGTCGGGACTGATGGCCAATTATTATTTAAAACGCTGGATTCTATATTTTGACTATCTAATGGAATGTGCTGAAGACAGCAAAGAATATAATCATTCCAAATTGCAAGAAGCAATAGCTAAAATACAGGAAGAATGGCCCGAAAAGAAAGAATTGCCATGGATTATTGACGAATTAAATGTGACAAAAAAATGCAAGGAAATTAATGCTCTTTATAGAGATAAATTCAACAATATAAAGGCAACAAAGTAATATTCTCATACCATTTTGTCAACACCTGCTCCAACTCTTGAATATTGATAAACGTGCCGGCGCGGTATACTTCTTTGCCATTAGCGAAAAGCAGCACGGTGGGTGCCGTAGCAACCATAAACTCACTTGCCACACGAGGAACAACATGCAGTTCAACACGGGCTGTGGCAAGTTTGTCAAAACGACGGCTCACTGCATCAATTTTGTCGAGCATTATTGAGCACAAGCCACAGTCGGGTGCTTGAATATAAATCAAGGACAACTCGTTGTTATCAACAATCTCTTTAAGCCTGTTAATCTCGTTTATAAGTTCCATTGAGCAATCAAAAATTTAAAGGACAAATCAGAGTCATTCTCCAATTTGTCCTTTTATTACATATTGTGTCAATCACTTGATTGAGTCAACCAGAGATTTAATTCCGTCAACGTTCATACCATTGAGGTTCAGCGGCTCTTTCCAGTTGGCTTTTGGAGCCGAAGGAGTGAGATATTTCATAGTTTCGCCAGCGCCACTGCCACCCGAAGTGAAGAATGGGATAACAGTCTTTCCTTCAAGATTGTATTGCTCAACAAAGGTGTTGATGATTGTAGGAGCAACATACCACCAAATAGGATAGCCAATATAAACAGTAGTGTATTGGTCCATATTCTCCACTTTGTTCTTAATTGCAGGACGGCTGCTCTTGTCCTTCATTTCTACCGAACTGCGACTTTGCTGGTTGTGCCAGTCAAGGTCGACATCGGTGTAAGGTTGCTCGGGTTGAATCTCGTGTAAGTCGGCATCTACCACTTGTGCCAATTTCTCGGCTGCAGCCTTGGTTGTGCCTGTTGCTGAGAAATAGGCTACTAATGTTGTTTTCTTATCCATATTTTCATTGTTACTGTTTTGGCTTCCTTGCTGTGACTTATTGCCTGCACAAGCACACATAACCACTGCAAGTGCCACCGATAAAATAATTGATAATCGCTTCATTTTTTAAAACTATATTTGGTTAAACTTAATTATTAATTCAATTTGCATCTTTGATTAAATAAAAACACACGACATCACATCATGCCATTTTCACGGCAAAAATACTGCAAATAAAACAAATAAACAATCGTAAAATAAATATATAGTTACACTCATCTTCAAAATGACATTGAACTATTCTTTGCTATAAATACAAATAAACAAAACTTTTTTCAAAAAAATCGGCATATAACTTGCACAATTCATAAAACAGCATTAACTTTGCAGTCGCAAAAAGCGAAATGGTCGCTTGGATGAGTGGTTTAGTCATCGGTCTGCAAAACCGGGCACAGCGGTTCGAATCCGCTAGCGACCTCATCAATTAATGCTAACCAGCTAAATATCAGTGGTTAGCATTTTTTTATTATAATGGTTGCTCACATTTTGGGACCTAACATTGACCAATTGACGACGTTATTGAGGTAGTAAGCGGATAAAGCGTGAATTGACTCTTTTTCATTTTAGGGACAAAAGGTTAAGCATAAATACCATGAAATAAGGTTGCCATCCCGAAAATGACAACCTTATTATGTAGTGAGTCTATGTTAATGAAATTACACTGTAAGTACTATATTGTTTTCAACAGCCATTCGACGCATGTTGATAATGGCATAACGCATACGTCCGAGAGCTGTATTGATGCTCACATTAGTGCGGTCGGCAATTTCCTTAAAGCTCATATTCTTGTAATAGCGCATGAGTAGCACTTCTCGCTGATTGGCAGGAAGGGCTGTCACAAGTTTCCTAACATCGTTATGAATCTGATCCACAATGATGTCGTCTTCAATTGTTGCCTCGCTGAGTTCCTTACGGTTTAAGATGTCAATATCGCAAGAGTCGCTCGACTGAACATTCTCGGTTTTCTCTTGACGATAGAAGTCAATGATAAGGTTGTGAGCTATGCGTGTAATCCAAGCGGCAAAATGACCGTTCTCGACATAACGCCCTTGCTTAATGGTCATAATTGCCTTAACAAACGTTTCCTGGAAAATGTCGTTGGCTAAATCGGTATCTTTTACCGAATGAAATATATAATTAAAGATGCGGTTTTTGTGTCGCTCAATCAGCGCATCAAAAGCCTCATTATCTCCTTTGACATAGTTCGCGATTAATATATCATCGCTCACTTCGTTTAATGTTGTCATTACTCTAATGTGTTGGTTAATAAAGTAATGGTCTTGTCAATAGGCAGTATCTTTTTAATTGTTAACTCTATAAATTACTCTCAAACTCTCATCATTTTATGATGAAAACATGGCAAAAATATATAATTTCGGTAAAACAACAAAATTTTTTTAAGAAAAAATGCAATTTTCACACTTTCTTGCCATCAAAAAGTGACATTTATCAAGCTCATCAACGACGCTTGCGACGCAGGTATAATCTCACCAATAAACGAACGGCTTTATAGCCCAAATAAGCATAATCGGTTTTCTTGAGTCCTGAAATGGTCTTATTGCTAAATAGCAAACCTCTCACTCCATTTTGCGACACATTTTCTTTAGTGTTACTAAATTGCTGCATCAGGCTCATTCTACTCACTTCACGCAACACCAAAGCCTTAGCACGACGCATTTTGAG
>CAMJZF010000130.1 GCA_946410125.1 uncultured Prevotellaceae bacterium | reverse complement strand
AATTAGACAGGAGAACAGGAGAGAACAAGAACTCATGTCACTCTTGTACATCATGTCTGGAAATAGACAGGAGAGACAGGAGAGACAAGAGAACACAAGAGAAGCACCCTCTCTGTCTCCCCCTCAAGGGGAGAAGCCAGCTGCGCACGTTTTTTCAACGCAAATTACCGTGAATTGCCCGCAAATTACCTTTTTATCTCAAAAAGTAACACCTTTCGGTGTCAAAAAGCCTCGCAAGCTCGGTAATAATTTAGCCTCTCCCCTTGAGGGGGAGAGAGGGGGCTCCCAGTTGGTCGTTAAATCGTCGTGATAATAGTGGGAAAAAGAAAAAAGGGTTGAATATTGGTGATAATCAAAAAAAACTGTGTAACTTTGTGCTGTAAATGTGAGCTGCCGTGCGACAAGAGGTCTTATCGAAGCTCAAGAATAACACTTACCACAATGATAAACAGAGTATTAATACGCATTAAGGTGGTGCAGATGATGTATAACTACATGCTCACCCGCGAAGTGAAATCGCTTGCTCAGGCAAGAGAAGAGTTACAACAGAGCTTTGACAAGAGCTATGAGCTGTATAACTATCTGCTTAAGTTCATTATCGATGTCACCGACTTGCAGGACCGATATCTTGATGACGCCAAACACAAATTCCTCCCAACCCATGAGGACCTGAACCCTAATCCTAAATTCATCGACAACGAACTGGCACAAGTGCTGCGGGAGAACGAACAGCTGCAGCACTACGTGGCTGAGCACAAACTCACCTGGCGCGACAATGAGCTGTTCCTGAAACTCATGCTCAACAAGATTCAGAACAGCGAAGCCTATAACGAATATATGGAGAACGGAGCAAGCGACCTTGCGAGCGACTGCAACGTGTGGCGCCAGCTGTTCCGCACCGTCCTCATCGATGATGACGACCTGCTCGAGGAACTTGAGAACCAGTCGGTGTACTGGTCGAGCGACGACCTGGACTTCATGGGACAGTTTGTGATAAAGACCATCCGCAAGGTTGCCGATGGCGACTGGAATCCCATCATGCCACAGTTCAAGGATGAGGAAGACAGTGAGTTTGGCGACCGCCTGTTTACTGCCGCCGTAGAGCAGGAAGAGGTCAACAGCGCCACCATCGACAAGTTTATCGATGCCCGTCACTGGGATGCCGACCGCATAGCGCTCATCGACCGCGTGATACTGCTTGTGGCTCTTGCCGAGGTGCGCAACTTCGAGAAGATTCCCACCACGGTAACGCTAAACGAGTACATTGAAATTGCCAAGTCGTTCAGTTCGCCTAACAGCGCCGCATTCATTAACGGAGTGCTCAACTCGGCAATCAAGCACATGAAGAACTGCGAAGGCTTAATGAAACCATAAAGAAAATAAAATTATTAACCATAACACAATAGCTATTATGTTAAACTCAATTCTATTACAAGCAGCAGCTGGCGGTGCCGGTGCTCAAGGCAGCGGCTGGACCAGTATCCTGATGATTGTGGCGCTGATTGCCATTTTCTACTTCTTCATGATTCGCCCGCAGAGCAAGAAACAGAAAGAGATCAAGAAGTTTCGCGATGCAATGCAGAAAGGCGACAAGGTGACTACCGCCGGTGGCATTCACGGCAAGATTCGCGAAATCAAGAACGACGTGATTGTACTGCAAATCGATGACAACGTGAAGATCACCATCGACAAGGGTATGGTTTACCCCTCGGCAAGCGATGCAGTGGAGAGTGGTGCCGACATTAAGAACAACGCCAACTGATAAGGGTAATAAGCTGAAAAAACTATTTTTTTCATCAGGCAATCAGGTTTCCTCATGTAAAGAGTCTCTTGCCTGATGTGAAAGGCTGCAGCAAGCCTACATCATTTTAAGAGCAAAGACATGAGCTGGTTTAGCAACAACAAGAAACGCATGGGAAACATCCTGCGCAAGATTTCGAGCAAGGAAACCATCTTGTTCCTCTTATTTGTTGTCATAGCCACAGCGTTCTGGGTGTTGCTGGCTTTTAACAACAACATGACTCACGACATCACAGTCAATGTAAAGACCAAAAAGCCAGCCAACGTCACCCTTATCCAAGAAATACCATCTACCATCACTGTCACGGTGAAAGACCGTGGCCTGTCGTTCCTTAAATCGTTTTTCAAGTCAATGCCTACAATAGAGCTGACGTTTGACGAATACAGCGTGGAAAAGAACAACAGCATCGAAATTTCATCGTCACAACTCATTAATGAAATAAGGCAAGTGATCAGTCGTGAGGCAAGCATCATAAAGGTGCATCCCGAGTCGATTAGCGTGAAATACACTACGATACCCGGCAAGAAAGTGCCCATCAACTGGGAAGACAATATCAAGAACATCATCCCTGACAAGCAGTTTGTCATCAACCCCGACATGGTGACCACAACTCCCGACTCGGTGATGGTCTATGCCCTCAACCGTGCCGCGCTGCAAGAAATCACCGAAGTCGACATCCTCACAGTAGAGGTCGCCAACCTGACAACCACCTACGACAAAACAGTGCGGTTAAAACCCATAAAGGACATGCGCATCATCCCCGACCGCATAAGGCTCACCGTGCCCGTTGAACCGCTCATCAAGAAAGAACAGGATGTTACTATCTCGGTACGCAACCAGCCTTACGGCATCAATGTGCTGTTGTTCCCGGCGTCAATCAATGTTTCCTACCTGTTGCCGCAGAGCAAGTACAAGGAACCCATAAACCTCACTGTAGTGGTTGACTATAACGACATTGACATGTCGACCAACAAAGTGAACGTTAAGCTTGGCGAGGTTTCGGGAGCCTATTCCAGCGTTCAGCTGAGCATCGACAGCGTCAACTATGTGATTGAACGATTCTAATCACCCATTTACCATGGCTCAGCAACACAGAATAATTGCTATAACAGGCGGCATAGGAGCCGGCAAGTCGGTAGTGTCGTCCATACTGAGAGTTGCCGGCTATCATGTGTACGACTGCGACAGTCGCGCAAAGCAACTCATGAACACCAGCGCTGCCATCAAGCAGTCGCTAATTGAGAATTTTGGTGCCGATGTCTACACTGGCGACCGCCTTAACAAGCCCAGGCTTAGCAACATCATCTTCAACGACCCCATCGCACTGCAACTCGTTAACAGCATCGTTCACCCTGCCGTGAGGCTCGACATTGAGCAATGGGCACAGGAGCAACACGACCAAGCGCCACTCTTCATCGAAACTGCCATTCTCAAGGAAGCAAGCCTTGACACAATGGTCGATGAAGTGTGGAACGTCACCGCTCCCATCGAAACACGCATTGAGCGAGTTGTAAGGCGCAATGCCACCACTCGCGACAAGGTGATTGAGCGCATCAACAACCAGACGCCGTTAACAGGTTGCGAAGGTGTTAAGCTGGTTGAAATCATCAATGATGGCACTACCCCACTCCTGCCACAAGTTGTCAAAGCCCTCAAAGGACAAGGAGTGTAATACAATCCCCTGTTTTGTTATCAAAACCTGGAACTAAAAAAACAAGGGAGCACCGAGTGGTACTCCCTTAACTATTGAATTGCGTTACTTGAACAGTGTATTAGTCGGCGTTGAGATTTACACGCTTGAGGTCGGTAGCAACGAGACCTTTCTGAGCCTTGTCAAGGAACTGGGCGATGGTCATGCCCTTCTCCTCACTTGCCTCATACTCTTGCTCCATGAGAACGTTCTCCTTGTAGAATTTCTCCATGCGACCCTTAACAATGTTCTGAATCATCTGCTCAGGCATGCTCTTGAGCTTAGCCTCGGCGGTAGCAGCCATAAGGTTCTTAGCCTCCTCAACTTGCTCGGGAGTCATATAACCCTTGCGAACTGCCTCGTCCTGATGCTCCTCGGTAGCGCAGTAGTAGGGGTTGAAACCAGCCTTCTTAAGGGCGTTCTCAACGGCCTTCTGCACTTGCTCGCTCTTGGTCTTCTCGATAGCAATGCCAATTTCCTCATCGATAACACTCTGAGGAATTTGCTCGCGGCTTGTAGCAGCGGGCTTCATGGCAGCAACCTGCATGGCAACAGCCTTACCAATCTCCTCGCTAACTGGCTCGTTGAA
>CAMJZF010000129.1 GCA_946410125.1 uncultured Prevotellaceae bacterium | reverse complement strand
CATAGCCAACTATGTGAAAGCCAACCACAAGTCGGTGCCAATCATTAAAATTGATAACAAGCGCTTTGGCTATGAAATAGAGCTTGCCAACGAACTTAAGCTTAAGTTTAATGCCAATTGCGAGTTTGTGGGTTTTGATAACTGAGAGGTTGATCTTTAGTGGGCCCACATCAACTGTGTAACTAAATAACAATGGATTTTATGAGTAAGGTAAAGATAATGCTGTTTGCGCTCCTGGTTTCCTTGACGGCAGGAGCGCAAACGCCTGTGTATACCCCCGACAGCGTCGCTCACCCTCGCAAGAAGGTGGCGGTGGTGTTGAGCGGTGGCGGTGCTTTTGGCGCAATCCATGTGGGGGCGCTCAAGGTGCTTGAGGAGGCTGGAATGCCGGTCGACATGGTGGTGGGCACGAGCATGGGTAGCATAGTGGGTGCACTCTATAGTGTGGGATATGACAGCGACGACATCGCAACAATGTTTCGCACTACTGACTGGATTGATCTTTTTCTCGATAACAGCGACCCGCAGCATCTCACCCTAAGGGAGCGCGATGCCCAGGGCACTTACATTTTAAGTCGAGACTTCTATGTGCCAGGCAATTTTGACCCTCAGCCGGGAGGCATCTTGCGAGGCGGCAACGTGGAGAAGGCGTTTGCAAGATACCTTTATGGCTATACCGACAGTATTGACTTCTTGCTCGACATGCCTCGGCAGTTTGCTTGCGTGGCAACCGACCTCGTGACCGACAGCGAGGCTGTGCTCACCAGTGGCTCATTAGTGAAAAGCCTCAGGGCAAGCATGTCGATACCCGGGCTGTTTACACCGGTACACATTGGCGGCATGGAGCTTGTTGACGGTGGGGCAAAGAATAATTTTGCCGCCGATGTGGCTCGACGGCTGGGAGCCGACATCGTGATAGGTGTGAAGTTTGATCGCCAGTTAAGCACCGTGAAGCATTATCGCAAAATTATTGATGTGATGGAACGCTCGGCGGGTAGCGATGTGAGCCGGCATTCTCGCGAGCATGAAAAATTTTGCGACCTTGTGGTGCGCGTGCCGGTGCGTGGCTACACCAGCGGGAGTTTTACCAAGTCGGCACTAAATGCGCTCATGGAGCGTGGCGAGGCTGCCATGCGTGAAAAGATTGACTCTGTGCTGCTGCTCAAGGCGCAGGCTGGAGCTCTTGACTATGACATCAACACCATGCACCTGCGCGACATGGATAATGTTGCGGTGGAAGTAAGTGAGCCCAAGGGGCTGATTAACACTCATGTGCCTGGCACGGTGGAGGCTTCGCTCGGCTTGCGTTTCGATACCGAAGAGCTACTGGCGGCACAGGTGGGCGGTCGCATGTTCTTTGGCAAGAACTGTAATCGTGAATTGGATGTTACGCTGCGATTGGGATTGCGCTCAATGCTGCGCTTGGGCTTTGAGGTGCAGCCCTGGAAGTTTAAGAAGATGGGTGTGAGCTATGAGTTCTGGTATAAGTACAGTGATCTCTATACCCGCGGGAAGCGTAGTGACAACCTGTCATATATCTATCAGCATGCTAACGTGAAGCTGCTCTCGGTTGATGCAATGAACTTTTATGGTGAAATTGGGTTGGGATGGGATCATTATCACCATTTTAAAGGGCTGTGGAACGAACATAGCACGCTGTATTACCCTCAAAACGAACATTTCTTTAACTATCACTTGAGCTTGCGCTACGACAGCGAGGATAATCGTTATTTCACTACTCGGGGCATTCGCGCCGAGGGCTCTTACGAGTATTGCACCGACAACTTTGCCGGCTGGAAGGATCACAGTGGTTTCAGCGTAGTCACGGCAATGTGCCGCGCTACCATACCTTTGTCGTCGAGCACTCACATCAGGCCACAGGTTCAGGGGCGTCTTGTCTTTGGCGACGACCTGCCGGTGATGGCTGGCAACGTGATTGGCGGCTTGAGTCGCGGCAAGTTCTTCCCACAGCAGTTGCCGCTTGCCGGTCTCGGACACGCCGAGTTGATGGGCAGCAAGTTTGTCAGTGCCTCGCTGCGCCTTCAGCAGTGTCTTGCCACCCGTCATTATGTGCATCTCGAAGGCTCGGTGGCTGAGCATAGCGATACTATGGGCGACTTGTTCGACGGCAAGCCCTTGTGGGGCGTGCGACTGGGCTATTTCTTCGACAGTGGTATTGCCGGGCCCTTGGGTGCCACCCTTGGGTGGAGCAGCTATAGCAAGCGAGTCAACTTCACCCTTTCTCTCGGCTTTGACTTCTAGATACTATAAGGGTCGCTCTGCTTAAAATTAAAGGTGTCAGCCCCCTCTCAATCTCCCCCTCAAGGGGAGAGGCTGGCTGCGCGTGTTTTTTTCCAACGCAAATTACCATAAATTGTCCGCAAATTATCAATTAAGACACAAGAACAAAAGACCACACAAGAACACAAGACAAGGGTCGCTCCGATTAATATTAATGTGCTAACGCGCTAAAATTGTTTATAAACAACTGATTCTTCTGATTAATCTGATTTTAATAATTCAAACCAATACAACCAAATAATAACCAAGAAACCCAAAAAAAATCGTGGGACAGATGGGACAGGTGGGACAAAAAGAGTTTGAGGGGTTTAAGGGGGGTAAGGAATCGCTTGAATCGCTTGAATCGGATGAATCGGATGAGTCGCATGGCTAAAGGGTTTAAAAGTTTAAGAGTTTAAGGGGGTTGATGAATCAGATGAATCACATGAATCACATGTGGGGTGGCAGTATGTCAAAGAACTCTTTTAAGGCAAAGGTAAGACCTTATTATTTATTTTATCAACATTGAAATGTTTGTTGGGTTCCCTTTTAATTTTGAGCAAAGCGGCCTTTATATATCAGAAAGTTCTGATTATTCAGTCGTTTTTTTATTGATTGGTTGTCTTTGTTTCTCCTTGGTTTTCTTTGTTTGAAATTGTGTTCTTGTGTGGTCTTTTGTTCTTGTGTCTTATTTGGTTATTTGCGGTCAATTCCCGGCAATTTATGTAAAAAATTTATATATTCCGGCGATAGCCGGCTTTTCGACGAGCTTCGCTCGCAGCTTTTCGAGATAATCTTTGTCGCCGTTTCTCACTCAAAAAGTTGCACCTCTCGGTGTCAAAAAGTCTTTCAGCATCAATGGGCTGCATCTCAGCATAAATCAAGCAAGCTTGATGTTCTGCATTCGACTTGCACCATTGGTCTCGCAAGCTCGGAAATAATTTGTCCTCTCCACTTGAGGGGGAGAACGAGAGGGGGCTATCCTGTGTTCTTGTGTGGGCTTGTGTTCTTGTGTCTTTATTGATTTTTGTTGAAAGATGGTGACGCAAGGGCAGATATTGGAAAAAAAGTTGTACCTTTGTGAAAATCACTCTTGAGAAAACGAGACAAGCATCACTTATTGCATTGCTAATAAGAGTTTTACTTCGTGTAGTAAAGATAAACTTAAGTTTCTAAAGCAGATGAAAACTATTTTTAAACAAACAAAATGGAGTCACAACGTTTTCCTGACACTCGCAACGCTCTGCGCCATGGTGCTGTGCAGTTGTGACGAAGATAACGGACTGCCGTACTATGATGAAAACTCGCTCGACGTGCCCTATCTCTTCTCCGAAGGGTATCAAGACCAAATCCAGTACCCCTATGAACTGGCTACGCCGTTGACCGACTGGCTGTCGCTGGTGCGCGACGACGCACGGGTGTGCAAGCTCAGCATTCCCGGCACCCACGACAGCATGACCGGCATGGGGTTCTACACTCCTGTTGTGAAGTACTTTTCCAATATCATGGCGATCAGTCAGGTGTCGACCTTTGCCGAGCAGATGTCGTGTGGCATCCGTTTCTTTGACTTGCGCCCCGTGGTGGCTATCGACACCCTTGCCCAGAAGCCCGAGGACCGGCAAATCCTGCGCCTGGCTCACGGCTTTACCGAGGTGGACGTGACACTCGAGGAGTCAATCGACTGGATGCGGCAGTTCCTGCAGGCGCACCCCTCGGAATTCTTCATCGTGAAGATACAGGCCGACAATGGCATGGAAAGCCAGCAAAACTGGACCGTCTTGCTCAACAAGGTGCTATCGATGCCTAAGTACAAAGGGCTGTTTGTAGAGAGTTGGCACCCCGACATCACCGTG
>CAMJZF010000128.1 GCA_946410125.1 uncultured Prevotellaceae bacterium | reverse complement strand
CTAACCTCAACGACATGGAAACCTTCCGCAACGAGGTTGAGGCTATCAAGAAACTGGGCTTTGACGGCAAATCAATTATCAACCCCCGTCAGATTGAGGTTGTCAACGAAGTATTTGCTCCAAAGGAGAAAGACATTCAGAAATCTCTCACCATTCTCGCCGCTATCAAAGAGGCCGAGAAGAAAGGTTCGGGCGTGATTGCCGTTAACGGTAAGATGGTTGACCGACCAGTAGTTTTAAGAGCACAACGTACAATCGACCTGGCTATCGCTTCAGGCATTTTAACAAAGGAGGACATACAATGAACAGCATAAAAGACAGAGCAGATCTCATCGCAGCTGCTGCAAAGAAAATGGGTAAAGGCGTCTTCAAAGACGACTTAGTAAAAATCAGCACCCCACGTCACGACTTGCAAAGAAAATCGGGCAAAGTGGTTAGCCTTGAAGATGCCATTAAGAAGAGTGGTCTTAAAGATGGCATGACAATCTCGTTCCACCATCATTTCCGTGGTGGCGACAAGGTTATCAACATGGTGGTTGACAAGCTCGCCGAAATGGGCTTCAAGAACCTGCATCTGGCTTCATCAAGCCTCATCGATGTTCACAAACCACTTATTGAGCACATCAAGAATGGCGTTATCACCAAGATATCTACTTCAGGATTGCGTGGCGACCTCGCTACTGCGATTTCACGCGGCCTGATGGAAGAACCTGTTGTCTTCCGCTCACACGGTTCTCGCGGTTATGCCATTGCCACAGGTGAACTTCACATCGACGTTGCATTCCTTGGCGCTTCTTCCTGCGACCCACTGGGTAATGCTGCCGGCTTCTCTATGAGCGAGAATGCTAAGAGCATCTGCGGTTCGCTGGGATATGCCCTTCCCGATGCCAAATATGCCGACAAGACTGTCATTCTGACTGACGACCTGGTTGACTACCCTAACCAACTCAATGCCATCAGCGAAGCCGACGTAGACTATGTGGTAGTTGTTGACTCGGTTGGCGACTCAAGCAAGATTTCTTCGGGTGCTATTCGCGACACCAAGAATCCACGCGACATCCTCCTTGCAAAGAAGGCTGCCAAGGTTGTTATCAACAGTGGTTACTTTGAGAATGGATTCTCTTTGCAGACAGGTTCGGGCGGTGCTTCACTTGCTGTCACCAAATATCTGCGTCAAGCAATGATCGACAAGGGCATCAAGGCACGCTTTGCTCTTGGTGGCATCACCAGTCACATGGTAAAACTGCATCAAGAGGGTCTTATCGACCGTCTTATCGACGTGCAGTCGTTCGACAAGGTTGCAGCCGAGTCACTGATGAACGACCCAATGCACAAGAGCGTTTCGGCCAACGAATATGCTGCCTTGCTTGAGCCCGGTTCGGCAACTCACTTCCTTGATGTTGTTATTCTTTCGGCTCTTGAAGTTGATGTGAACTTTAACGTTAACGTGCTCGTGGGTAGTGATGGTATCATCCGTGGCGCGATTGGTGGTCATCCCGACACTGCTGCCGACTCTGCACTCTCGGTAATCGTTTGCCCATTACTCCGCGGTCGCATCCCATGTGTTGTTGACGAGGTTACAACTCTTATCACCCCAGGATCGACTGTTGATGTTGTGGTTACTGAGTTTGGTATCGCTGTCAACCCACGTCGTCCAGAGCTCAAGAAGCGTCTGCAAGATGCCGGTATCGAGATTGTCGAGATTACAGCATTGCGCGACCGTGCCAAGAGCATCATTGGCGAAGCCGCACCACTGCCCTTTGGCGATAAGGTTGTTGGCATCGTGATGAACCGCGACGGCTCAGTGATGGATGTTATCAAAAACATTAAAGACTAAACTTGAAGCCTAAATAATGGAGATTACGCTTGACAAGTTGCTGGCAAGCCGTGACCACAGAGTTGAAATGCAACAAAGGTTGAGGGAAAAACACCCCAACATGACTCTTGTGTGCCTCACTGTAATAATGCCAGGAAACATCAAGCGTAATCTTTCCTCTATAATTATCTCACAATCAGCAATTAGTTCATTGCTAAATCGCTTTGAAAGCCACATCATTGATGTTGTTATTCGCGATTTAGAAACAGGTTACGAGGCCTATGTTATAACCAATCTCCCTCAACATGATGCCAAAGTCATTGCTTGCGACATTGAGGACACGCATCCATTGGGGCGTCTGTTCGACATTGATGTATTTAGCAACGACGGCATTCCCATCAAGCGTGAGACAGTTGGTTTCCAGCCACGACGGTGCCTGATTTGTGACAACGAGGCTCGCTATTGCATGCGTAACCGCACCCACACCCCTAAAGAACTAAACGAACAAATCAGCAAGATGATTGATGCCTATGTTCAACAACTATGACATAGTGGAAATGCCACTTTCGGTTAAGCGCAACCGCACTACGGTCGAGAATTTTCTCGCCACTAATGGCTTGCGCCTCGACGACATGGATTACTATGCTGCAGTTGTTGATCGTGAGAGCTACAAAATGCTTGCCGGTGGTGGCTTTAAGGATGACATCATCAAGTGCATTGCAGTTGATGACTCCCTTCGTGGAACTGGCATGAGCCAGCAACTCATTTCTCACCTCTTGTCGCAAATGTCGGCTCAAGGTCACAACAATGTGAAAGTGTTCACCAAGCCAGGCAATGCCGATATTTTTGAAAGTCTGGGATTTAAAACTTTAGGCAAGAGCAGTAAGGCTTTGCTTCTTGAGAATGGCATGACCGGTTTGTCGTCTTATATAAACTATCTCAAGTCGTTAAGGCGCAATGGCATGAATGGCATTATTGTCATGAACGCCAATCCTTTCACTTTAGGTCACCAATATCTTGTTGAAGAGGCCGCCAAGCAGGTCGATAATCTATATGTCATAGTTGTCGCCGAGGACAAGTCACTCTTCACAAGCGAAGAAAGGCTGGCAATGGTGAAAGCCGGCTGTGCCCATCTTGACAATGTAACAGTGTGTCACGGCAGCAGTTACATTATCTCGGCAGCTACTTTCCCATCTTATTTCATCAAGCAAGCCAGTGATGCTGCCAATGCCCAGATTGAGCTTGACCTTGACATTACAGCAAGGCACATTGCACCGGCTCTGGGAGCAACAGTACGTTTTGTTGGCACTGAACCAGGCGACGAGCTCACTCACTCTTACAACGAAGCAATGAAAAGCACTCTGCCACAATATGGAATCAAAGTTGTGGAACTGCCACGCTTAGAGATGGAAAGGAGACCTGTCAGTGCTTCGGTAGTGAGAAAAATGCTCAATAATGGCAATCTGTGGGAAGCGAAGGACTTGGTGCCCGGCACCACTCTCCCCTATCTTGTTGCATGGCTCGCAACCAATGCTTTAAAGCAAGAGCTCGACCTCACGCCAAAGCCTGGCCTTGTTGATACTCACGATAATGGTGCCCACTCCGACATGGATTATGACATCATGTCAAAGAGCATTAATACATTAAGGTCTTTCTTCACAAAGCTTGCTGTAATAAGCTATAGCAAAACGCTTCCTGAAACATCCCTTCTGATATCGATGGGAATTGAAGCCGAGAAGGATATGCTCAACGCTACCAATGGAGTAAACACTCACCGCGGAGCACTTTTCTCTATGGGACTTGCCGTTGTTGCTGCTTGTCACACTTTGGCAAAGGTTGAAATTGATGGATTTTTTGACTGTTGGAGCAATAGTGTGGCAACTATTGCCAGCTTAATGCCAGGCAGCAGCAAGTCACATGGAGTAAACATTAAAGAAAAATACAATGTTACCGGTGCTCTTGATTTTGCGCGTAGCGGTTACTCTGTTCTTATTAATGACTGGCTGAAATACTATGTTAACAATCAAGCCGACGAAGCCGTCAAACACAAAACATTATTATTAATAATGTCAATGCTTGACGACACTAATGTGATTCATCGTGTAGGTTTTGACAGAGCCCAGAAAATGAAAGAGGATTCACTTCATTTGCTCGAGAATTTCTCCATTGAAGGTCTGGAGCAAATGAATCGGCTTTTCATTGAGCAAAACATTTCACCAGGTGGTGCTGCCGACATGATTGCTCTCACTTTTTTCCTCTTTCCATTCATAATACAATAAAAACAATATTTTTAATTTTAATAGTTATAACTAATTAAATTTCTAAATTCACTATGGTAGAATTAATCAA
>CAMJZF010000127.1 GCA_946410125.1 uncultured Prevotellaceae bacterium | reverse complement strand
TGTCGCTTTCAACCACCATCTTGTAGGGGCTGGCGCTCTCAAATGCCTCTCCCTCGGCAAGACGTGCCACGAGTTCGGTGCCTGCGTTGGTCTGGTCGGTGCTGCCGTAGTATCGGTCGGTATATATTACGATTTTGTTGTTGCACTCGCTTGAATAGGTGTTCACGCCGCCCAGTGTGGCAGTAGCGCCCGATGGGGTGGTGAGTGTGCCTCCAAACACGAATGGGTCGACATAGATGCTCTCATTCTTGTCGACGATGAAATTCTTGTAGAGTGCTGCATTGTTGCGAGCGCGGTAAATCTCACCATCGACCACTGTGGCACCCACGGGCGTACCCACTATCGACACACCGCGGCCTGTTGTGCCGCTGGTGTTGAAGAAGTCGGCGTTGATGCCCACAAAGTAGCGCTTTCCAGGTTCGCTCTTGCGTTGGGCCATAGCTGAGACTGTCTCGTTGCCGGCAAGATGGTCGGTAGCACACACTCCAGCAAGCGAGATCCACGGATTGGTCATATCGATAGTGCAGTAGAACACGCGCAATTTGCCCGTCTCGTTATGGAACCATAGCGAGGTTTGTGTGGTGCCCGGTCCCACCTGGTTGTGGAACAGTGTGTCGACCTGATATTCCACGCCTCGCAGTGTCCATGTGTCGCTGGCATGAGTGCTTATCGACAAAAGCACCAATAGAAATGCTAAAAACTTGATTTTCATGAAAATGCTGATTATACAAGCGACGGTTCTCCCTGTTTTGAGAGAACCGTCATTTTGCAATGAGATTGCTTAATTTCCTAATAATATGTTGTAGACAACAGTTATGTCGACACTTGAAATGTGCCCGTCGCCGTCTTGGTCACCATTGACGATATCACTGTCGTCGCTGTTGAGCAGATAGTTGTAGAGTGCTGTCACGTCAACGCTGCTCACGTGGCCGTCGCCGTTCACGTCGCCAGGAATGGCGCCTGGTTCATCAGGCTCAATTGCTGCGCCAATCTTGTACACGCCCATGCCGTTAAATGCCTTGAATGTGAGCAGAGTCACTTCCTCGTTGCCCTGGTCGTCAAAGCCTTTTTCTATTGCTATGCAATGAACGCGCAGACCACTGTCGTTGATTTTGCCCACGCTGTCGGCAGGAAGTTGCCAGTATTTCTCCATTGTCTCGAGCATGTCGCCCTCGCCCAACTCGCACACGTTGATTTGGCATCCGTTGCCGTTGCCGTTCATGTCGCTACGGACGTAGGTGAAGAAATGGCGGTCGTCGAGAGTGAACTCGTTCATGCCGTTAGCGGTATAGCTTCTTTGCCTCAATTCCTCGGGAACATTTTCAAAACTGTCGATCACGTCGCCGTCGACCGAGTAGAGCACAGGTCCCTCGTCGGAGCCATCAATGTAGAAGAATTCTCCGCTGTAGCGAGTGTCGTCATCCTCGCCGAGCAGCATTTTAACTACTGGAGCCATGGCAAATCCCACCCTGCTCTCGGGATAGAAACTTGTGAAGTCCATGTAGGGGTCGCCACTGAAGCCACCCTCCCAGGTATCGATGTCGCCGCCTTGCTCGTTGTGCCAGCGATAGACGGTGGGCTTGCCAGGATTGTTGCTGTCGTGACCCACTGCCATGATGTTGCACTCGGCCTGCTCAAGGGTAAGGTCGCCAATGAGGTCAAGGTAGTCGGTGCGATAAGGCACCTCGCCCTTGCTCATGTTGGTTATAAGGGTCATTGCGCCGCTCTCGATGTCGACTTGATAGATGGGAATATCGATGGCTGCGGCGCTGGTCATTGGGGCCACCCAAATGTGGCCGAAGTTGTCGCTGCCAATGCAGGTGTTGCCCAGAAACACACCATAGGGTGCACCATTAAGTGTCAACTCCAAGTCTTTAGTTGGAGTGCCGGTGAGTGCGTCGAAGCAGTGAATCACACCTTGCAGAATTGTGTCGTTCTTACCAGTCTCGGCATTGGGGATAATAACCTGTTTCTCTTGACTGCGCGACACGTACACCACGCCGCCTGTCATCGTGGCTGTGCGGGCATTGGTGTGGCATATTGGCGATGCAAGGTAAGCTTGGCTTGCATGCACACGGTCGAGCATCCACAGGTTTTTCACCCCTATTCCGTTAACTTTGGCATAGGTCTGACCATCGGTCACAGCCCATGCTCCCATGGCGGTCATTACCGCCATTGTTGCTATAAGTAATAGTTTCTTCATGAGTTTTTTATGGTGTTTTAGTTGGTAATAATCACTTTTAAACCCTTTGCGGTATAATGACCGATTTGGGTTAGAGCAAGGAAGGGAGGAAAACCACCAAGCCTCCTCCCTTTTTAGCAATTAGCCTTTAGCCTTTAGCATTGCCTCAATCACTCGCTGCCGAGTAAGATGTTGTAGACAAATGTGATGTCGACGCTGCTCACGTGTCCGTCGCCATCTTGATCGCCGTTGACAAGCGAACTGGTGTCGCCATTGAGCAGGAAGTTGTAGAGTGCTGTGACATCGACACTGCTCACGTGGCCGTCGCCATCCACGTCGCCTGGAATAGCTGTCTGGATTGGATCGTCGGGGGTGACACCTTCGCCCACCATGTAAACGCCCATGCCGTTGTAGCACTTGTACTCGAGAATCATCACAGCATCCTTGCCGCCCTCGGTAGTGTAGTCGACTGTGATGGGGTGGATGCGCAGACCACTGTCGCTGGTTTGACCCTGGCCGTCGGCAGGGAAAGTCCAGTAGCGTTGCATGCCGCTGAATGCCATGCCCTCACCAAGCTCGCATATGTTAACCTGGCAAGAGTTGGGAGCGTCATATTGGCCTATCGAGTAAGAGATGAAGTTGCGGTCGGCAAGAGTGAACTCGGCAATGCCGTTGGTGCCTACTTTGGGCATGAGCAGGCTGTCGGCTTCCATTTCCTCTTGGGAGAGGCTGCCGAAGCCGTCGACGATAGTGCCGTCGTTCATGTAGAGAACTGGCACTGTGGTGAATCCGTCGATGTAGAAGTACTCGCCGCTATATTTCCATTCTTCATCTTCGCCAAGCACGAAGCGGCAAGCAGGAGCATAGCCCCATTGTGTTTGGCTCTCGGGATACATCTCCACGAAGTCCATGTAGGGGTCGCCGCTGAAGAATCCGTCCCATGTGTCGGCATCGCCACCCTGGTCGTTGTGCCAGGCATACACGGTGGGAACCTGCGAGCCGGGGGTCATCACGTTGCACTCGGCCTGCTCAAGGGTGATGTCGCCCACGAGGTCGAGGTAGTCGGTTCGTGCTATCACGTCGCCCTTGTTGAGGGTTGCAACGAGGGTGAGCTCGCCACTGGTGGTGTTGAGTTGATACAGAGGCACCTCGGCGGTTTTCTCGCTGGTGTAGGGTGCTACCCACACATGGCCGAAGTTGTCTTTGCCTATGGAGTTCACGCCCAGGAACACGCCGTAGGGTTCACCGTTGAGGGTAACGTCGAGTGGGGCCATTTCTTCACCGGTCATAGCGTCGAAGCGATATATCACGGCTGCCATGATGGTGTCGTTGCCGTTGCCACTGGCGGCGGGGCGAATAATCTGCTTTGCCTCGCTGCGGGCCACATACACAACGCCGTCTTGCAACACGGCAGTGCGTGCCTTGGTGTTACACCACGCATAGTCAGTCTGGAGCTCGTTCACGCCGTAGTGAAAGCGATCGAGCAGCCACAAGCTGCGCATGCTAATGCCGTTGACGGTCTCATAGCTATTGGGGTCACGCTTGAGCAGCAGGCCAGCAGCCGACGCGCTTGAGCATGCAATAGCAACCAATGTGAGAGTGAGTAAAAATTTCTTCATTTTGCTGATTTTTTAGATATTAATTTTGTTAGTTTAAAATTTTCTTTACAACCTACAAAGAAAATAAAAAGAAATTAAACTGCAAAACTTTTCAACGGTTTTTTTGAAACACGGCGCTTAAAATTGCACATTTAAATAAATTGTTCCCTCACGAGAGAAAAATCACCCCACCGCTGGTGATAGCAATGGGGTGATAAATACAAAACTTTATGAAGTAACTACTTCTACCTAGAACAGGTTGGTGAGTCGTGGGTTGATGCAGAGTCCCAAGATGCGCTCGTCGTTACCGTTGAAGTTATACACCTTCTTGTCGTTAGGATTGAAATACATCAAGCCGGTTGTGTAGGTCTTCTCGGTAGTGGCGGCACGGAAGCCAAAGTACACGAAATGAGTTGCAGCATCCACAGCAAACTGGGTGGTGTAAACGCCTT
>CAMJZF010000126.1 GCA_946410125.1 uncultured Prevotellaceae bacterium | reverse complement strand
CTTAATGCACAATGCTTAATGCACAATTGTTTAGAAACCGAGTTCATCAAACTGACAACTGACAACTGAGAACTGATAACTAAGAACTGATAACTAAGAACTAAAAAATGGCTTTCAACGACGAAATAACAAAGCGACGCACATTTGCTATCATCTCCCACCCCGATGCCGGTAAGACAACATTAACCGAGAAGCTATTGCTCTTTGGAGGTGCCATTCATGTGGCGGGTGCCGTAAAATCCAACAAGATTAAAAAGACAGCCACCAGCGACTGGATGGACATCGAGAAACAAAGGGGCATCTCGGTAGCCACTTCGGTGATGGGTTTCAACTACAACGACTATAAAATCAACATCCTTGACACTCCAGGCCACCAGGACTTTGCCGAGGACACTTATCGCACGCTTACAGCGGTCGACAGCGTCATCATTGTCGTTGACGTGGCTAAAGGTGTTGAGACACAAACTCGCAAGCTCATGGAAGTGTGCCGCATGCGCAACACACCGGTTATCATCTTTGTCAACAAGCTCGACCGTGAGGGCCGCGACCCGTTCGACATCCTCGATGAGCTGGAGCAAGAGCTCAAGATTTCGGTTCGACCACTCACATGGCCCATCAACATAGGCGCGAGATTTAAAGGCGTTTACAATATCTATGAGCAGAGCCTTGACCTGTTCAAGCCCGACAAGCAACATGTTACCGAGCGAGTGGAGATTGACGACATCAACTCTCCCGAGATTGACAGGCAAGTGGGTGCCAACGATGCCAAGAAACTGCGCGACGACATAGAACTTGTTGATGGCGTTTATCCCGAATTTGACCCGGCCGATTATCTGTCGGCACAGGTGGCACCGGTATTCTTTGGCTCGGCACTTAACACATTTGGTGTGAAAGAGTTGCTCGACTGCTTCATTAAAATTGCTCCTTCGCCTAAGCCTGTTCAAGCTATCGAGCGCCAGGTTGAGCCATCGGAGGAAAAATTCACCAGCTTCGTGTTCAAGATTCAAGCCAACATGGACCCCAACCACCGCAGCTGCATTGCCTTTGTGAAAATATGCTCCGGCGTGTTCCACCGCAACTCTACCTACCTGCACGTGCGCAGTGGCAAGAGCTACCGCTTCTCGGCACCAACGGCTTTCATGGCTCAGCGCAAAGACGTGGTTGACGAGGCATTTCCCGGCGACGTGATAGGCCTTCCCGACAGTGGCAGCATCTTCAAGATTGGCGACACCCTTACCGAAGGTGAAAACCTACACTTCAAGGGGCTCCCCAGTTTCTCGCCCGAAATGTTCAAATACATTGAGAACACCGACCCCATGAAGACCAAGCAGTTGAATAAAGGCATAGCCCAGCTCATGGACGAGGGCGTGGCACAACTCTTTGTAAACCAGTTCAACAACCGCAAGATTGTGGGAACAGTAGGGCAATTGCAATTTGAAGTTATTCAATACCGATTGCTGCATGAGTATAACGCACAGTGCCGATGGGAGCCCATCAGCCTTTACAAAGCCTGCTGGATTGAGAGCGACGATGAAGAAGCGCTTGAAGCCTTCAAGCACCGCAAGCATCAATTCATGGCATTAGACACCGAAGGCCGCGACGTGTTCCTTGCCGACTCGGGCTACGTCCTGCAAATGGCTCAACAAGATTTTCCAAAGATAAAATTCCACTTCACAAGCGAATTTTAGCCGTTTTTCTTGAAATATCATCGACTAATAACTAACTTTGCCGGCCTAAACAAAACTTATCAAAAAATCAACCAGACATGAATTCTCAAGAGAGTTTAATACAATTATACAAGCAATACGTTGGCAGCGAGCCTACCGAGATAAAACTAATGGACAAGGCGGGATCCAACCGCCGTTATTATCGACTGTCGGGCGACAAGTCGATAGTGGGAGTAATTGGTGAGTCGCGCGAGGAAAACGAAGCCTTCATCTATATGGCCAACCACTTCAAGGCTCAAGGGCTGTCGGTGCCCACAGTCTATGGAGTCACCGACGACCACATGGCCTACATTCAGGAAGACCTGGGTGGCAAGCCCGAAAACATCCTATGGAACAAAATACGCCGCAGCAGCATCACCCACGCCTTTACCAGCGAGGAAAAAGACCTCCTGCGACGCACCATGCGCGACCTGTGCGACATTCAGTTCCGTGGCACTAAGGGCTTTGACTACACCAAGTGCTATCCTGCACAGTGCTTTGACGAGCGCTCCATCAAGTGGGACTTGAACTACTTCAAGTATTGCTTCCTCAAAGCTACTGGCGTTATTTTCAACGAGAACAAGCTGGAAAACGACTTCGAGCGCCTCACCAGCGACCTGCTGTCGGTTCCAAGCGACACTTTCATGTATCGCGACTTCCAGTCCCGAAATGTAATGCTCGTGGGCGACACCGAGCATCCTGCCGACTGCCGCCTCGCCTACATTGATTTCCAGGGCGGGCGCCGTGGACCTTACTACTACGACGTGGCATCGTTTGTATGGCAATCGCGTGCCAAGTATCCCGAAGACCTAAAGAAAGACCTCATCCAAGCCTACCTTGAACAGCTCAAGACCTACAAGCCCGACCTTGACGAGAAACAATTCTTCGACAACCTGCGGCTCTTTGTCCTCTTCCGCACGCTTCAAGTGCTGGGTGCCTACGGTTTCCGCGGCTACTTTGAGAAAAAACCCGACTTCATGAAAAACAGCATCGTGCCAGCCATCGCCAACCTGCGCCGGCTGGTGACTGCCAGCTCATTCGACAACTACCCCTACTTGAGCGAAATAATCAATGAACTGGTGAACATGAAAGACTTCACCAGCGAGGAGAAATCGCTCACCGTGAGGGTTATGAGCTTTGCCTACAAGAAGGGTATTCCACACGACCCATCGGGCAACGGCGGCGGCTACGTGTTTGACTGCCGCGCACTGAATAACCCTGGCAAGTACGACAAGTACAAAGCTTTCACCGGCCTTGACGACAACGTTATCAAGTTCCTGCAGAAGGAAAGCACCATCGACCAGTGGCTCGTTCACGTCTATGCCATGGTCGACGAGTCGGTTGAGCGTTACAAGAAGCGCAACTTCACCGACCTCATGGTTTGCTTTGGCTGTACTGGCGGCCAGCACCGCTCGGTATATGCCGCACAGCACCTGGCAGAGCACATCTACAAGAAATTCAACGTGCGCGTCGAGCTCTCCCACCGTGAGCAGAGCGGACACGACCGCACCTTCAATCCCGTGGAGGAATGAAAGCGATGATATTTGCAGCCGGACTCGGAACCCGGCTGCGTCCTTTAACCAACGACCGCCCCAAGGCCCTCGTGGAGATTGGCGGCAAGACAATGCTTGAGCGAGTGATTACCAAGCTCGCTGCGGCAGGATTTGACGACATCACTGTCAACATCCACCACTTTGGCGAGAAGATTATTGAATTTCTTGAGCACAACAATAATTTTGGACTTAACATCCACGTCAGCGACGAGCGTGACATGCTGCTCGACACCGGTGGCGGAATTCTCAAAGCCCGCCACTTCCTCGACGGTGATGAGCCTTTCCTTGTGCACAATGCCGACATCTTGACCGACATCGACCTCAATGCCATGTACCAGAGCCATCTCGACAGTGGCGCCATGGCAACCGTGCTTGTAAAAGACCGAGTAACGAGCCGCTACTTCGTCTTTGACGATGACTACCGGCTGCAGGGATGGATCAACAAGTCGACTGGTGAGACCCGACCTGCCACCTTTGTTCATCATGAGGGATTACACGAGCTGGCTTTTGGAGGCATCCATGTGATTTCGCCAAGCATCTTCAAGCCTCTGGAGCAGTATTCACAAGGACAGGCTAAATTTTCCATCACGTCCTTCTATGTTGACCAGTGCCAAGCCCACCTCATCAAAGGACATGTGCAGCACACCCCCTACAACTGGCTCGACGTCGGCAAGCCCGAAACCCTCGCCCAAGCCGAGAAGTTAGTGAATAATGAGCCATAAAAATAACATAAGGTATCTGGTAGTGAGCATGTTTGTGTTAATATGCTCTATAGTCACTATGGCCGAGGACATAAACTTCCTGACCAACCGCTTTAGGTGGGAGAAACTCCCTACAGCCACTCTCATGAAGATGGGCAATGACTTTATGAATATCAAGAACATGCCCGACAGCGGGTTGTTATGTTATTCAATCATAGCCAACCGCTACAACGAAAACCTTAAAAGCGAGGAACTACAACAATGCATTAGGGCAACAAGCTATGTGGGATATATTAATTATGATTATTTTCAGAACACCGAAGTAGCATATAAGTATCTTCTCAAATCAAAAGAATTGGCAGAG
>CAMJZF010000125.1 GCA_946410125.1 uncultured Prevotellaceae bacterium | reverse complement strand
AGCCTATCCTCCTGTCCCACCTGTCCCATCTGTCCCAAGGGTTTCCGCGACAGCAGCCTCTCCCATTGAGGGGAAGATTTAGAGGGAGCTGATGTATATTATTTATGATAATTTGTGGTCAATTCATGGTAATTTATGTAAAACACCGTTGCGTAGCCAGCCTCTCCCCTTGAGGGGGAGATTGAGAGGGGGCTACCACTGTCCCACGCGATTTTTAAGCGCAGCGACCCAATAAGTACAAGGTTATAACAAATTGATTATTAAAAAATGTGTGTAAAAGTTTGATGTTTAAATAATTTTGATTAACTTTGCGAAAAATCGTAACCGCGATTTGCTGATGTGATTATATAAATAGAATACCTAACCCTAAAATCGTATAGAAATGAAACGTCAACTGTTTTTCCTGCTTGCTGCCATGCTTGCAATGGCAAGTCACGCCGACACCTCTTATAGCAATGTGACCATTGGCGATTTCAAATATGACCTCACGCTTCGCACCAGTGGTGAGAGCACCGCCACACTGAATGGCCTTGTCGACCCTAACTACTCGGGCTACATGTATATCCCTGGCTATGTAGACTACAGTGGCAAGAAATGCCGTGTAGACATAATCAAGGCCAGCGCTTTCAAGAATAACAATAAGATTACTCGAGCTTACATTGATTATGGAGTAAGAATAATTCAGGCAAGTGCATTTGAGAACTGCACGTCTCTTAAACAAGTTATCATGCCAAGCTCGATAAGCCTGATAGCACAGGCCGCCTTCAGGTACTGCTCCTCGCTTACAAGGCTTGCTTATGCCGGTGACGTGCCCCCCTATGTTCAAAACTATGCATTTGTTGGCATTCCCGACGACACTTGGGTCTATACCGCAACTAACCGAGGTGCCAACGCACTGAAAAACAACGCCACCTGGGGAGGAACCTTTGGCGACAATATCGAGCGCAACAACACTTATGCCTACGACTTCAAGAAACAGGGCATAGCCTACGTTATCAAGAACGGCATCCCCTACCAGGGCACCAACTCTCAATGCATCATGGTGGGCGGTAATCCCACCAACAACGGCATCGTTACCCTGGATCAATTCGTTAATCCCGCTACCATGGTTAACTCACCAGGCAACTACAGGCTTATAGCGGTTGCCGACAGTGCTTTTCTTGGAAACACAAGCGTGACTGCTGTCACCAACTACTACACTATGGCTGATAAAATTGGCCTTGCGGCTTTTGCCAAATGCACCAACCTGAAAAGTGCCTATCTTGCTGCGGACAGCATCATGATGAATGCCTTTAGCGAATGTTCCAATCTGTCAACACTCAAGCTGTACAAGGCCAACGAAGATGGACCTAACGCGGTAGTGTATATAGGTAGCTATGCCTTTGAAAAAACGGCACTTACAACAGCCAATATTCCTGAGAGCGTGAAGTTTATAGGCAACGCGCCATTCTTTAGTTGCCCTAACCTCACCACTATCACCGTCGATAGCAGCAATGAGTACTATTCCGCCTACAACGGCTGCCTTTACAATTATAATTACATGTACCTTATTCAGGTGCCTGCCGCTTGGAACTGCAGCAACTATGGCCCACAAAACACAGGTTTCGCTACCAGCCTGCGCTACATTCAGAGCTATGCCGTAGAAGGCAACAAGACTATCGTCAACCTATATCTACCCTATGGAGTAGAGCAAATAGGCCTTCGAGCCTTTGCCAGCTGCACTAACCTGCGTTCGGTCAGGATTCCGTCGTCGGTCACCACTCTCAACCAAACTGCCTTCCGTAATAGTAATAACATAAATACCGTGTACCTTAACCTTGTCACCCCACCATCGGTGATCAATGTCTTTGGCGAGAGCCCCGAAAGCATCAAGCTCTATGTGCCACGAGACGCTTACTCGGCCTACTCCAGCGCCACCTACTGGAAATGGTTTCAGATACAAAAGGGTAATCTCGACCACACCAACGTGTGGGACCACATGGACAGCAACGGCTACACCTGGACGGTGATTGACAAGGCGTCACACACCAATTATGCCGGCTACTCGCGCGACGGCAATGCCCGACTGGTGCGTGGCAAAACTTCGACCAGCATCCCTTCGGCAGTTATCATCAACGGCAAGTACTACGACCCGGTGGAGATTGGGCGCAGTGCCTTTGAGGGGCTCTCAGGGACCATTAACGTGTCGAGTGGCAGTTTCGTCAAGCGCATCTTTCCCCGTGCCTTCTACAGCACCTCGCTGAGCAATTTCACCTTCACCCGCGTGGAGGAAATTCGCGACTCGGCGTTTATGAACACTTCCAGCCTGTCGGCATCGCTGTCGCTCGATTATCTGAAAAAAGTGGGCATTCGCAGCTTCTACAACTCGGCGATAAAGAGCTTTAGCTGTGGCACTTCGCTCAGCTCGATGGGAATGGGGGCTTTTGCTCAGTGCCGGTCGCTCACCAGCGTTAACATCAATGCCAAGGCCACACTGACGACAATTCCCGAAAACGCGTTCTACTACTGCTCGGCTTTGACCACGATGAAATTCCCGGCTGCCCTGAAGACCTTAAAGAAATTTGCGTTATACAACACTAAGCTCACCGACATTGAGCTGCCCTATGGCTTCACCACCGTTGAGGAGGAGGCCCTGACATGCAATGCCACTCGCATCGTGTTCCCAGCCACCACAACTTCGATACATTATAAATATGATCAGTATGCTTACAACACCCTGCTTGAGCTGGTGGTCAACCGAAAGACACCCCCTACCATTAACGGCAACACGACACAGAGTTTTTACACCAGCAGCTTGCCTCGCGTCACCGGTGCCTTGTATGTTCCGGTGGGGTATGTGGGCAGCTACACATCGGCTTGGTCACAATTTGGCGTTAATGCCGATCATTCGGTTAAAGAGGGAGGCTATGACTTCACCAACACGAGCGATGGCCTCAAATACACTGTGACAACGGCAGCGAGCGGCAGCAGCACTGGCACCTGCGAGATGGTTTACAATCCCAAGGTGCTCAATACCAAGACATCAATCACTGCCGGCAACGGAAAGCAGGACCAGTATGGCCGCACCTACAACTGCACATCGATTGGCGAGAGCTGCTTCTTTGGCTCCACATCGCTCAAAACCGTCTATTTCACCCCCACGCTCAAGACCATTGGAGCCTTTGCATTCATGAACAGCTCGCTTAGCAGCTGCCAGCAGAGCAGTGGCAGCAATCCCAGCACAGGCTTTATTCCCACAACTGTAAGCTACATTGGCCAGTATGCGTTTAGCGGTTGTACGAGCTTGCATGAGCTCTTCTTGCCACACATCGACCGAAAGAACTCCATCACGGTGGGGCAACACTTCTTCAACAACAATGCCAGCGACTTCAAGCTGTGGGTTGACTACCGTCGCCTGGGCGACTTTATTAATACCAACAACTTCAACGGCAGCAGGGTGTATCCCCACTTGCTTCTCGACAGCGAGTGGCAGTCGTTTAGCTGCGTGAAAGACATCGATTTCAACAACACGCTCGTTGAGGCCTATGTGGTTTCATCTTATAACAAGTCGCAAAACATGGCTCAACTCAACACATTGCTACGCCTGCCAGCCACCACGGGAGCCGTGGTGCACGGTCAGGCCAACGGCACCTACTACCGCCTGGGTTATCCCTCGACCACTCCTTCGGCTTCAAGCATGATGGAGAGTGTGACTTCGGGAAGCAATACGGTGACTTCCAACAGTGCCTTGAGCTACTTTATGCTAAACTACAATGCGCCTGTTTTCAACAAGATAACGACTGCCACATTCTATCGCGGTTATGCCTACCTTAAGCTTAACACCTCGCTGGTGGGAAGCGGCACGTCGCAGGTGCTCACCAATCTTTACGACCCAAGCATTATCACCGTGCCTGGCGACGTTAACGGCGACGGCTACGTGACCAGTGCCGACGTTACTGCCATCTACGACGTGCTGCTTGGCACCGACTACCAGTTTAAGGCTACTGCCGACGTTAATGGTGACGGCTACGTGACAAGTGCCGATGTGACTTTTGTCTATGACATCTTGCTCGGGAACTAAACAGTTTTTTTACGAGACAATAATCATCTAACAATAGAGTGCCCGGCTTCAATGTGCAGGGCACTTTTTTTTAGAAGACAGTTTTTTCACGGCTATTAAGTACCAAAAAGTTCATTCAAACTTATGGTGGTCAAGGAGTCCTTGATTTCGGGGCATCGCCACCCGGTTGCGACGTCTCAAGGACAACACCAGCGACAAGTTTCTCGACATTGTCCAAACTGTCGATCTTGAAGAGTTCTTCGGCTTGCGGCCCACGATTCGCGCTATTGTCACCGCTGGCGAGAAGGTCACCGGCGTGATAGCCTCGATGGCTGGCGTGGCGCTTCTCAAAAATGGCGAGGTGGTGCGCTGCGCGTGCCATGGCCATGAGTTTG
>CAMJZF010000124.1 GCA_946410125.1 uncultured Prevotellaceae bacterium | reverse complement strand
CAAACAAAAGACATGCAAAAGACAGTGGTCAGAACTGGTCACGCGTGAGTATATATAATAAGGTGTAGCACTACTGGTGCCGGCGAGGCATCATTTATAATAAGGTGTAGTACTACTGGCACAACACAGCCGACACAACACAGCTGGCGCCAGCAGGGCACGGATATAACAACAAGCACATAGGATAAGATGCTTGTTGCCCAAAAAACTTAGTTGTGTTGATCACCCTATTTCTTAGAATCCAGTCCAGGACTGGTACCAAATGGTGCGAGCCAGTTCGTCCCAACGGTTTATTGTTGCGCCAAAGAAGTCGGCGACATATCCGTTAAGCATCGTCAGCGCCTCCTTGGGGTCGTTGGCATTAAGTTTTTGCCACGTTTGTTCCAAAAAAGAAAGTTCACGCTGCCCTTTAGCCACGAAATAGTCGCGCTGTGGCTCCAAGAGCTTGCGGTATTTTCCCCACCGCACCGTTGCCAGACGGTTAGGTTTTCGGAAATGCCATAAAGCGGCATCGTCGCGGTCGCTGTGCTGACCGCACACCTGCAGCATCTTAGGCAACTCGGTAGTACCTGCAAAAATTGGGAATCGCGGACTCTCCCCCGGGTTGTCGAGAGCAACCCAAGCCACGCCGCCCACCTCGTTGGGCAACCATGAGCGCAGCTGAATCACAGTGCTATAGGCACACCACGAGACACTGACAGTGCGAATGTTCTTCATTGCCGAGTCGCCCATGGCATAATACATGTTAATCTCGTCGGGGCGCATCCATGGATTGCTGAACGGAGAAACGATGCTATCGGGTTCATTTTCAACCAGATTGCCTTTTTTGTCCTTGCGCTTGGGGTTAGGAATGAGATGACGACCGCTCAGGTTCTTGTCGGTTCCCTCGTAATAGCTTCCCAGCAACTGCATCACCTGTTCGGGGCTCACCTTCTTGTCGGGCTTGATGCTAAGCGGCAGCCAAGCCACGGTGTCGCTAAGGTTGAGCGAAGGAGCCAAAGCATTCATGATATAATGCTCGCGCACGCTATAATTTTTCTTTTCCTTGAAATAGTTTTCACCGCTATAAGCCTTAAAGAAATTGAATTCCTCCTTACCGTCCCAAAGCTTGAGCTGACGCGCAACATCCTTGACATTGGCCGACGCCATATAGTGATCCTTGTCGTTGAGGTCAAGAGTGCCAATGCGAGAAATATTGGCCGAAACGGCAATCTCATCATCGGGAATGCGCACAGCCGCCCATACGGCACCAACCTTCTTGGGGCCAGCTCCGAAAATCTCAAATATCCACACCTCGTTAGGGTCGGCAACGGTAAGGCACTCGCCGCTGTCGCAATATCCGTACTTCTCGGCCAGGCTGCCCATCATTGCTATTGCCTCGCGAGCCGTGGCACATCGCTCGAGAGCTATGCGCTGCAACTCCTCGATGTAGAACATGCCCGCCTTGTTGCGCAAGGTGTCACGTCCGCCAATGGTAGTCTCGCCCATTGCCACCTGCTTCTCGTTAAGGCAAGGATAGGCAGTGTCGAGAAAGCGATAGGTGTGTCTCACCTGCGGAATCACCCCCTTGACATATAGCTTAGTGCTGTCGGTTGGGCTTTGAGTGTGCATGCGTCCCTCATAGATGGCGGTTACCGTGTCGCGCTCATAATCACGAGCCGGAGTCATCGTCATCCAAGTGCGATACCACGAGTCGCAAGTGTGAGAAGTAATGACCGAGCCGTCGGTGCTGGCGTTCTTCCCCACCATTATGCTCGTGCACGACATGCGCTGACGCCCCTGCGGGGTAGATTCATCAACCTGTGCCCAAGCCTGAAACATTGTCACCGCCAGTGCCAATGCCGAGAAAATACGAAATTTCATTTTATTACGTTTTAAAAATGGATAATGTAAGACTATATAGCGCAAAGTTACAAATAATCCACGACATTATCCAACAATCTTGCAACAGAAACTAAAAAACACTACTTTTGCAGGCTATGAAAAGTTGTCGCCACATAGGCAAAATTGCCACAACGCTGCTGCTGACGCTCTTGTGCGCCAGCAATTGCCTTGCGCTCAATTTCAGAGCCGGCGACTACTATTTCGACAACAGCCGCCTCAATTACCTAAACGTGAAAATGATTGTGGGCAATGTCACCAGGCCCTTCACCAGAGTCTTTGACATGACCCCCGAGCCACAGCACAACTGGTGGAAAGTGAGCATTGACGAGGACCTTACTGACCTCGACTACTTCATTTTTGTAGAGAGCAGCGTTGCGGCAGGCACCTATGACGTAAAGCTCAACGTCTTCCTCGACAGCCTCAGGCACTCCAATGAAGGAAAAATAAGGCGCACCACGCTAAAGTCCACGACCGGTATCACCGACTACACATGCAACTGGGTGTTCTTCCCCCTCAACAACGCCAACATGAGCGACGGATATTGGCGCCCGGAATACAGTTACAACGCCAGCCCGTCGGGGACCCTCCCGATTGTTCACCTCAACACCGAGAACTCGGCAACAATCTCCAGCAAAGAGTACTACATCAACGGCACCCTGTGGATTGAAGACCCCATCTCGCCACTTGGGACGAGCGCCGAGCCCCTGCCCATAGAAGTGAAAGGGCGAGGCAACTGGACTTGGTCGCATTCCAACAAGAAACCCTATAAGGTGAAGTTTGCCACCAAGCAATCACCATTAGGATTAGACAAAAGCCGCCACTTCATACTACTCGCTCACAGCGAGGACTTTAGCGGTTACCTGCGCAACACCACGGGCTTTGAGCTGAGCAAACTCTATGGCATGTCGTACACCCCCACCGAGACCCCCGTGGAGCTGATACTCAACGGCGAGTATGAAGGCCTTTACTTCCTGTGCGAAAAAATCAGGGTAGAGGGTGGCAGAGTAGAGATTGAAGAGCAAGCCGACATGGAAACCGATGCCGAACTCATCACCGGCGGGTGGCTTTTAGAACTTGGCAACGACGGCGTCGCCGTTATAGAACAATACCAGAACAACGACCCGCGGAACACCAAATTCAGAATCATGTCGCAGTCGCCCGAGGAATTATCACAACAGCAACGCACCTACATCCACGACTTCCTTGCCAATGCAGACAGCAAAATCTATGTAGCCGACAAAGACGACCAAGGCTGGGAGCAATATCTTGACATACATACCGTTGCCCGGTTTTATGTCATACATGAGGTGCTTGAGAACGTAGAATCCTTCTCGGGAAGCCTGTTCATGCACAAAGAGCGCGGAGCTGCCGAGAAGCTGAAATTTGGTCCCGTGTGGGACTTCGACAACAGCTATTACCAAGAGTCGACCACCAGCGACCACTTTATCTTTGACTACAACACGTCCTTTTCGTTCCTGTGGATCAAGGAACTGCTCAAGTTTCCCCGTTTCCAGCAAGAGGTAAAGACTGCCTGGCTTGAGTTTTGCACAAAACAGTATCTCGACAAGATTACACAACACGCGTGGCAATGGCGTGAGCTGGTGGCCGGTGCCGAAGAGCAAGACCGCCAGCGGTGGCCCCTCTACGCCAGTTCACACACCCCCGACAAGCCTCAGGAATATCTTGACGTCATCGCCAAGAAAGCCGCTTGGCTCAACGCGCGGTGGAACAGCCCTGCCGACGTGAACATGGACGGCACCGTTACCTCGGCCGACGCGACAGCGGTCTACAACTATCTTTTAAACAATGATCCCCGTTATCGCTTCAGTGCCGACGTGAATGGCGACGGCATTGTTACGAGCGAAGACCTTACCGCCATTTACAATTACCTGCTCAATTAGCCTGGGAGCGGGGCGGGTGCAAAACAGCTATTTTAGTCACGCTTCACGTGAGAAATCCAACAAATCATAACAAAATCAAGCATCATTTAAGATGTTGATTCTAAGCAAATTAATTATCTGTTAGATTTAGATAAATTAGGTTGCGGTTAAGCTTAATTCCGTCACGTGGTTTACAAAACTTCTCAAGATACTAAAACCCCAACTTCATAATCCTGAGCAAAAGTTTTATCTCATAAGCTAAGATAAAGGAAAAATGGTTATATTTGCCACTGGATTACAAATTATTGAATTTACTCAAGTTCAAAAACGGAATTATGAGGACACACTACACCTTATTAATATTGCTTGCATCAATGTTGATGGCAATGAGCCTTCATGCCAGTGACGGCAAGACGATGCCCGACGGCAACAGCAACGGGCGGCACAAGCTCAACCATCAATACACTGGAGCAACACCTATAGTTTATGACTTCGAGACCGAAGAATCACTTGCCGGCTGGGTCGCCATCGACAATGACAACGACGACCACAACTGGGAAGTTGCCGACCTGGGCGATGCCGGGCATGCCATGATATCGCAGAGCTATGACAATGCTACCTATTCGCCCCTCACTCCCGACAACTGGCTTATTTCACCCGCCCTTGCCGCCGGCAGCCGGGTAAAGTTTGACGCTTGGGGCCGCGACCCCAACTATGCCGCCGAGGTGTTTAAGGTCTATGCCGCCCCCGCCAGTTACACGAGCCTTGCCGATTTCATCGCTTTGAGCGACGACATCATCACCGGCAGCGAAGTAGTCACCTATGAGTATGACTTAAGCACATGGGAAGAAGACATGTGCGTAGCAATA
>CAMJZF010000123.1 GCA_946410125.1 uncultured Prevotellaceae bacterium | reverse complement strand
GAAGAAAGCCGTAGCCAAGAAGGCTGAACCGGCGAAGAAGGCTGTAGCCAAGAAGACAGAACAAGCGAAGAAAGCCGTAGCCAAGAAGGCAGCAACTAAGAAAACCACCAAGAAGGTCGAGAAGTAAAATCTCTCGTCAAGGTTCTGTCCTTTAGTGACCGACGACCCATTTGGGTTAAACTTATAACAACTCCCCAAGAACAGCATCCACAAGGGCTTTCATGGGGAGTTACTCATTTTTTTCAACCTAAGAACACTAAGTTTTAACGATAATGTGTAACTTTGTGCCAGCAAAAAACACGTTTATTATGGAAATCAAAGAGATATACTCATTCTATAAGCAACATCCCGTAGTAACCACCGACAGCCGCGACTGCCCACAAGGGAGCATTTTCATCGCTCTCAAGGGAGAGTCGTTCGATGGGAACAAGTTTGCCGTTCAGGCATTAGAGAAGGGCTGCGCTCTTGCTGTGGTCGACGACAAGAAGGTCTATAAGGATTTCATGGCAGCACCCATCGAGGATAAGAGCATGGTGCTTGTCCCTGACACGTTGCAGGCTTTTAAGGACCTGGCGCGTGAGCATCGCCGCCAATTCAATATCCCTGTAGTGGGCATAACCGGTACTAATGGCAAGACAACTACCAAGGAGCTGGTGCGCACGGTGCTTGCCCAGAAGTATAATGTAATGGCGACCGAGGGCAACTTCAACAACGACGTGGGCGTGCCCAAGACGCTGCTGCGCCTCAGCCCCGAACACGAGATTGCCGTGGTGGAAATGGGGGCAAGTCATCCTGGCGACATCAAGACGCTTGCCGAGACTGCCGAGCCCACTTGTGGACTTATCACCAACGTGGGCAAGGCTCACCTGCAAGGGTTTGGCTCGCTCGAAGGTGTGGTCAAGACCAAGGGCGAACTATATGATAACCTCGCCACACGCGATGGCAGCGTGATCTTTGTCAATGCCGGCAATGAGCTGCTCATGAACATCCTGCCCGCCAATGTGCAGGCGGTTCACTATTGCCAGGGTTCCGAGTGCCAAGGGCAGTGCGTGATAGGCGAAGTGGTGTCGTGCGATCCTTTCCTCAGGCTGCGCTGGAATGCTTGCGGCCAGTGGCACCAGGTGGCAACTCACCTCATTGGCAGTTACAACATCGACAACGTGCTTGCCGCTGTTACAGTGGGGCTTCATTTTAATGTTGAGCCATCAAGCATCTGCAAGGCAATAGAGAATTATGTGCCGTCCAACAACCGCTCGCAGCTAACCGAGACGGGTCGTAATCACCTTATCGTTGATGCCTACAATGCCAACCCCACATCGATGGCTGCTGCTCTCGACAACTTCTCGTTAATGCAAGTTTTGCCCAAGATGGCTATTCTGGGCGAGATGCGCGAACTGGGAGCAAGCAGTCGCGAGGAGCACATGGCGATGGTCAACCGCCTCAAGGAGTGCGCTTTCAACCAAGTGTGGCTCGTGGGTGAGGAGTTCAACGACATCGACTGCGACTATCGCAAGTTCCCCGATGTTGAAGCCGTGAAAGAAGCCCTTAAAGCCGAGCCCGTCAATGGTTATTACATCCTCATCAAGGGCTCTAACGGCAACCGCCTCTTCCAGCTCCCTGAGCTGTTGTAAAAAACATTGTTAGATTATCTCCCTTGCTATCCAGGCACACGCCTCGGCATCGGCAAGGGCATGGTGGTGTCGCTTTAAGTCGTAGCCTAAGGCGGCAGCTACTGTGTGCAGCTGATGGTTGGGGAGATGAGGAAGTTTGTGGCGTGCGGCACGCAGGGTGTCGAGAAAAAGGTATTCAGGATAATCCATCTGGTAGCAGCGGAACACGGCACGCAGGCAGCCTTCGTCAAAGGCGCTGTTGTGGGCAACGAGTGGCAACCCTTTTATCATGGGAGCTATCTTTGACCACACAGCAGGGAAGATTGGAGCATCGTCGGTGTCGTTGCAGCACAGACCATGCACTCTCGTGCACCAGTAGCTGTAATAGTTGGGCTCGGGCTGAATGAGAGAGTAGAACGAGTCGACAAATTCGCCCTCTCTCACAATGACTACTCCAACCGAACACACCGAACTGCGTTCTCGGTTAGCTGTCTCAAAATCTATTGCTGCAAAGTCGGTCATCTCTTTCTGGTTCTATGTTATAGGTACAAAGATACAACAATTTCTCAGCCCTTTTATGTCATTCAAAACTTAAAATTATAAAAAAATGGCCTCCATCTTCACAAGGGCCTGCTTTTGTCATTCCCTCCCCACAATGATTGGGGAATAAGAAGCTGTCGCGAAACTCCTGGTCATAACCTCGAAGAGGTCAAAAGGCTCGAAATCCTTCCATAATTTAGGGTGTGCCATTTCTTTGACACACCCTACTGCTATATTCTATTAGCCTTACAATTAACTAAAATCGATTTAAGCTTATTCAAATTCCATATTGTCGCCTTGCTGCCCCATGCCGTGCGAACCGTGTCTCATGTGGTTCTTGCCTCCGCGGCCAGGTCCTCGGCCGAATTTCCCGCGGCGATGGTCATCACCACCTTTCTTCAACATTTCTTTCTCCTTATCTTTCATCTCGTCGAACTTTGCTTTTTGCTCCTCGGTAAGTATCGACTTGATTTTGTTGTTAAGGACTTCGCGGTCTTTCATCTCGGCACGCTTTGCCTGTTCCATGCGGGCCTTTTGAGCTTTGTCAAACTCACCGTAGAATTCCTTCATCTGCTGTTTCTGTTCCTCACTGAGTTGCAACTTCTTATCTAAGCGTTTTACCTGTTTCTCAATGCGCTTTTCAGGGTTGGAACCTCGGCGCTCGCTGCGTTGGTCGGTGTCTTGCGCTGTCATTACTGCTGATGTGGCTACCACGGCCATCAATGCTATCAAAATTGTCTTTTTCATGATTATAAAATATTTTGTGTGAATAAAAATGTTTGTTTTTTTGCAAATTTTGCAATTAATGTAATTTAGATTGATTTGTTTGATAAAAGTTTAATGGAAAATATTTAACTTTGCAGTCGCAAAATATTTGCACTGTTTTTCAAAAAGACTTAAAATTAAATTAAAAGATATAGTATTATGAGTTTTAACAATGCATTGAAAAAGGTTCTTGGCCTGGGCGACTTTGGAGAAGGGGTCGACGATCTCGACTACTTTGAGAAGAGAAACTACGATAACCCTTGGCGCAAGGATGATGATGAAAAGAAATCGAAAAACACTTCTGAGAATGCTGAGAACGCTAATGCTCAACAAGCTGCTGAGCAACAGCCTCCAAAACCTGCTTATACCAGGGTGGAACTACCTCGTCAGGAGGTCGACATGACTGGGCTTGCCAACAGCAAGGGAGAGGGCGTGCCTCCCAATATCCTTAAGCGGCTTATGAACATTATCAATGGCAACCTTTCTCCTCACATTATCAACAACCTTAATGTCGAGGCCGAAACAAGAGCTATAGTCGAGACTCTTAAACCACAGTTCCGTGACTATGAGTCAAACTTGCGCAAGGAGGTGCTTGATAGTGCAGCCGAGCGATGGAACAAGGAGAGGGCCGAGATTATTGAAAAACTTAAGGCTACCGATGATAAGGCACTTAAGGCTTATGACGAAATTGAGGAGCTGAAAGAGAAAATAAAAACTACCGAGAATTCACGCAAGGGTACTCTCACTCGTTATAACGACTTGCAGATGAAGATGCAGCAGCTCATGACCGAGAAGGAGAAGACCGATATGGAGAACCGTAGTCTGCAAAACAAGATGAAGGTGCTCCAGATGAATGAGGAACAGGGACAAAGCAACGATAAGACCAAGGAAGAATTACTCAAGCTTAACGAGGAGTTGACTAAGGAGCGCAATGAGGCGATAAAGTCTAAGGAGAGAATAGCCCAATTGCAGAAACAGGTTGACGAGCTCAAGGCTAAAGATAATGGCGAGAAGCCTGTTGTTGAAGGTGACAATGCAGCTTTACTCCAGGAAAAGGATGCCGAAATCGACAACCTCGCAGCTCAGGTTGCCTGGTTGCATCGCAGGTTAGACCAAGCTAATGAGGAACTTGAAAAAGCTAACGAAGAACTTGCTCAAGCCGAGCAACTGGTTGCCGAAATTGATAAGTTTGAACAACTCAAGCAACGTAAGGATGAAGAGATTGCAAGTCTTAAGATGCAGTTGGCCAACGCTGGCGACAGCAAGGTTGATGATGCTATGAAGCTTGAGAATGAAAATCTCAAGAAGGAGATTGCAGATCTCAAGAAGCAACTTCAAGCAAA
This sequence comes from uncultured Prevotellaceae bacterium, assembly GCA_946410125.1. Classification (GTDB taxonomy): domain Bacteria; phylum Bacteroidota; class Bacteroidia; order Bacteroidales; family Muribaculaceae; genus Sodaliphilus. Next base: position 460 of record CAMJZF010000123.1, on the reverse strand, counting down.
GGAATCGGAGAATCCCATCCTTAATGATCTTGATGATGGCATTGAGTTCACTGGCTCAACCGACGGCGAAGATGACAAGAATCAAATGTCATTGTTCTAATTTCTTGTAGTATTTTAGTACACTAATGCATAGCGTCTCGCTTTCCTTAAAAAAGAAGGGAAGCGAGACGTTTTTTTCTTCCCTCTCCCCACTTTCCTCTCCCCACTTTCCTCTCCTCACTTCCCTTTTCCCTTAATATATAGTAATGTCTGGCTCACATCAGTTGTGTTACACATTATTATATATGCGCGCCCGCGTGACCAAGTCTGTCGACTGTCGTTTGTCTGTCGACTGTCTTTTTCTGTATTTTGCCAGTCTTTTGTCTGTCGTTTGCCAGTCTTTTTTAATGTTGAAGTCCTGCACCAAAGGCAGTAACTTCGCGCCCAAATGAACATTAAAGATATAGCCGCCATGAAAAAA
>CAMJZF010000122.1 GCA_946410125.1 uncultured Prevotellaceae bacterium | reverse complement strand
AAGTACACGAAATGAGTTGCAGCATCCACAGCAAACTGGGTGGTGTAAACGCCTTCGTCGGCAGTAGTGTTCTCGGGATCGGCCTCCATGTTAACGAAGGTTGTGTACTGGTCATAATCTAAGCCACTGCTGGGACCGGGCAATGGATAGCAAGTAAAGCCAGGACCCGGAGTTCCGCCCTTGCACATCCACACATAGAGGTTGCCCAAGTCTTCGTCGAGAGTGAAGGCGCGAGGCTGAGTGGCTTGCAGCACGATTGGGAATGGGATGGGACCAGGCTTAGTTGAAGAAGCCTCGCCAATGTCGCTTGTGCGGAAGCGGTAAATACCGTTACCCGAGTAGTTCTTGCCCCACCAGAAGGTGCCACTGCGGTCTTGCAGCAGGCCTGTGTGGATAGCACCATAGGCAATGCCGTTGCCGTAGTATTGGAGCATATTGTTCACACAGAAGTAGCCTGCAGTGCTTGAGAACACTGTGGACTCACGCTCGCCACGCGTGGTGAGTGGCAATCGACGAATGCCAGTGTTGCGATCGGTGTAATAGAGGTAGGTGCCGTCGCTGAATCCCTGGAATGGGTCATTAAATGCCTGACCACCCACGTTGGAAACCATAGTGCTCACATCGGTGCCATCGGCAGTCATAACGCTAATCTTGCCATCACCCAGCACGCCGTTCTCATCGTTGACATAGTAGTACTGCTTGCCGCAGTCGAGGATGTAAACATAGTCCTTGTTCTCAACTGTTGCAAACACAAGGGTGGTGGGCATGTTGCCTGAGCTTACACCCATATCAAATGGCATATTCTTTGTCCCTGCGGGAAGCTGGCTCATATCAACAAGCTTGTAGGCCTTGATGTTGCCACCTTTCACAGCATAGTAAAGAGTGGGGCAAGGAATCGACGAGCCCACCTGCACATTGACGTAGCTGTCCTCGAGACGACGGTTCTCGCCATTGATATCAAACCAAGTTTGCAGCTCAATCTTCTGAGAACCGATGTTCTTGAAACGGAGCTTGCCAGGATTGTCGACTGTGCCGTCGCTATGGCTGTAACCGGTAAACTCGGTGATGGGAGTGCCATCTTCGAGCGAAGTGCCCTCGGGGAACTTCCAAATGTATTTGCACTCCAGATCCTCAGGGTTAGGCAGAGCAATATCGAGCAGCACCGTCACATCGTTGATAACAACGGTCTCGGCACTCTGCTCTTTCACGCTCAGCACTGGCGCAATGTCGTAGATAAGCAGTGGATAGGTCTGCTTTCCCACTCCGTCAACAGTCAAGGTCACATTGTAGATGCCAGCTTTAGCATACTTGTGAGTTGGGTTCTGGTCACTCGACGTTGAGCCATCGCCAAAGTCCCAAGTCACATTGCCAGTCGCTGAGCTGGTGTTGTTAAACTTGATTGTCGACACCACATAGAAATCGAAAGTATATTCATCTCCGTCGACATTGTAGGTGAAGTCAACATCTTTTCCTGGGAAGTTGCCATAGGCTGGCTCTTTTTCCACACAGGATGCCATGGACATCACCATCAATGCCATTAATGCTATAATATTTAGTGTTTTCATAACCCGGGTGATGTTTTTAGTTGAGTTTAATAGCTTTGGTCTCGGTGTCCTTACCCATCTTGCCCGTCTCGTCAAAGACTTGGAAAACAGGATAAAGGATGTAGTTGCGAGTAAATACTATACTGTACTGGTTATTGCTTTGATTTAAAATCCAGTCCTTGAAAGGAATTTGACTGATGAGATCTTTCCAATAAGGCATATACTCCTTGCGAACCGAAGTGATGCGTCCACCGGTGTCGTCGCTGTAGCGACTGTAAACCCAATCAGATGACTGGTAGACTTCATACACATTGACACCAGGAGGAGCCTGGTCGGGAGTATCTATCTCATGCTCAACCTTTACTCCAGCATCATCAACAGTGATATAGTAGTAATGATCTACAACATCGGCATTCACAAACCACAGGTCGCTCTTATTGCCGCTTTCGGTCTCGGTGGGGATTGAGAGGCCGTACTTGGCATTAAGCGCCTCGAACTGCTCGGCAGTGAAGTCGTAGTTGATGTAGATGTTGCGCAAGTCGTTGTAGTAAGCGCTGTCTCTTGTCAAGTAATTTACCACATGGTCGATAAACTCTTGCTTGAAGGTTGCGGGATAATACATGTCGAAGCGCTCCTCATCAAACTCCTTGGGCTCTACCCAATTGACTGGAGCAAGTGTTGCCGACACTGGGAAAGAATCAACAAGCACATACTCGTGCCCATCCCACTCGGCCTTGTTGTGAGGATAGCTCGCATATCTTACAAAGTTGCGAACGGTATCGGTAGCACTCACTGTCTTAGTATAGGACAATGAAGTGGTCAAGCGACAAGTTGCCGAGGCTTCGGTGGTGCGGGTTACCAAGGCCCACACCTCGCTGTGGTCGATAGTGTGGTCGTCGCTGGTGTAGTACTTTGCCTTGAAGTTGACATATCCACCTGCCTTGGCCACATCGCTGAGTTCCCATGTCACAGTGGGCACCACCTGGCCAATCTCCATGTTGTCGGCAAATGGGTCATTCACAGCACATGCAGTTGTCAGTGTCACCAAGAGTGCCAGGGAACTTAATATATTAAAAATTTTCATAATCATAATAGTGTTTATAATCGTGTTACAATTATTAATCAAGTCATGTGGTCATTATTCGGCGGTGAGCGAAGTCACTTCACCGTAGGCGTGCGACCAAATCATTGGTTCCTGCAACCACTTGTAGTTCTTGTAGGCGCCCAGGCGCTGCAACTCCGAGCGGTTGTATTTCTCCTCGGTCTCGGGGTCGTAGTTCAAGCGCTGAATCCAAGTGTTCTCCTTCTGGGCCTCGGTCAAGCCATCTACCCAATAAGCAGCATAGAGGTTGTAGGGACGACGCAGGTTGGGATAGATAATCTCGTTAGCATCGCCAATACCGTAGTTGTTGCGCTTGTTGCTGTAGTGGTAGCGGCGCATGTCGGTCCACATCTCGGGCTGGTAAACCATAGCGATATACTTTTGAATCATCAGGTCGCTGAGGGTGTACTCCGAGGGGTTGAAGAACCAGTGCTTGTTGCCGCGGTCGGTCACCTTGGGAACGCGCAGTGTGGCTTTGTTGATAGAGCCATCGGGCTTATAAGTATAAGTGTAATACTCCTCGTTGTTGAGGAAGGAGTTCATTTGACCCTCCCAATACTGAGCCTGAGTGTAGCCTGGCGTGCCACTGACGGTGCATTGGCCGGGATACTTGTTGTCGGTGCTCTCGTTATAGTTGGGATTAGGATACTTATTGAGGAAGAACTCCAGATGTCGCTCAATGTTGTGCTCAGTAGCCTCCTTGGCAAGGGCGCAAGCCTCGGCTTTGTTGCCCAGCCAGTAGGTTGCTTCGGCCTTGATGAAGTAGAGCTCTTCCATCGTGAAGATGGGGTTGTAGGCAGCACGGTCGCCGCAATAAGCTCCCATATACAGGTTGGGATAGTTGGCAATCTTGTAGCTGGTGCTCATACCGATATTGTTCTCCAGCCAACGCATCTTGATGACCTGTGCTGTGGTGTTGCTAAGCGATTGAGGTCCTGTGCGTGGAATCATCAGCAGCACGCAGCGGGGGTCGTTGGCATAGCCTTGGAAGCTCGATGCGGTACCACCATTGTAAGTTCCGCAGTAACGCTCATTGTCGGGGGCGCTGATACCCAGCACATCTACCATGAAGTACTTGCTTGGAATGGCTGCATCGAGCAAGTTAGAGCGCGACTCCCAACTGTTGATTACAGGCTTTGAGAGACTCCAAACGCAGTTCTCGGTACCGGTGCCTTCCTGGAAGTTATAGCGAGGCTCATTGCCAAACCAGCTGCCGTACAGGAGGTCGCCCTTGCGCCACTGGTTGATGGCAGCGTCGGCAGCAGCGATAATCTTCTGGCACATGGCTGGGCTGCGGTCAACATTTGGGATGTTGCGCAGCAACAAGCGTGCCTTGATAGCATAGACGAGACCTTTCCACTTCTCGAGGTCGCCAGCATACACACGGTCTTGAGCTGCATCAATCTCCAGATTGTGCTCGTTTTGTGCATAGTCGGGATTCTCATAGAGAGAAATCAACTCGTCGGCCTCCTCAAACATCCACTTGTAGATGCTCGCCTGAGTGTCGTAGGTAGGAGCATTGCTCAAGTAGGCCTGTGAGCGTGGCATGTCGCCAAAGGCGTCGGTAGTCAACTGGGTTGACATCAACCTGATGGTGCGTGCAATAAGCTCATAGTTTGGCGAACCGATTTCTTGAGAATATTGTATCAAGTTCTTGGCATTAACGCCAATATCGTAGAAGTGACGGCGCCACTGTGGGTGACGGTTCATGGTGAGCATCTCCCATTCGCACTTGTAGGAATAGGCACCCACCGAGCTCTTGCCGCCCGTGGTGAGGAACTGCGAGAAGTAGTTGTAATACTCGGCATGGTCATAATTGATTTGCTGGGCATAGAAAACAACAACTGGCAATGCTACCTGAACATTTATCGAGTGAGCCTTATCGGGGTTCACATTGTCGTCAAGAATATCTTCGCAACTCACACCAATAATGCTGGTGAGAAGCAACAGGGCAAATATCTTTACTTTGTTCATAATATCCATGTTTTACAAGTGTGATTAGAATGATGCCTTCAATGTGAAGTTAAAGCTACGAGTAGCGGGCACGTTGTAGTTGTCGATACCCATGCCACCAGTACCACCACTCACTGC
>CAMJZF010000121.1 GCA_946410125.1 uncultured Prevotellaceae bacterium | reverse complement strand
GCAAATTTTTTAAAGGTTTTTTTAAGAAAAAAATAATAAAAAATTGCCCTGGGTAATATTCATTTCCCACGATAGGATAGACAAAGATTGTTGCTCTCGGGTTGTTTTTTATGGGGCTTTTGTGGTCGAAAATGACAAATTCATTCCCTTGCTATTGCCAGTGTCGCAAAAAAGCAGTAATTTTACCGATTATTTAAAATGCAGTGGTGCGCTTTGTGCTAAAACACCCCACTGCGATACATGATTAATCTATTAATTGACAATGAATAACGAAAAAAAACTACGCATAGGTATCACCCAAGGCGACACTAATGGGGTGGGCTATGAGGTTATTATGAAATGCTTTACAAGCAACGACATGCTTGAATTGTGCACTCCTGTAATCTATGGCTCAAGCAAGATAATGAACTATCACCGCAAGGCTTTGGGAATACAGACCACTCAGCTCAACATAACCCGTAATGCAGGGTATATTAAGGAAAACATGCTTAACCTGGTTGAGGTAATCAATAATGAGGTGAAAGTGGAACTGGGGGTGCCGGGCAAGCAGGCGGGCAAAGCGGCATTTGTGGCGCTTGAAGCAGCTGTCAACGACCTCAAGAAAGGTGTTATCGACGTTCTTGTTACGGCACCTATCAACAAGGATAACATTCACAGCGACACCTTCTCTTTCCCTGGTCACACCGAGTATCTTGAGGCTTCGCTTGGCGATGGCAACAAGGCTCTGATGGTGCTGTGTGCCGAGAATCTGCGTGTGGCGTTGGTGACAACTCACCTGCCTGTGTCGAGAGTTGCCAAGGCATTTAACAAGGACGACATCGTTAATAAGCTGCGCATCTTCAACCGCTCGCTGCAGCAAGACTTCAACATTCAAAAACCGCGCATTGCAGTGCTGGGGCTCAATCCTCACTGTGGCGATAACGGTCTGCTGGGTAACGAGGAGAAGGAGATTATTGAACCTGCCATTCAGGAAGCTAATGAAAATCAAATTCTTTGCTTCGGGCCCTATGCCGCCGACGGCTTCTTTGGCAATGGCCAGTATCGTCGCTTCGACGGGGTACTCGCCATGTATCACGACCAGGGCCTTGCTCCGTTTAAGGCGATTGCAATGGGTAATGGTGTTAATGTTACAGTCGGGTTGCCCTATGTTCGCACCAGCCCCGACCATGGCACGGGTTATGACATTGCCGGGCAAGGTGTCGCCAGTGAGAAGTCGATGCGTCAAGCAATCTTTACTGCCATCGACATCTACCGCAACCGCCGTCAATGGGACGAGATGTACCAAAATCCATTGAAGAAGCAGTACTTCGACAAGGGCAAGGATAACGTGGTCCTTGACTTGACCAAGGTGGAAGATGAGGAACCGTTGGGCTAAGTAGTAAGTTATAAGTAGTAAGTACTAAGTTACAGATAATAAGTTTTAGAATTATGCATTACGCAATAATAGCAGCTGGCGAGGGGTCACGACTTGCTCAAGAGGGCGTGGCACGGCCCAAGCCTCTTGTTGAACTCGGGGGCGAGCCCATGATAATGAGGCTGTTCAATATCTTTTGCCGTTGTAATGCCGAGAGCATCTCGGTGATTATCAACGATTTCATGCCCGAGGTGAAGGCTTTTCTCGACTCGCTCACCCTTGATGTGCCGCTCAATGTTGTGATAAAGTCTACACCAAGCTCCATGCATAGCTTTTGGGAGCTTAGTAAGGTGATGAAGCCTGGTAAGTTTTGCCTCACAACAGTAGACACCATCTTCCGCGAGGACGATTTTGCACGCTATATCGCTGCCTTTGAGGCCGATGACAAGCATGATGGCTTGTGGGCGGTGACACCATTTATTGAGGACGAGAAGCCTCTCTATGTTGATGTGGACTGCTGCATGAACATTAAGGCGTTTTGCGACAAGCCTTTTGATGGTGCCAAATATGTTTCGGGTGGCGTTTATGCTATGAGCGACAAGGCTTTTCCTGTGCTCAACCAGTGCATTGAGGCGGGGGTATCGCGCATGCGTAATTTTCAGCGTGCTCTCGTTGAGGCGGGCATGAAACTCAAGGCCTTCAGCATCGATAAGATTATCGATGTGGACCATGCCAGCGACATTGAGGTGGCACAGAATTTTATCAATGCCAAGTAAAATAACAATAACATATATATTATGGCCGATATTAACATCGCAGGGGTGATGAGGGCTGGAGCCTACTCGCCCAACCACATAGGCAACGACACCGCCATCTTCAACGCGGTGGCTGAGCAACTGCGCAAGCGGGGATGCATCGTCAACACCTATAGCGAGGAGCAGTTTAACAATGGCGACATCAAGGAGGATATCATCGTGAACATGTGTCGTGAGCATTCTTCTATCATGAAGTTGCAGCAACTTGAAAATCAAGGCAAGCTTGTCATCAATTCGGGGTTTGGTATAGAGAATTGCACCCGTGAGCGCATGACTCGCATCTTGCTGGGAAATGGCATTCCTTATCCCGACAGCCTCATTGTCAACACCAACGAGGTGGTGAAGGCAAGGCTTGAGAAAAGCGGTTTTCAAAGTTGCTGGATAAAACGTGGCGACTTTCATGCCATGCACAAGGAAGATGTTTCCTACGTGCGCCACAGCGAGGAGGCTCAAGAGGTGCTGCAGGAGTACTTCCTGCGTGGCATCAAGCGAGCTGTCATTAACGTGCACTTGGTGGGCGACCTCATTAAGTTCTATGGGGTGAGAGGTACCAATTATTTCTTCTGGTTCTATCCGTTCGACGAGGGGCACAGCAAGTATGGACACGAGGCAATCAATGGCAAGTCTAAGGGACTGAAGTTTGAGGTGAAATATCTCAAGGAGATTTGCAACCGTGCAGCCGATGAGCTTAATGTTGAGATTTATGGAGGCGACTGCATCGTGGGTGCCGACGGTGATGTAAAGATTATCGACTTCAACGACTGGCCAAGCTTTGCACCTTGTCGCAACGACGCTGCACCTCACATTGCCAAGCGCATTATCAGCATTATCAAGAAACGCTGAAAAGGGAGCTTTTTCAATAGTTAGGAACTTTTTCAATTTTTAGGACAGATGACTTTTAAAGTATTAAGAAACCAATATAAGCAATCGCTCAAGTCTATGGACACCGAGGAGCACATCGACCTGTGGTTTTATCGCCCATTAGGATTTGCTTGGGCGGCTCTCTTTGCCAAATTAGGCATTAAGCCTAACGCTGTGACCATAGCATCTATTTTCCTGGGGGTGGCAGGCGGCATTCTCCTGTATTTTGGGGCTCAACCTCTTATCTGGCTCAACTATGTGGGCATTTTCCTGATTATCTGGGCCAACACTTACGACAGTGCCGACGGGCAGCTGGCACGACTCACCAAGCAATATTCGCAGATTGGGCGCATCCTCGATGGCGTGAGCGGTGACTTCTGGGCTTTTGCCATCTACTTCGCACTCGTGTTCCGTGAGTTGCACTTTGGTGATGCCTGGCTGGGAAATTTCTTCAGTAACCATAGCTGGGTAATCTGGACGTTGGCTATCGCAGCTGGCGTGAGCCACGCACTGCAGTGCGCTATGGCCGACTACTACCGTCAGTTCCATCTGTTCTTCCTCAAGGGTGAGGAAGGGAGCGAGCTCGACAGTACCGATAAGCTTGATGAACAGATTAAGGAACTCAGGGAGAACAAGAATCTCATCAAGAGCGTGACCATGTTCTTCTATCGCAACTATACTGCCAATCAGGAACGACTCACTCCCGCCATGCAGCAGCTGCGCCGGGAGCTTAGGAAACGCTTTGGCGATAACGTTGCTCCACAACAGTTCCGCGCCGACTTTCGCAAGCTTAGCCTGCCACTGATGAAATACACCAACATGCTCACCTTCAACACGCGCACTATTGCCATGTTTATCTCGGTGATTATCCGCATTCCTTGGCTTTACTTCGCATTTGAGCTCATCGTGCTCAACACCATGCTTGTTTACATGATTGTGCGGCATGAGCATCTGTGCAAGAAACTTACTGCCGATCTTAAGGCAGGAAAATATGATATTTAGGCTTGAATGCTAAACTCGTTGGTTAAAACAAAACACTATGATTAAAGGCTTGATTTTTGACTACGGAGGAACAATCGACAGCCGTGGCGTGCATTGGAGCGAGGTTATTTGGCAAGGCTATCAGGCTGCGGGTGTTGCTGAAACTAAGGAGCAGTTTCGAGACAGCTATGTGGTGGCTGAGCGTGAGCTTGCACGGGTACGTCACATCCTTCCCAACGACAACTTCTATGATTTGTTGCTCAAGAAGATGCGCATTGAGTTGCGCGACCTTGTTGACAAGGGATTTTTTCAGTGCCACGATATTGAGCCGGTAGCAGTCGAGATAGCTCAATTCTGCTATAACGCGGCACGCTCATCGATTGAGGAAGCGCGTCCCACACTCGAAGTGCTGAGCCAGCGGTTCCCAATGATGCTCGTGAGCAACTTCTACGGCAATGTCGACAGCGTGTTGCGCGACTTTGACCTGCGCAAGTATTTTAAAGGGGTTATCGAGAGTGCCGTTGTGGGGGTGCGCAAGCCAAATCCCGTGATATTTAAGCTCGGCGTCGACGTGCTCGAACTTGAGCCTGGCGAGGTGCTGGTCGTTGGCGACAGCCTGAAGAAAGACATCTTGCCTGCCGAGTCAATAGGCTGCCGCACCTTGTGGCTAAAGGGCAAGGGATGGACTGCCGACGAAGATGCACAGTCTCATCCGGGAATGATAAAGACACTAAGCGAAGTCTTGCAAAGAATATAAATCTACATTAAAGTTTTTCTTCACATACAATTTTGGCTAAAAACCAAGCGAGTTTTTAGCCAAAATTTTGCTCCTGTTGTTAGGGCGTTGTTCAATATACTTCGTCGTGGAACAGGTATTTTTTCAT
>CAMJZF010000120.1 GCA_946410125.1 uncultured Prevotellaceae bacterium | reverse complement strand
AATGTTATTTAGGTTGTTATAATTTAATTATAAGCCTTAATGCTGATTGACCTTCTTAGTATGTTTCTGTTTTTTTAGTTTGTCTATATGTTTGGTTAATGGTTCTGTTGAGCCTATTTTTCTTGAGATTCTTGTGAATCTCGTTGACATGGCATTCGGATTTTTATCAAATAATACAGCAATATCGATATAAGAAAATCCTATTGAAACGAGTTCAATAATTCTTTTTTCATCATCATTTAAACTAGGATTTGCACTAAATAAGTCTTCAATTAAATTTCCATAATGTGTATCAATATATTTTTTAATGCTGACATAGAGATTCACATCTTTTTTATATGAAGAAACTGTATCATTAAATATTTTTTCAAATTTCTTCTTCGGTTCATTATAACTTGCTATTGTGAGTCTTTTCATTACATTTATATGGACGACTAACAGACTTCTAAGAGCTGCATATTGATTGCTCGTCTCTTTTAAATGAATCTCAGTATTGTTAAGGACTTTATAATTATTTTCTAATTCTTCTAATATCCCATTTATTTTATTGTTGACCTTTAAACTCTGTGAACTGAAAGCTTCTTGCATTTTTTGAATTTTCAATCTATTGCGAAATCTTAATATCGAAAAAAACACAACAGATAGAAATAATACAAAAATAATTAAATATTTCCATCTATATTCAACGTCTCTAATCTCTTTGTTTTTCTTGCTTATATAATTGAGATTAATCTGGTCTTCGGCATTAACTAATTGACGTATATTTTCGTTCGACTCTAATGATTCCGCCAATTCTGTAAATAACTTATTGTATTTTTTGAAGTTATAATTGTCATCAACAGCATTATAATAATCCATTAATGCAAGGTATCTATTTAGCAATAATTGCTTGTCATCTGTATCAGACGTTTTATTGATATATAACCATGCTGAGTCTGTCTTTCCCAATCCGGAATAAGCTCTTGCTATATTATAGTAACATAAATAATTACTCTCTTCATCTCTGCTGCCTTGTATGGATTTTAATGCATATTCTAAAGCTTCGTCATATTTATTCTCTTGTAAATAACTTTTTGATATAGCATTGGTTGCTGCAAAACATTCACAAGTGTCACCAATTTCTTTGGCTAAGATAATAGCAGTTTTTAGATGAAAACGTGCTTTTTCTTGATTTGTAACACGATATATATTCCCAATATAACTATTGCATAGCATTTTATAATACTTGTCGTTCAATGCTACATAAAATTTAAGAGACTTTTGGAAACAAGACAAATCAAAATTTCTCCCAATATGATTATTGTAATAAAGTACACCTAAACGTAGATAAAGTTGCGCGAGGTTACGGTAGTCGGTGGTGTCGGCATTATATTAGGCTAGTTTGTACCACTTGATGGCTTCTACTGGATTTCCCATATCTTCGAAGGCACCACCTTTATATAATAACGCACGAGTATAATGTTCACGGTTGTGATTGTCGCTATAGTAATCGACGGCTTTACTGATTAGCGTGTCGCTGGTGAGAGGAATATTGCAGCGGAACTGCGCCTGTGTGAGTAGGAGGGCGTGGTAGGCGCGGTTCTCATCGCTCTGAAGTGAGTCGCGGTTGATGGCGTTGAGGATGGCGAGGGAGCTGTCGGGAGCGGTCCACATGAGCGTGTCGGCAAGCACCAGCCGGCGGTCTACACCGCGGCCACAGCCCACCGCCGCAAGCAGTGATAGAGAAATTAATATGTAAAAACACTTCCTCATAGCTTGACTAAAAAAACAGTTTATTGTGCAAAAATAAGAAATAGTTTTCAGTCTTCAGCGCATTCTTGAACTATTTATTGCCATGTAAAGCTGAAAAAAGGAATCAAATGCAATCTTGGGGCTGATGTTTGGGCTTCCATGTATTGTTTTGTCTTGACTATATCAAGGCAAAAGTCATTATGACTATAAAAAAATACTATAAACCACCAATTAATATGCTGCTTGACACCTCCCCGATGCTCTATTTTTTAAATTCGCCAAGTGAAGATACCACAGCATCATAGGTCTTTTGAGTCATTTCCTGAATGTTATCGCTAAAGTCCTCGGGTGGAATAGGCTCATGAATCGTGAGAGTGATAATCCCTGGATCAACATGAAACATTGTCCGCGACATTACCTGATAGGAGCCGTTGATTGTAATGGGCACAATGGGAAGTCCAAACTCCTTTGCCAGCCTGAAGGCTCCGTGCTTGAATGGCTGAATGTGCCCGTCGTCGGTGCGACGGCCCTCAGGGAAAACAACTATCGACATCCCTTTCTGCAGACGCTTCTTGGCATCGTTCATCGTCTTCACTATACCACGCGCCGAATGGTTGTCGACCATGATGTGCCCTGCCATCTGACATGCCCATCCCACAAGAGGAAAGTTATTTAACCCCTTGCGCATCATCCACTTAAAGTTGTGACCCAGATAGCCGTAGATCGAGAAAATGTCGTAGGCTCCCTGATGATTGGCAACAAACACATAGGCACTGTTACGATCTATCAGGTTGCGGTTCTCTACCTTGACACGAACTCCAAAGAAGAAGCACATGGCACGTGCCCACCACTTTGGAGGATAATATCCCCAATAGTCGGGATTGAAAAGGCACCCAATAATGGTGATGATGCAGGTGATGATAGTAAGAACCAGCAGTATTGGTGCCGCAATGCAGTAATGGTATATGCGATAGAAAATATTCATAGCTAATTAGTTTTTCAAAAAGGCAAAGTTAGCTAATATCTATGAGAAATGCAACACCGCAATGTTGCAATGTTGCATTTTATGAAGCTAATTGTCTGGTTCAGTACAGGATAGACTTTTACTTCTCCTCGGGTTCTGGAGCAATGAGCTTGTAGCCCTTGCCGTGGATGTTGATAATCTCGATCGACGGGTCGGCCTTGAGGTGCTTGCGCAGCTTAGTGATATACACGTCCATACTGCGGGCATTGAAGTAGTTGTCATCAATCCAGATGGTCTTGAGGGCAAAGTTGCGCTCAAGAATCTCGTTAACGTGGGCACACAAGAGGCTCAACAGTTCGCTCTCCTTGGTGGTGAGCTTGGTCGACATGTCGTCAACAATAAGTACCTGCTTCTGAGTGTCGAAGGTGAACTTACCAATCTTATACATGGTAATTTCCTTGCCTTTCTTACCCTTCACGCGACGCATGATTGCATCGATGCGCATAACGAGCTCTTCCATCGAGAATGGCTTGGTAATGTAATCGTCGGCACCAATCTTGAAGCCCTCGAGGATGTCCTCCTTAAGAGCCTTTGCAGTAAGGAAGATTACAGGAACCTCACTGTTGATGGTGCGAATTTCCTGAGCAAGCTGGAAACCGTCTTTCTTTGGCATCATAATGTCAAGTACGCAGATGTCATACTTTCCCTTTAAGAATGCCCTGTATCCGCTCTCGCCGTCGGCATAGAGGTCAGCATTGTAACCCTTGGCCTGCAGATACTCTCTCAATAACATGCCAAGATTCTCGTCATCTTCGCATAACAGAATACGCAATTTCTCGTCCATAGTCTTTCTTATTTTAATAATGGTAATGTAATAATGAATTTCGAACCTTTACCCACTTCACTCTCTGCCTTAATATTACCGTTGAAGAGGGTTATCATCTTGTGGACATAGGCAAGACCCAGTCCAAAACCTTTAACGTCGTGACGGTTACCCGTCGACACACGATAGAACTTCTCAAATATCTTTTTCAAGTCTTCACGCTTGATGCCGATGCCATTGTCCTCCACGGTGATGGTGATATGGTCGTCGTCGGGATTGAAACAGGAAACGACAAGCTGTGGCTCCACATCCTCGCGGCGATACTTGATGGCATTGTCAAGGAGATTGAAAATCACGTTGGTAAAATGCATCTCATCTACATTCACTATGGGGTCATCGCTATTGAGGTTGGCAGTAATGGTCCCGCCAAACTTCTCAACCTTAAGCTTATAGGTATTGACCACGTTGTAGATAACAGCATCGGCATCAACCTCCTGAAGCTTCATGGTGGCACTGGTGCGGTCAAACATCGACATCTGCAACACTTTCTCCACCTGGAATCGCAAGCGCTTGGTCTCATCATTAATAACGGTTGCTGCCTGTTTGAGCATCACAGGACTCTTGGCTACAGCGGGGTCGTTAAGCATCTGTGCGGCAAGCGAAATAGAAGATATGGGAGTCTTGAACTCATGTGTCATGTTGTTGATAAAGTCATTCTTTATCTCACTCAGCTTCTTTTGGCGGAAGGCAAGGATAATGGTGTAGGTAAACACTGCCATGAGCAGGAATGTAAAGGCAAATGACGGCAACATGAACTTGATGGAAGAGAAGATGTAATCGCTCTTGGTAGGGAAAGCCACATTAAGCATGTGATAGTTCCCATTAGGATCGTTAGGAAAGAGAATCTGGCTATATATACTCTTATTCTCGCTTGCCGCTTCATAGCCCTCGGTACAATAAGCAAAACTATTGGAAGGATATTGCACCGCAAACTCAAACGGCATGTTCAATCCATTGCTCTGCAACTCCTGCTGGATGTATTGCTTTACTGTTGCCGAGTCGGCACGCTCACTGATTGGCCTGTCGCTGGCATGATTCAAGATGTTAAGGATAACCTCATTAAGAAGACCTTTTTGATAAAGATACTGCCCTTTAAGTATTTCCTGACGCGACTGGTTCATATTAAAACCACCTGAAAAGTCAGCTTTATCAAAACCACTCGCCCTCTTGTCGATAGGATTTATTATAGTATCTATTGTCGACTGATTATTAGTGCCAAAACTGTTTTTTCCAATACTTGAATGGTTAAAAGGCATGAGCGACTGCTGCGCCTCGTTAAGGTCTTGATCAAGGAAATGCTTAGTTTCGTCACGCTCAAGGTTAGTTGCCACATTATAAAGACTACGCATGACCACTTCGCTGAACTGCTCATTGCGCATCTTAATCATGTTCTCCATATACATGATTTGCACAAAAAGCAATCCCAACACAGCAACTGCCATAACAGCAGTAAGCAGCCAAATAGTTGATTTCTTCATAATTTCAGTGTCCCTATAAAGTAAACAAACTACATTTTGTGATTAAAACTGAGCTAAAAATGTTAACAAAGTTCCTATTTTAACTTAACGATGCAAAATTAACAAAAGTATGTGAATTTAAAAAATTTTGAGCAATTTTTTTTTAAAGAAATATATTTTTACAGTACAAGATGCGTTGCTTAATAATGCTTAATAAAAAGAAAGCCCACTATTGCCAGTGGGAATAAGGTCATTAGGCTGTTTTAGCATTCACCAATGACTCATTTTGAACCGGTTGAGGAATGTTTAAACTCATGGGGAATGGTATTATTTAAGGTTCTGGGCTGGCTCTGGGCTCTGGACGGCAGTCGGGAAAGGGAATGGACAGAAAACACGAGAGCCCGGGAATTTATCATGGGTACACAAAAAAAGGAGGCTCAGGATTTCTCTTGAGTCTCCTCTTAGGGGGCGATTACC
>CAMJZF010000119.1 GCA_946410125.1 uncultured Prevotellaceae bacterium | reverse complement strand
TCGGGCTGCTTTGGATTTTGCGCCAAGGGTCCCATCGTGCGCATTCTTCCCGACAATATCACTTATACCCATGTGAAACCCGAGGACGTAAACGTGATTGTTGAGAAGCATGTGGTGCGTGGCCAGCTTGTCGATGAGTTGAGATATGTTGGTGTTACAGCCCAGCACATTGAGGTGGAGTCGCAGCATTGGAGCTCGTTTAAGCGTCCGGTGTCGCTCGACTCAATGCTCAACAACTACATCTATGAGATAGGCGGCACACCATTCTTGAATGTGCTGTCCTATGCTGTTGACCCCGAGAAATGCCGCGGATGCACTGCCTGCAAGAGAAATTGCCCCGTTGGTGCCATCAGTGGCAGCGTGAAACAGCAGCATGTCGTGAATCCTTACAAGTGCACATGTTGCGGCAAGTGTAAGTCGAAGTGTAAGTTTGGTGCCATTGACGGTCCTATTGGAGTGCTCGATGAACGCAATTCTATCAATGATGTGCTTGCCGATATTGAGAATCCCGACAAATTGGTAGTCGCCCAAACGGCTCCCGCAGTGCGCTATGCTCTTGGCGAGGAATTTGGGCTGGCACCTGGCACGGTGGTTACCGGCAAGATGATTTCGGCATTGCGTCAGTTGGGATTTGACTATGTGTTTGACACTAATTTTGGTGCTGACTTCACAATCATGGAGGAGAGTGCCGAGCTCATTGACCGCCTAAAACGACACATGGCTGGCGATCCTGATGTGAAACTGCCAATGACAACTTCGTGCTGTCCTGCATGGGTCAATTTCTTTGAGAACGATTATCCCGACTTGCGTGAATATCCTTCGACCTGCAAATCGCCGGCGCAGATGTTTGGAACTCTTGCCAAGTCTTATTGGTCGGAGAAAATAGGCATTCCCCGAGAGAATATCTCAGTTATTTCGGTAATGCCTTGCGTGGCAAAAAAATATGAATGTGCGCGCGACGAGTTTATCTATGACGGTATTCCCGATGTTGACTGCAGCATTACCACTATAGAACTTGCCGAGATGATTAAGAACAAAGGCATTGACTTTGAATCCTTGCCCGATGACAATTTCGACTCGCCATTGGGTAATGCTACCGGTGCTGCCACAATCTTTGGTACCACCGGAGGAGTGACCGAAGCTGTCTTGCGAACTGCCTACGAGCGGTTCACCGGCAAGACCCTTCAAAGAATAGAATTCAATCAAGTGCGTGGCATGGATGGCATTCGTGAGGCTACTATCGACATGAACGGCTTTGAACTTAAGGTGTGTGTGGTTCACACTTTGAACAATGCCCGAATCGTGATGGATAGACTTCGTGCAGGTGAGCTTGATTATCACTTGATTGAGGTGATGTCGTGTCCTGGCGGGTGCATTGGAGGAACAGGTCAGCCCTACCATGAGGGTGACATAAACGTGCTTGAGGCACGTCAGCGTTCTATGTATGCCACCGATGTGACAAGGATTGTGCGCAAGAGCCACGAGAGCGCTCATGTTAAACTGATTTATGATGAGTTCCTTGGAGAGCCTTTGGGTCACAAGGCACACAAGTTGTTGCACACTCACTTCCGTGACAAGTCAATCCTCCAATAGTGGGGATATGAAAACAAGAACCCGATTTGAGCGGAAGTTCAAATCGGGTTCTTGTTTTATGGTATAGACACTTTGTCAAGAATCCCTTGAAGATGGGCTATCGCAATGCCATAATTGGTGATAGCCACGCCTTGTTCCTGGGCTCGCCTGATGCGTGAGAGCATGAGCCGGCGGTTAAACATGCAGGCTCCGCAATGAACGATAAGGTCATATTGCTGCAAATCGTCAGGGTAGTCCTTCCCGGCATGGATGTCGAAAGTGATGCTATTGCCAAATTTCTTCCTTATCATGCGTGGAATCTTCTCCCGGCCTATATCTTCGCTCATTGGCGCGTGAGTGCAAGCTTCGGAAATCAGCACACGTGATTGAGGCGTGAGGCGGTCGATGGCCTTTGCTCCTTCAATTAGCACATCGATATTGCCTTTAGTTCCTGCCATCAGCACCGAGAATGAAGTGAGAAGGCTTTGCTCAGGTTTCTTTTCATAGACTTGGGCAAAGACCTGAGAGTCGGTAATAATAAGTGCCGGCGGTTCATGAAGCGCATCAAGGCTTTTCTCAAGACTGTCAACGTCACAACTCACCACCGTACAGTGCTTGTCGAGAAGGTCGCGTATGGTTTGTACCTGTGGCAAAATCAGGCGGCCTTTTGGCGCTTGAGGGTCTTGTGGCATGACAAGCATTACAATGTCGCCAGGCTTGGCAAGTCCGGCAGTGAGACTGCCGCCTTCGTCATTTCCGGCAGCCTGTGCAAGTGCTTCACGCAGGTCGTTTATCCCTGAATGATTCTTGGCACTAACCTTAATGGGGGTTACGCTTAAGGCATTGTAAATTTGTCCTACAACGCTCTCTATATCGCAGATACTATCTGTTTTATTGATAACCGCTACTGTGGGAATCTCAAGACGCCTCAACTCGTTAAGCCATTCTTTCTCAAGGCTTAAATCTTGGGCTTGATCCATGACAAGTAGTGCCAAGTCGGCCTGGTCAAGCACGCGGTGAGTGCGCTCATTGCGCAGCTCACCAATGTTCCCCTCGTCGTCGAAGCCGGCAGTGTCGATGAGCAGGCAAGGTCCTAATGGCAGGATTTCCATAGCCCGGTTTACGGGGTCGGTGGTGGTTCCTGCCTCGGGCGAAACAATTGCCACCTGTTGGCCTGTGAGAGCGTTGAGCAATGACGATTTCCCCACATTGCGGCGACCAAAGATGGCAATGTGGCGACGTAGTGACTGTGGCGCGTTATTCATTCTTTCAACAGTTAGAATCTAAAATCACGCTCGCCGTTGGCGATGTCATTCAAGCGTCGATTGACAAGATTGCGGATGCGGTCATCGGGCAAGCGCTCAAGTTCTCGACGGATTAGTGCCTCTCCTTTGTCGCGGGTCGCAGGGCTGGCATAATCCTCAAGATATTCCTTGAGGGTTATCATGGCATTTGGCGTGCAGCAATAGCTTATTTTGCCTCGTTTCACGAGCGACATGAAGCGGTCGCCGGTGCGGCCCTCACGGTAGCAGGCGGTGCAGAAGCTGGGCAGATAGTCAATGTCGAGCAACCACGATATGACCTCGTCGAGCGAGCGCTGGTCGCTAACGTCAAACTGTGCTGTGTCGTCGTGGCGTTCTTCGGTAGTGTAACCACCCACGCTGGTGCGTGAACCGCCGCTAATCTGCGAGATGCCCAGGTCAAGGACTTTTTCTCTTACCTTCTGCGATTCGCGAGTAGATATTATCATGCCGGTATATGGAGCCGCAAGGCGAATGATAGCGACAATCTTGCAGAAAATCTCATCGGGCAGCACATCGGGAAATTCGTCAAGCGAGATGTCATCGGCAGGGCAAATGCGTGGAACACTTATCGTGTGAGGCCCCACTCCCATGCGGGCCTCAAGATGCTCGGCGTGCATGAGCAAACCCACGAGGTCGTAGCGGTAGGTTGTTAATCCATAGAGTACGCCAATGCCCACGTCGTCACATCCTCCTTCCATGGCTCGGTCCATGGCTTCGGTGTGATAAGCGTAGTCGCTCTTGGGACCTGTAGGGTGCAGTTTCTCGTAGTTCTCCTTATTATAAGTTTCCTGGAAGAGAATATATGTGCCAATGCCAGCTTCTTTTAGTTTGCGGTAATTCTCGACCGTTGTAGCGGCAATGTTCACATTCACTCGGCGAATGGCACCATTGCCTACTTTGGTGTCATAGATTGTCTTGATTGATTCAAGAATATATTCAATGGGGTTAATTTTAGGATGCTCACCAGCCTCAAGCGCAAGACGCTTGTGACCCATCTGCTCAAGAGCGATTACCTCTTGACGTATCTCTTCTTGCGACAATTTCTTGCGAGGTATGGTGTGGTTCTTGCCATGATAGGGGCAGTATACGCATCCATTAATACAATAGTTTGACAGGTAAAGGGGAGCAAAAAGCACAATGCGGTTGCCATAGAGCTTTTGCTTTACTTCACGGGCAAGCTTTTCAAAGCGTTCAATTAGGTCGGGCTGGTCACATTCCAGCAGCACTGCTGCTTCGCGGTGGGTAAGACCCTTGCAAGTAGCGGCCTTGTTTATTATTTCTTCAATCAGAGCACGGTTACTGCGGTTGCGTGCAGCATAGTCAAGTGTCTCCAATATTTCGCCGTGGTCGATAAATTCCTCGGCATGAGCTGATTTTGGGTTATACATATATTATAGTTATTAGTTATTAGTTTTCAGTTTTTAGTTGCCAGTTCTCAGTTTTGAGTTCTCAGTTTTGAGTTGAAAAATTGTGCATTATGAATTGTGTATTGTGTGCATTATGAATTGTGCATTTATTAAAGTCGCCACGACTCCAGTTAATGTGGTAGCCAATGGTTTTGAGTTGAGCCTCTAATTGCGCGATGCCTTCGGCAGCTTCGGCATTGACGCTCGACTTGCCGTCATAGAGAGCATATAGCTCTCTCACGTTGGTAGGTGAGAGGTTGGGCATCACCACGTTGGCACCAGCCATTATTCCCTTAATTCTGCCATGAGAATCAATGCTGTTAAGGGCTGTAGTAGACGGTATCAAGGCATTGGGGAACATTAAGCGGAAGATTGAGTAAAGCTTGCAAGTCAACACGGCACTTCCTGTGGCATGATTGCCAAGTGGCGTTTCATGCTGTGGCACAAATGGTCCTAAGCCAATCATCTCGGGTTGAAAGTTCTCAATGAACTCAATGTCTTCAACTATGTTGTCAAGAGTCTGCCATGGGCTCCCGGCCATGATGCCAGTACCTACTTGAAATCCCAACTCTTTGAGCCAGTTCAGGCACTGGAGCCTGTTATTGAGCGACATTTCTGCCGGATGTAGCATGGAATAATGCGTGGCATTATGGCTCTCATGTCGTAATAAATAGCGGTCGGCTCCAGCTTTGCGAAACTCCTTGTAGACATCTTTAGGCCATTCGCCAAGCGATAGGGTAACGGCGCAATCATACCACGACGTTTTTATCTCGGCAACTAAGCCTGCAATCCATTGCCACTTGTCGCGTGGCAGTTCTCCACCTTGAAGCACAAAGGTCCTGAATCCAAGCTTGTGGCCCTGCTCACAACATTGCATCACTTGCTCGGCAGTGAGCATGTAACGCTCAACTGCGGTGTTGCTCTTGCGAATGCCACAATAATAGCAGTCGTTGCGACACACGTTGGTAAGCTCAATAAGCCCCCTGACAAAGATGCCTTTGCCAAACACATCATTGGCTACTTGCCGTGCTTGACTTTGCAAGTAGTCATTGACTTTCACATCATCACATGTGAGCAATGACCTGTAGCCATTACTGCTTAGATGATGCTCGGTTCTCAAGATATCAACAAGTTCTGTCATCAAAGACCATACCTTTATTACATTGCAAAATTACAAAAAGCACTTTACTACTCCAAATATTTCATGTTATTTTATTTTGAGGGTCGATATAAGTTCAAAAAAACTGAAGGTTAATTTATGCACTCCACCATCA
>CAMJZF010000118.1 GCA_946410125.1 uncultured Prevotellaceae bacterium | reverse complement strand
CCACTCGCGCCGGCTTGCGCTACGAGTACAGCCGCCTCAACGCCGAGTTCCCCGACGGCAAGCAGGCCAACTATCACCGCAATCTCAGCGACCTGGTGCCCGACCTGAGCGTGGAATATAAGTTTGACTGGGCGCACAGCCTCAAGATTAACTACAGCACCACCATTCAGCGACCAGGCATCAATTACCTGAATCCGGCCATAGAGGAGAGCCCAACGAGCCGCTCGTTTGGCAACCCCCACTTGAGCAGCTCGCGCAACCACTCCATCACATTGACCTACATGCAGATAGGCTCCAAGCTCACCTTCAGCCTTAGCCCAAGCATCTCGTTCAGCACCAACCAAATCACGGGCGTGCAATACACCGAGGGCGACATCTTCGTCTCAACCTATGCCAACACCCTCAAGAGTCGCAACCTGGGCATGAGCGGATTCCTGCAATGGACAATAAGTCCGAGCACCAGCTTCACCTTCAACGGCAATGTAGGCCATGCTACCTACGAGAGCCGCGAACTCGACCTGAAGAACAAGCGTTGGAACTCGTTCTTCTATGCCCAGCTCAACCAGCAGCTGCCCTGGAAGCTGCGACTGAGCGTGAGCGGTGGCGAGTGGAGCGGAGGCATCAACGGCCTCTACGGGCACTACTCGGGCAGCTGGTTCTACAACCTGGGCTTGCAGCGCTCGTTCCTCAAGGAAGACCGACTCACAGTGCGCCTGAGTGCCGACAACTTCCTCAACTCGAGCAAGTTCAACACCATGAAGAGCTACATCAGTCAGGGCGATTACACAGGCTGGAGCAAGAACAAGTGGCTCTCGCGAGGCTTCCGCATTAGCATCAGTTATCGCTTTGGCTCGCTCAAGGCTCGTGTTAAACGCACCGACAAGACTATCGAGAACAACGACGTGGTGGGCGGCGGCCAGCAAGGCGGAGCCCAAGGTGGAGGCCAGCAAGGTGGTCAAGGCCAAATGGGCAATTAACCAATACTTCATTAACCGTAATCAATGTCATAGAAATAATTCAGGCTTCAAACTTCACATAATTGCAAGTGGGCGTGTCGACAATTTACACGCCCACTTTTTTCGTTACCTGATTTCAACTGATGGGATGTCTTAAACCCAAATCGGTCATTAGGATTTATGATATAACAGAATTTATTCGGGTTAAACCCTATTCAAGTCAATCGTCATCCCTTCATTGCCAAGAATAGTATCAGCAAATTCCTCTTGAGCCTGACGCAACAATATTGTCTCATCATTATACCGGTTGCTGTAGTGACCAAGAATGAGACGCTTAACACCTGCTTCACGAGCCACTCTTGCAGCCTGACGGGCTGTGCTGTGATAACGCTTGACGGCATTTCTCTCGTTTTCGTCACCATAGGTAGCCTCATGATAAATCCAGTCTACACCCTCAACAGCATTAATCACCCGCTTGGAGTATTTTGTGTCGCTACAGTAGGCATAGGAGATTGACGCATCGGCTTCGGTAGTAAGTTTCTCATTGGGTATTATCACCCTGCTTGGGGTCACAAAGTCCTTTCCTTGTCGCAGGCTGTTCATGAAATAAGGCGGCACATTGTGGGCCTGGCAAGCTTGAGCATCGATGTGACGCAACTTAGGCTTCTCACGGAACAGAAACCCAACGCAGGGCACGCGGTGGGTGAGAGGAAATGTGCTCACGGTAATGGCATCATCCTCATAGATTACTGCCTTCTTGGTGCCTATAATATTGAACTTAAGCTCAAAAGACCGTTCGCGGCAAAAGAAATCGAGCATCTTCCCAAACTGCTCGGCACCTTCCTTGAATATGTGTACTGTAACAGTGCCACCCTTGCCCTGCAACGACATTGTAGACAACAGCCCCGGCAACCCAAAGCAGTGGTCACCATGAAGGTGGCTGATGAAGATGTTATTCAGGCGAGAAAATTTCAGTTTCATGCGACGCAGCTCAAGCTGTGCCCCCTCGCCACAGTCAATCATCATCAAGTGCCCACGCACATTAAGCACTTGGCATGAAGGCAAGTGTCTAAGGGTAGAGGTCGCTGAACCGCAACCCAATATATTTAAATCTAATTCAGTCATCAATTATGGTAATTTTGCATTTTGCGCCACTAAGGTAATATTTTTTATTTTTACAACAGCAATATTAATTTGCTTTCTACCAAAAATGGCGATAAATTTGCACATTACAGCAAAAAAAATGTTAAATTATAGGGCCTTTAAACCATTTTTCTTGCACGAATGGAACACACCATTTATATTTGCAACAAGTTTTTTCATAGGATTAGATTTTTAAGGTTTACTTTATGCGGCTGTTGAGAAACACCTGCATAATTTTTTTTTGTGCTAACACCAAAAACTTAAAAATGAGTTAAAAGTAAACATAAGGTGAGGTTGAATTATGAATTTTGAGTAATTATGAGTACTTTTGCGCATTAAATTATAGAACAACTATATGCAGATAATAGACGGAAAGAAAATATCAGCCGAGATTAAAGAAGAAATAGCAGCAACAGTTAAAGAACATGTAGCCAATGGCGGACGCCGCCCCAACCTTGTGGGACTTCTCGTGGGTCATGACGGCGGCAGCGAGAGCTATATGGCTTCTAAGACCAAGGCCTGTGAGCAATGTGGCTTTGATTCAGCACTCATCCGCATGGAAGAGGATGTTACACAAGAGCAACTTATTGCTAAAATACAAGAGTTAAACAACGACAACGGCGTTGACGGATTTATCGTGCAACTGCCATTGCCCAAGCACATCGACGAGCAGGCGGTAATCGAGGCTATCGACTATCGCAAGGACGTTGACGGATTTCATCCCACCAATGTGGGGCGTATGATGATTGGACTGCCATGCTTCAAGCCAGCCACACCTTCGGGTATAATGATGCTCCTCGAACGTTACGGCATCGAGACTCGCGGAAAGCACTGCGTGGTGCTGGGACGAAGCAACATCGTGGGCAAGCCCATCGCCAACATGCTAATGCAGAAGGCCAATCCCGGCAACTGCACCGTTACAGTGTGCCACAGTGCTACCCCTAACATCAAGAAACTCACACTCCAAGCCGACATCTTGATTGCTGCTCTGGGTAGCCCTGAGTTTGTCAAGGAAGATATGGTAAAGGAAGGTGCCGTGGTAATCGACGTGGGCACTACACGCGTTGAGGACAAGACTCGTGAGCGGGGCTGGCGACTGTGTGGCGACGTAGACTTCGAGCATGTAGCTCCAAAGTGCAGCTACATCACTCCCGTGCCGGGTGGCGTGGGTCCCATGACCATTGTGTCGCTCATGCACAACACCCTCCTTGCCGCAACTGGGAAAGCCTATTGATTAAGTAGTAAGTGATAAGTAGTAAGTTATAGCCCTCTTAGCCACTCCTATCCACTCTTAGTCACTCCTATCCCTAAAAAAATTAAACAATTAACTATAAAAAACAACCAAAAAACAACATGAACCGACTTATTGAATGCGTGCCCAATTTTAGCGAAGGCCGCAACATGGATGTCATTAACCAGATTACCGATGTCATTCGCCAGTCTAAAGGTGTGAAACTACTCGACGTAGACCCGGGTGAAGCTACCAACCGCACTGTGGTAACATTTGTAGGAAACCCCGAAGACGTTGTTGAGACTGCTTTCCAGGCTGTGAAACGCGCAGGCGAACTCATCGACATGCGCCAGCATCACGGTGCTCACCCTCGCATGGGTGCCACCGATGTGTGTCCATTAATCCCTATCGCAGGTATCACTCTGGAAGAGTGTGCCGAGCTTGCCCGCAAGCTTGCCGAGCGCATTGCCAACGAAGCCGGCATTCCCTGCTATTGCTACGAGGCGGCAGCGTTCACTCCCGAACGTCGCAACTTGGCTGTGTGTCGCAAGGGTGAGTATGAAGCCCTCGCCGAGAAGTTGGCGTCGAAGGATGGTGCCCCCGACTTTGGCGCACGTCCCATCGACGAGAAAGTGGCACGCACTGGTTGCACAGCAGTTGGTGCCCGCGATTTCCTTATCGCTACCAATTTCAACCTGAACACCACCAGCACCCGACGTGCCAACGCCATTGCATTTGACGTGCGTGAAAAAGGCCGTCCCGTGCGTGAAGGCAATCCCATCACAGGCACTCCCAAGAAGGACGAGAATGGCAATACCATCATGCAACCTGGCACCCTCAAGGGCACCAAGGCTATTGGCTGGTACATCGACGAATATAAGATTGCTCAGGTGTCGATGAACATCACCGACATCAACACCACTCCACTGCATGTGGCATTCGACGAAGTGAGCCGCTGCGCTCAAAACCGTGGCATCCGCGTCACTGGCACCGAGATTGTGGGCCTGCTGCCCAAGCGTTGTCTTATCGAGGCAGGCAAGTACTTCCTCGAGAAGCAGCATCGCTCAACCGGCATACCCGAGGGCGACATCATCGAGATTGCCATTCACTCGCTCGGCCTTGACGACCTCAAGCCTTTCGACCCCAAGGAGAAAGTCATTGAGTTCATGATTGAGGACGACAGTGCCAAGAAACTTGTCGACCTCACCGTAACAGGATTTGCCGAGGAGACCTCGCGCGAATCACCTGCCCCTGGCGGTGGCACTATCTCGGCCTACATGGGTGCTCTGGGAGCTTCGCTCGGCACTATGGTTGCCAACCTCTCGAGCCACAAGCCCGGTTGGGACGACCGCTGGAAAGAGTTCAGCGAGTGGGCCGACAAGGGTCAGGCTATCGCCAAGGAGTTGCTGCACCTCGTTGACGAGGATACCGAGGCCTTCAACCGCATCATGGCTGCTTTTGGTATGCCCAAGAAGACCGACGAGGACAAGGCAGCCCGCAGCGCCGCCATCCAGGATGCTACCCTCTATGCAGCTCAGGTTCCTCTGCGCACCATGAAGGAGTCGATGAAGGTGTTTAAGATTTGCCGCGCCATGGTTATGGAAGGCAATCCCAATAGCGTTAGCGATGCTGGTGTAGGCGTTCTCGCCGCACGTGCCGCTGTGCTCGGCGCTGGCATGAACGTGAAGATTAACGCCGGCTCTCTTAAGGACCGCGCCACAGCCGATGCTCTCATCGCCGAGGCCAACGAGCTCATCAAGAAGGCCAATGCCGAGGAAGCCGACATCACCGCAATCGTCGAGACTAAACTTTAAAAGTTATCAGTAATCAGTTTTCAGTAATCAGTTTTGACTGACAACAAACGAGAACGGACAACGGACACCTTGTCCCTACTCAACTGAAAACTGATTACTGAGAACTGAAAACTGATTACTAAAAACTAAGAACTAAAATACTATGACAAGAGAAGAATTCATGGCCGACATCAGGGCTGGTATACCCGATGTTCTGCCCGAACCAATGCCCTACGACCCTGAGATAAACCATGCGCCAAAGCGCAAGGATATTCTCAACCCCGAGGAAAAGAAGCTCGCACTGCGCAATGCACTGCGCTACTTCCCCGCTAAGCACCACGCCACTCTCCTGCCCGAGTTCCGCGAGGAGCTCGAGAAGTATGGCCGAATCTATATGTACCGTCTGCGTCCTCGCTACGAGATGAAGGCTCGTCCCATCGACGATTATCCACACCGCAGCCGTCAGGCTGCCGCCATCATGATGATGATTCAGAACAACCTCGACAAGGCGGTTGCTCAGCATCCTCATGAGCTTATCACCTACGGTGGCAATGGTGCCGTGTTCCAGAACTGGGCACAATATCGCCTCGTGATGAAATACTTGAGCGAGATGACCGACGAGCAAACTCTCGT
>CAMJZF010000117.1 GCA_946410125.1 uncultured Prevotellaceae bacterium | reverse complement strand
AAAAGCAGTGACGGACGTGTGGACTAACAATTATTTTTAGTTCTAACTCAACGACGTTTTAGCTATTTTCGTCCCTGTATCGTCCCGTGATTTCAGGGAAAAAACAAGGCAACAAACTGATTGTCAGCTTATTGCCTTGTTTTAGCGGAAAGAGAGGGATTCACTGCGTGCATCCCTTGCACTCCCGCGGGGGATGCTAAAGCATTAAGGCTGGCACTTTGTGCTTATCAGTTTTTTTTAGTTCTCATTCAAGTGAACTTGATGCGACCCAAAATAAAAAACTGGTTGAGAAAACTCAACCAGCCTTAATGCTTTGCGGAAAGAGAGGGATTCGAACCCCCGGTGCCTCTCGGCACGCCGGTTTTCAAGACCGGTGTAATCGACCACTCTACCATCTTTCCGAGCGTCTTTTTCTTTTTGACGGGTGCAAAGATACAACTAAGTTTTAAATCCTGCAAGTAAAAATCGATTTTTTTGATTTCTCCACATACAATTGGGCATTGTTGATAACTTGACAGTCGTTTTTTTACATTATTAGTATAATATTTAAAAATAATTGTTTAATTTTGTGAGTTAAAACTATAGGTACTGGAATAATTATCACTACTTAACAATATAGACAAATGAAATTCAACATTCAAAGTAAACTGTTATTCACTCACTTGCAGGCTGTGAGTAAAGTGGTTAACTCTAAGAACACCATCTCAATTCTCGACAACTTCCTGTTTAACTTGAGTGGTAACATACTCGTCATTACAGCAAGCGACCAGGAAACCACTCTCACTACTCAGGTTGAGGTGGCCAATGCCGAGGGCAGTGGCAAGTTTGCCGCCGGAGTGAAAGAGCTTCTCGACATGCTCAAAGAGCTGCCCGACCAGGGACTTGCCGTAGAAATCAACGACCAGAATCTTGCCATCAACATCAATTACCTTAACGGCGAGTTCAACTTCATTGGACTTAATGGCAACGAATTCCCAACCAAAGCACAGAGCGAAGAAGAGGTTAAGACTTTTGTCCTGCCAGCCGAGAAGATAGCTCGTGGCATACAGCAAACTGTGTTTGCCGTTGGAACTGAGTCGCTTCGACCCATGATGATGGGTATTTTCTGGGACATTAAGCCCGATGAGATTGCGTTTGTTTCGACCGACACCCACAAGCTGGTGCGCTTCCGTGAGTTGGGCCTTAACACAGGACTGGAGCAGTCGTTCATCCTTCCCACTAAGCCTGCTACCATCCTTGCAAGCATCCTCGACAAGCAGGAAGGCGACGTGAAGATTACCATCGACTCTAAGAGTGCTACTTTCGAGAGCACTGACTATAAGATGTCGTGCCGATTCGTCAACGGACGCTATCCTAACTACAACTCTGTAATCCCCAAGGACAACGAGTTCACTCTCACTATCGACCGCATGACTATGCTTGCCGCTATCAAGCGTGTGTCGGTAACTGCAAGCCCTGGCGGTCTCGTGAAATTCGACCTCAAGGAAAACCAGATTCACCTCTCTACTCAAGACATCGACTTCTCTAAGTCGAGTGAGGAGGTTATTGCCTGCGACTACACTGGTGCCGAGATGCTTATAGGCTTCAACGACGACAACATCATCGACGTGCTCAACAACATTGGCAACGACATGGTAACAATTGAGCTTATGGATCCTTCTCGCGCCGGAATATTCAAGCCTGCCGAGCAACGCGAGAACGAAGACCTGCTCGTGCTGCTCATGCCAATGATGGTAATGGCTTAATCATTTATATAATGCTTCTTTGTTGCCTGGATTATCTGGCTCTTGCCGGTAGGTCTGGGCAACAAATAATATTGTGAGTATTATGAAACTAAACTTAAAACGCCCTATTATCTTCTTCGACCTTGAAACTACAGGCCTCAACATAACTAAAGACCGAATTGTTGAAATCTCGGTCATTAAGGTTTTCCCCGACGGGCATGAGGAAGAAAAGACACGTCGCCTAAACCCCGAAATCCCTATACCCGAGCAAGCAAGTGCCGTACATGGCATTCACGACGAGGATGTGAAGGACTGCCCTACTTTCAAGCAAGTTTCCAAAAGTCTCGCACAGATGTTTGAGGGTTGCGACATTGGCGGCTTCAACAGCAATCGATTCGACATTCCCCTGCTGGCGCAGGAGTTCTTCAACGCAGGCATCAAGTTTGACTTCAACAAGTGCAAGTTTGTTGATGTTCAAACCATCTTTCACAAGATGGAGCCTCGCAACCTCATCGCTGCTTATAAGTTCTACTGTGGTAAGGACTTGGAAGCTGCCCACTCGGCCAATGCCGACACCCGCGCCACTCTTGAAGTGCTCATGGCGCAGCTCGACCGCTATGGCGACCAGCTCCAAAACGACATTGACTTCCTGTCGAGCTATTCGAGCCAAAACCGAAACGTTGACCTGGCTGGGCGCCTAATTCGCAACGACAAAGGGGTTGTTGTCTTTAACTTTGGACAGCACAAGGGCGAAAGTGTGGAAGACGTGCTCACCAAGACTCCACAGTACTACGACTGGATTCAAAACCGCGACTTTGCCGAGGACACCAAGAACGTGCTGCGCGAAATCTACATCAAGATGAAGCAACGCAACAGCACGGGAACTATACAATTTAAGTAGTGACTTATTAGTAATTTGCAAGGGCAGGCTCTCCATGTCCAGTAAAGCGACCATTCCTTTAGATCTTTAATTTCTTTAACCTCTTAATACTGAATTGAATGTTGAAAGGTAAAAACATAATTGTGGGAATCACGGGAGGCATCGCTGCCTACAAGACAGCATCACTGGTACGCCTTTTTGTCAAGGCGGGAGCCAGCGTGCAAGTGATAATGACACCCAATGCTCGAGAGTTCATAACGCCTGTAACGCTCTCGACTCTAAGCGGCAAACCTGTAATCAGCGAGTTCTTTACCGCCAACACTGGGCAGTGGAACAGCCATGTCGACCTGGGTCTCTGGGCCGATGCTATGGTCATTGCACCGGCAACTGCTTCGACCATTGCTAAAATGGCTCATGGCGTAGCCGACAACATGCTCGTTACTACCTATCTCTCGGCCAAGGCTCCGGTTTTTGTAGCACCGGCTATGGATCTCGACATGTTTAAGCACCCCACCACTACCCATAACCTCGACTTGCTGCGTAGCTATGGAAACCACATCATTGAGCCGGCGGCAGGCGAACTTGCCAGTCACCTCATTGGAAAGGGACGCATGGAGGAACCTGAGAAGATTTTCGAGGTGCTTGACCGCTTCTTTGAACAAGGGCAAGACCTGGCAGGCAAGCGAGTGATGATAACAGCCGGACCCACCTACGAGAAGATTGACCCGGTGCGCTTTATTGGCAATTTCTCGTCAGGGAAGATGGGATTTGCACTCGCCCAGGAGTGTGCCGCTCGCGGTGCCCAGGTGACGCTAATTGCCGGTCCTGTAGCTCTCAACACATCGTCGCCAGCAATCCACCGCATCGACGTGATGAGCGCTCAAGAGATGCACGACGTGGCAGTCAAGGAGTTCGCAACAAGCGATGTGGCTATTCTATGTGCTGCGGTTGCCGACTATACTGTGGAGAACGCTGCCGACCACAAAATCAAGCGTGAGAAGGACGAAATCCCCGTCATCCGCCTAAAGAAGAACCCCGACATCGCTCGAGCCATTGGAGAGATGAAACAACCAGGTCAGGTAACTGTGGGCTTCGCTCTTGAAACCGATAATGAAGTTGAGAATGCCATTGGCAAATGCCAGCGAAAGAACCTCGACTTCATCGTCCTCAACTCTCTGCAAAACAAGGACGCGGGCTTCCAGGTCGACACCAATGTCATCACAATCATCACCAGCGATGGCAAGAAATTGGATTTCCCATGTAAGCCTAAAACCGAGGTCGCAAAAGACATAATCGACGTACTCACCAAAGAATATTTGAAATAGTTATAATCATACTAAAAGAGGTTCCCTGTACCACGGCTCCGCCGTGGTATTTTTATATCAACACCTTAACCGAAGTCAAGATTTTTGAAAAAAGTGTACTTTTGTGGTTTAGTAAATCGGTTTCTATGTGTATATATAGTGTATGACACAACGAGAACTACAAGTTGAGCGGCTCTTTAAGCTGCATTACCGTGCGATGTATAGGCTGGCCAGCATACTGCTGCACGACGATGACGAAAGCAAAGACATTGTGCACGATGTCTTTGCCAGGCTACTTGCGCAACAAGTGGAGCTACAGGAAGACACCGCTCAATCCTATCTTTTATTAAGCGTGCGCAATAGGTGCATGAATGTGATTCGCAATCATAAAATCCACGACCAAGTACACCGTTACTTGTTATCGGCCTATGAGTTGGAACACACTTCACCCGAAGATCTTGAGCATGAGATTGAAATGTTAAAAGTGGGTATTAACGAGTTATTTCCACCTATCTGTCGAGAGGTGATACGCTTGCATTTTACCGAGGGGGTGTCCTTCCGTGAAATCGCAGTGCGTTTGAATGTGAGCGAAACCACCATCTACAAGCACTTGCGCAACGCACTTGACCAATTACGTCAAACACTTAAAAAAGCAGAGCAATGAACAAGACCGATTTACTGTTCCAGATGCTGGACAATCCAGACCAATACAGCGAGGCACAATGGCAAGACATTCTTGCCGACGAAGAATGCCGCGAACTCTATACGCTGATGGCAAAGACAAAGAGTGCCGCACAATCGTCGCAAATAACTGACGATGAAATTGATGCTGAATGGCAATGCTTAGTTCACTCAAGGCAAAACCATGCAACCGTGATTCCATTATGGCGCAAGATTGCCGCTACTGCGGCCATCATGATAGCATTGTTTGGGTTCACCTATGCAGCCGTTCGCACTGGATTCTTTGGTGTAGAAAAGTTTTTGGCTCCAAAGGAAACGACCCACGTGGAGAAGAAAACTACAACCAAAGAGCAAGAAACCAAGATCGAAGAAGTCTTGACCGAAGAAGAACAAGTTGAGGAAGTGCCAGTCAAAGTAGAACCTCATCTTTATGACAACGTGCCGCTGGAGCAGATGCTAAATGAACTTTCGGCATACTATCACGTGGATGTGGAATACCGCTCCGAGGACGTGCGCTCACTGCGCCTTTACTACCAGTGGGAGCCTGAGTATCCACTTGACAAAGTTGTTGAGATGTTGTCACACTTTGAGACGTTCAATATTCATCGTGAGGGAGACAAACTGATTGTTGAATCATCATCACAGGAGGGCATGCAATGAAAAGATTATTGATTATCACACTCATGCTTTGCGCTTTTGTGAACACAGTGATGGCGCAACGTATCACGCACAATTTTCAAAATGTGTCAATGAGCGATGCGCTGAAATATATCCAGCAGCAAACGAGCAAACACAAAATCATATTCATCTACAACGAACTTGAGGACTTCAAGGTGACAACTTCGGTACACAACAAGTCGGTGCCCGATGCCATCAAGCAAGTCATCGGTTTCTATCCCATTCGCATGACGCAAAGTGGCGACGAAATCTATGTTGAGTGCACCCACAAGAGTGACCGCCACCTTACTGGCCGCGTCGTTGACGAGAAGGGCCTGCCGTTAGAGTTTGCCGACGTGCGCTTGCTCAACCCCTCAGATTCGGCCTACATCACCGGTGGCGTGACCAACGCCAGTGGCGTGTTTGTTATCCCTCTCGACCAACAGCGAGTCATCGCCCGCTTCAGCTACATCGGCTACAAACCCGTGTATAAACTATGTTCTCGTGAAAACGTAGGCACGATCCAACTCCAAATCGAAGCCACTCAACTCGGCGAAGTAACCGTGAAAGGAGAGCGAATCTTCTCAAGAACTGAGAATG
>CAMJZF010000116.1 GCA_946410125.1 uncultured Prevotellaceae bacterium | reverse complement strand
TGTCCCGCCTGTCCCACGTAATTCAATCGTCCTTAATGACCCAAAGCCGAAAGGCTACGTTACCAGCATCCAATGGATTGTTTTTAATCGTCATTAATCGTTTGAAAAAAGTTGAGGGGGGAGACCGAGAGGGCTCTGTCCCATAAACTTTTTGTTTTCTTGGTTTGATAAAAATAATTTTCCTATCTTTGCACTTCAAATGAACAATATCAACATAAAACATATCTATTATGGCAAACGAAAACAAAAAAAACCAAATTCAAATTGAAGTTCCTAACGACGAAATGCAAGGCCGTTACGCCAATCTCGCAGTAATTTCGCACTCGCCCAACGACTTTGTTCTGGACATGATATTCGTAGCCCCTAACACTCCTAAAGCTCGTGTCCAGAGCCGAAACATCATGACTCCCGAGAACGCTAAGCAGCTGCTCTATGCACTCAAGGAGAACATCGACAAATATGAGGCACACTTCGGCGAAATCAAGCCTCGCCAAGTAAACAATAACAACGGCATTATGGACTTCCCGTTGCCCAAAGGACAAGCCTAAAGGCCGCCCTTGGCAATGCACAACTCAATTGTGAATTGTGAATTATGCATCTAAAAAATTATGGAACATACTCTTTTCATATATAATACACTCACGCGACGCAAGGAGCTTTTTAAGCCTCTGCAGGAGCCAAATGTAGGCATGTATGTGTGTGGACCTACTGTCTATGGCGACCCACATCTGGGTCACGCACGGCCTTCCATCACATTCGATGTTTTGTTCCGATACCTCAAGCATCTGGGATACAAGGTGCGATATGTGCGCAACATTACCGACGTGGGACACCTTGAGCATGATGCCGACGAAGGCGAAGACAAGATAGCAAAAAAGGCAAGGCTGGAACAGCTCGAGCCCATGGAGATAGCACAGTACTACACCAACCGCTACCACGCAGCAATGCAGGCACTTAATGTGCTGCCTCCAAGCATCGAGCCTCATGCCACAGGACACATCATCGAGCAGGAGCAGCTCGTGCAAGAAATCATTGACAACGGCTACGCCTACGAAAGCAACGGCAGTGTTTACTTCGACGTGGAGAAATACAACAATGACCACAACTACGGCAAACTAAGCGGACGCAATCTCAATGACGTAATCAACAACAGCCGCTCTCTTGACGGCGTTGACGAGAAACGCAATCAGGTGGACTTCGCGCTGTGGAAAAAGGCTCAGCCCGAACACATCATGCGATGGCCATCGCCCTGGAGCGAAGGGTTTCCAGGATGGCACTGCGAGTGTACTGCCATGGGACGCAAATATCTGGGAAAGCACTTTGACATACACGGCGGAGGAATGGACCTCGTCTTTCCGCACCATGAGTGCGAGATTGCACAGTCGGTGGCAAGCCAGGGCGACGACATGGTGCACTACTGGATGCACAACAACATGATTACCATCAACGGACAGAAGATGGGAAAGTCGCTGGGCAACTTCATCACTCTTGAGGAGTTCTTCACCGGCAACCACAAAATGCTTGAGCAGGCCTACTCGCCAATGACAATACGTTTCTTCATCCTGCAGGCACATTATCGCGGCACAGTAGATTTCTCCAACGCAGCACTGCAGGCTGCCGAGAAAGCCTACGAGCGCATGATGGACGGGTGGCACCGCCTTGCCGACCTCAAGGCAAGCGCCTCATCAAGTGTCGAGCTCGACGACTATGCCGCTCGATGCGCCGAGGCTATGAACGACGACCTTAACACAGCTCAAGTAATCGCCATTCTTTTCGATGCCTGCAAGGTCATCAACCAGGTGAACGACGGCAACGCAACCCTCACACAAGCCGACATCGACACCCTAAAAGCTACGTTCCAGACTTATCTCTTCGACGTGCTGGGTGTGCGTGACGACGCAGCCGGTGGCGACAACGTGAACATCGAGCCTTACAAGAAGGCTGTTGACCTGCTGCTTGAGATGCGCAAGAACGCCAAGGCCAACAAGGACTGGGCAACGAGCGACCTCATTCGCGACAGGCTGAATGAAGCTGGATTTGACGTGAAAGACACCAAAGACGGCTTCGAGTGGAAGGTGCGTTAAGCAACCTGCTATCATCACTGCCCAGAATCGGTGACCAACAATTATTGTTGATTATAACTTGCCTCTCGACACCTTAAGATGTTGCTATCAGTCATCATACCAGTCTACAACGTGCAAGATTTTCTTGCACGTTGCATCGACTCGGTGCTGGCGCAAACCTATCGCAACCTTGAGATAATTCTCGTTGACGACGGCAGTACCGACTCAAGCGGAGAAATATGTGACAGATATGCCGAGCAAGACTGCCGCATCAACGTTATTCACAAGAGCAACGGAGGGCTGAGTTCGGCACGTAACGCAGCACTCGACGTCATCACAGGCGACTGTGTCACCTTTATCGATAGCGACGACTTCGTGCACCCGCTTTTTGCCGAAAAACTGATTGAAGCTCTTGGCAAAGACTCGCAGATTGCCATTGCACCATGGCAGGAGTGCAACGAGGGAGAACTACCGGCACTCTCCAAGAGAATTACAGGCGACATAATCTCCTACTCTCAAGACGAGGCCATAAAGGAGATTTATTACCAACGGCGGCTTACACACTCGGCTTGCAGCAGGGTGTTTGACGCAAAACTCTTTGATGACATAAGGTTTCCCGAAGGAATGCTTTACGAGGACTTGGCAATCAGCTACGACATCCTTAAAAAAGCTACCAAGATTACTTTTTACGACTGCCCACCAATGTACTTTTACATGCACCGCTCGGGAAGCATAATCAACACCATGACGCTGAAACGCACTCACGTGCTTGACCACCTTGAACGAATTGAACAACAAATTGCCAAGGAAGCGCCACAATTCTTGCCTGCAGTGAGAAGCCGGCACATGAGCGCATGCTTTAACATGCTAAGGCTCATGCCCGTTAACAACCCACAATGGCAGCCAACCAAACAACGGTGCTGGCAATATGTAAAAAATATGCGGTTTTTATGCATTTCCGACCCTAATGTACGCTTGAAAAACAAAATCGCCTGCTTACTATCATTTTTTGGAATAAACTTTTTGATGACCATTATCAACAAAAGTAAATAAAATACCAAAAATTTACATCTAATTGTAAAAAAATCTTTCGTCAAGGGAGTTTATCTATAAAATTTGCCTGTTGGTATATACTTTCTTGCATTATTAATATTTATAATTTATTTTTGCAACATAATTCATAGGCATAAAGGTAAAATTGTTTTAGGCTTGTTTATTTTTATACATTTGTTGTTTGTCCATGAAAAACACTTTTTTTGGGTTTAGTAAATTTTAGGCTTCAAGAAAAAAACTTGAAATTACTGAGGCGGAGACGATGATGTCCCCGCCTCGGTAACTTTATAGCCGTAACAATAAGGCTCTTTACGCATTTTTTCCTATCTTTGCAGTCAAATTATTAATAACACATAAGAAACATACTTTTCAATGGCACGAAACAAAGACAACGCCAAGAGGATAACTCTGCTGGGAAATCAAGGAACGCACTACGAAGACAAGTACAACCCATCGGTGCTCGAAACCTTCGACAACCTGCACCCCGACAACGAATATGTGGTAACTTTCAACTGCCCTGAGTTCACTGCCTTGTGCCCCATCACAGGACAACCCGACTTTGGTCGCATCGTCATCCGATACATCCCTCGCCAGCGCATGGTTGAGAGCAAGAGCCTTAAGCTCTACCTGTTCAGCTTCCGTAATCAGGGCGACTTCCATGAGGACTGCGTTAACAAAATCCTTAAGGACCTTGTCAAGCTCATGGATCCCAAATATCTGGAAGTGACAGGATTCTTCAATGCACGCGGGGGCATTTCAATCGTGCCCTTCGCCAATTATGGCGACCCTGAGCATCAAGAGCTTAAACGCCAGCGCATGCTGGAAAGTTTCAACTTAAGTGATTAATTATTATGGCAAAGGATGCAGTAATCATCATTTCGGGTGGCATGGATTCTTGCACCATGCTTCATGAGTTCCACAACGAGATTGCACTGGCAATAACCTTCGACTACGGCTCAACTCAGAACCATCGAGAACAGCAATATGCAGTAGCTCAGTGCGAAGCGCTGGGTATAAAGCACATCATCATTCCGCTCGACTTCATGCACCGCTACTTCAAGAGCGCACTGCTTGAGAGTCCTGATTCCATTCCCGAGGGAAACTACGATGAGGAGAACATGAAAGCCACAGTAGTGCCATTCCGTAACGGCATCATGCTTGCTATCGCCTGCGGTATAGCCGAAAGCAATGGCCTCAAGCGCGTGATGATAGCCAACCACGCCGGCGATCACACAATCTATCCCGATTGTCGACAAGGCTTTATCGATGCCATGTCGATGGCAATGCAACAAGGCACCTACGACGGCATCAAGGTCTTTGCGCCTTACACCGCAATCACCAAGACCGACATCGCCCGCCGTGGCAAAGCCTTGGGGGTGGATTACTCGAAGACCTATTCATGCTACAAGGGAGGCGAGAAACATTGCGGCAAGTGCGGAACATGCCGTGAACGCATCGAGGCCCTACGCGATGCCGGCATCGATGACCCAACCATCTATGAATAATAATAACTAAAAAACATAACTATGTATTACGTAGAAAAAACTATTGAGATATCTTCGTGTCACCAGCTTTATCTCGACTATGAAAGCAAATGCGAGAACTTACATGGTCACAACTGGATAATTAAGGTCTACTGCAAGGCCAAGGAGCTCGACAGCAATGGGCTGGTTTGCGATTTCACTCTCATCAAGAAACTCATTCACAACAAAATCGACCACAAGAATCTAAACGAAGTGCTGAAGTTCAACCCTACCGCCGAAAATATCGCACATTGGGTTGTAGAGACAGTGCCCAACTGCTATCGCGCCGACGTGTGGGAGTCACGCGACAACATGGCATCCTACGTCAAAGACGAGGAATAACGATTCTATAGTACTCTTCTTCGAGGATTGACAATTCTCACAAAATAAGTGCTTCTAAATGGGAGATACTCCATAATCCCTGCCACTTAAATACAATATACTAACCACTTAACAAAGTGTATCCTATCAACGAAATATTCTGCTCGCTACAGGGTGAAGGCTTTCACACTGGTACAGTAAGCGTTTTTGTAAGATTCAGCGGTTGCAACCTGCAATGCTCATTTTGCGATACCAACCATCAGAGCCACACCATGATGTCGTTGCCCGAGATTTTACAAGAGGTAATGAAGTATCCCGAAGCACCAATGGTGGTACTCACTGGCGGTGAGCCATCGTTATTCGTTGATGAGGACTTAGTCACAGCACTAAAAATGACTGGGAAGACAATTACTATTGAGACCAACGGCACGCTGCCGCTTCCCAGCAATATCGACTGGATAACGCTATCGCCCAAGACAGCCTTTAAAGGTGGCACGAAATTACCATGTGTGCTAACCAGCTGCGATGAGCTCAAGGTAGTATATACAGGACAGGATTTGAGCCAATATGATAATATAAAGGCACATTATCGCTTTCTACAGCCATGCTTTGTCGACAATCCAAAGCAGCGGCTTATAGGCATGCAAGCAACAGTAAAAGCCGTCCACGACAACCCTCAGTGGCGCCTATCACTGCAAACTCACCGCATAATTGGGATAAGATAGAATCACTCTGGGCGGCAGCCGGGAGAGGAATGTGGGGGCATTATGTTTGCCCCACTAATTTTCCGCTGAGCCGTCATAGAAACACGAGAGCCCGGGGATTTCTCCTCGGGCTCTCTTAGGGGGCGATTACCTACTCTCCCACTTTCGCAGTACCATCGGCGTGGTGA
>CAMJZF010000115.1 GCA_946410125.1 uncultured Prevotellaceae bacterium | reverse complement strand
CATGATGTACAAGAGTGACATGAGTTCTTGTTCTCTCCTGTTCTCCTGTCTAATTTTTTGTTGTTTTGGTTTGAATTAGAGTGCAGCACAACCGCACATCTACGAAGTGCACATTTAGATATTGTCTTCTGTCACACAGTGCGCCCCATCTCTTCGAGCTGGAACGCACAATGTGTTTCGCACATCGCCAAGCCTTCGACTTGTCTCTTTGCGTAAGCCCTGCCTCTCCCCTTGAGGGGGAGATTGAGAGGGGGCTTCCAGTTTGTTTTTTATCGTAATTAATCGTTTGACAAAAGTTGCGGGCTGATGTGTATTATTTTATATTTATGACAATTTGCGGGCAATGCACGGTAATTTGCGTTGAAAATACATGCAGCCATATACCTGTTTTGTTCGTCAAAAAATGGTTTGAAAACTAAAAATATGTACATTTTATCGACAAATACGCCACCACAGTTAAACTTTCTTAACGTGCCACCTTGAACGATAATTTACGTTAAATTTCAGTCAAACACCCAAAAGTTATCAACAAACGCACAAATTTCGCCAAAAAACAGTTGTTTTTTCACCAAATTATATATAACTTTGCCCAGATTTTGAAATTAGTTCTTTTTTTTAGAACACTTTACACGCCCAGTGTGTTTGAGACTTGACAACATCGATGGTTAGCATTTTTTTGACGGACAGGCACCAATCAACGATTAGAAAGTAATTGTGAGTCAGAATCTTGCGCAATGCACGCTACTATCAACAACGTTTCAACTATTTGACACTACTGTGTGCCGACTAAAGAACACAGCATTTAGGATAAAAGTACACGAACTTTTGTTCTTATGTCTTGAAAAACAGAGATCTTTTGTTCTTGTGTCTTAAAGAAGATTAGAACTTATGTTCTTGTGTCTCAAAGAAGATTAGAACTTTTGTTCTTATGTCTTGAAAACAGAGATCTTTTGTTCTTGTGTCTCAAAGAAGATTAGAACTTATGTTCTTGTGTCTCAAAGAAGATTAGAACTTTTGTTCTTATGTCTTGAAAAACAGAGATCTTTTGTTCTTGTGTCTCAAAGAAGATTAGAACTTTTGTTCTTGTGTCTGAGGAATATATGACCATTTGTAAGTCAAAAAACAGTTTCGAAAGAGTTCGAAAAAATTATATAATTAATTGATATTTAAAAACTTTATCTAAAATTTTATTATTATGACACGTATTCTGAGATTACTACTAATCGCAGCTATCGCCTTGCCTTTATGGCAACCCGCAGCAGCGCAAGAGGTTGTAGCTCAACAGGATGATGGCGTGAAGAAAGCTGTTATATCGGCAACGCTTCCGATAAAGCAGTTTTCAAAACCGCATGACGATGCAATGATTTCCCCATCATCTGACGTTAAGACTACTGCCAACAAACCTAAAACAACTAACAAGCGCGCCCGCAAAGCGCCAGTTGCCACCAAAGCTACCGGCAAGTTTAAGGCTCCTGCCGTTGGTCGTGGTATCAGCCTGAAGGCACCACCCAGTGGCGCGACAATTGAGGAATGGCAAATCCAGACCGACTGGTACGACAATGCGGCTTACACCTCAAGCAGCGAGACCGGTTGGGTGCTCGGCACATTTGGTTATAGTACTGTCAATGTTGCAATTTCCGGCAACAAAGTCTACATCCAAGGTTTAAGTAAATATGTTCGTGACGGATGGGTCGAAGGAACAATCAGCGGCTCAACCGTAACTTTTGCCACCGGTCAGGATTATGGAACTGACGAGGATGGCAAACATCACTATTTCGTAGGTGAATGGGAGCAAGCTGTTGCGGATGTAATATTTAACTATGACGCTACCAATGGCATCTTGACCCAATACTATGAAATGGGAACAAATGATGACGGCAGTACATATCCATACTACAGATATATCAACGAGAGTGCAACTACAACCGATTTGGCTACTGGCTTTGGATACCATGAGGGTATGATTCTTATGAAAATCAGTGACAGGCCAATGAAAACCCTTTCGGAGGCTGAGATTAGAGCATTGGAGAATGCTCCCGATGGAGAAGACCATTTCCACTACCAGTACACCGTTAGCGGTCAGACTCTGACAGGCTGCTTAATGGATACCGTTGTTGTAAAAGACGAACCATCGGCTGAACATGCAATTGCTCTGCTTCGTGCGGTGTATACCAATAAATACTTGCCCGGTCCCAAGAATTTCCGTGGATTTACTGCCAACGG
The DNA here is from genome assembly GCA_946410125.1 of uncultured Prevotellaceae bacterium. Taxonomy (GTDB): domain Bacteria; phylum Bacteroidota; class Bacteroidia; order Bacteroidales; family Muribaculaceae; genus Sodaliphilus. Next base: position 3,673 of record CAMJZF010000115.1, on the reverse strand, counting down.
CGTTGAGGAAGGCACAGTGAGCTATGCCGGTGTGGGTAAGATTACTGGAAATGCAACAAGAAATTGGACTCGTGAAATATACAATGGTAGATATGTTTATACCAACACGCTCAGTAATGTTAATTACTCCGATGACTATGGATGGGATATTTCGGGCAATCCAGTAAGTCCCATTTGGTGGCCAGCCCAAAACGAAAACCCTGTTGATCTTGGCGGCAATTATGATTACAGGTATGACAGATCACAATATACTTACCTTGACCCAACTCAATACCAACCTATAGATGAAGGTTACACTATGTTGCTGGTAGAGATGCCTGACAACTTTGATGCTTCATCTGTTTGGGATGCTAACAACAATACTTATGTAACGTTTGACTCCGACCCGCACAAGAACCTTGTTCAATATGTGCTTAGGACCATCAAGTCGGTTCGCATAATACCTGAGGCTAAGCGCACCGGCACTAACGTTGCACAAGGCACTTTGTTCAAGATTGACGCCAACAAAATCAACCGTTTCTACCTTATTTCAAAAGGTCAGGCACGATATTATAAGCAATCTTATGCTGGTACTTATAAAAATTTTGATTTCTGTGATGAACCATATTTAGGACCATCATATCATTATTTGGGCACACAATATGGCACAAGTTACTACCAGCTTGACTATAACAATGGCTTTTATGATGGCGATGTCCAACCATTCTTATATCACATGTTTGAGCAGTTCAGCCCAGCTATGGGACGTGAGGGCTCAGCATTATCAAACATTTATAAAACCCTGGTTTCAGGACTCGAAACAGGAAATGCCAAGACGGGTTTCGCTGTTTTCCACGACTGCTCAACAGTACCTTTTGCCGAAGCAGATAAAGGCAAGGGCCATGAGTTCAAGATGCTTGCCGATGGTGAAAGCATTGACAATGCCCCTGACGTTCGCGACCTCTTGTTCTTTGTGCCTGACCACCGTCTTGCCTATCACGAGAACACAACTTTCCCTGATGGAACAACCCACTCTCGCGATGGTGCAGTTTACGAAGGTGACAATACCCTTGTTCAAAAGTTCATTTATTACAACCAGGACCGTGCACCTCGCATGGATATGTTTGTGATTCACTTGAATCCAATTATTGGCGAGCAGGTTGAAGTTGACGGCGTGATGAAGCACGTTTATCAGCTTGAGCTGAACTGGAAGTCTAACATGAACTCGTTCCTCCCTGCCGAGAAGCAGGAGTTCAGCCTGTGGCGCGTAATCACCACTGCCGACCACTCAACCAATTATGAGCGGGTTTACCGCGTGAATCAATTGGGTCAGTATGTTGACGCTGAGGGCAACGTTCTTGCTGATCAAAACGACGTCACCAAACGTGTTCCCGTTACCATGAAGGGTATCTACGGCTTGAACGAGCTCGACTATTTCGACTACATCCCCATGGACTCCACCGGCAAGCAGGTGACCTACGTGGTTCGCGGCCAAGATGCTGCCGACCCTGTAACCGGCAAGCACTTCCTCTCGCTGCAATACAGCAATGCCCAGAGCTACCTGATTCCAGGTTATGACAAGAACGTGCGCATGACCCTGAAAATCGACTCCGACAACTACAGCAAGTTTGACCTTCCTGCACAGAAGAACCACTACTGGAACGAGATTGCCGTTGCCAACAACAAGGGTACCAGCGTGACCGCCAACTTCCTCAAGGTAGGCACCGTTATCGAGTTCAAGCGTTGGCAAAACTCTACAGCTACAACCAACCCCGTTACTGTAGCCACTGCTAAAGTAACAAGCAAGGACGATGCAGCCGGCACCATTACAGTTGAAATGAACTACCTCAACCAAGAGGACTTCACCGGCTCAAGAAACAGCGATGAGTACAACAAGTCACAGTTCACCTTCACTTACCCCGCCGGCAACACCGAGGGTGAGATAGAGTTTAGCGACTTCAAGTTCTACGACAATTTCACAGTTGACGTGTCGGAGAACATGCACCCCTACAACTACTATTATCGTGCTTACTTTGAATCGGCCGTGCCATTCGACCTTGACCCGGACGAGCAAGGTAACGTAGAACAAAGTTCCGATGTTTACAGCAACTTCCGTGGCTTCAAGGTGTTCAAGACCAACCCAAGCGTGGACGGTGCTCTCACCATCCAGCAAGTCCTCGATGACGCACACATGGGTGAAACCGTCACAGAAAACTACAAGTACAAAATTACCGCTGAGCAGTCGCAGCTCTCTGAGCTCTGGCGCTACGAGATTTGCCGATGGGCTGTTAATGCCAACGTTCCTGAAGAGTTTATCTACTTTGGTGACGTGCAAAACCAGGGCGACTATGGCTACAGTTCTACCTTTGGTCGCAACACCTACATGTATCAAGACAATTTTGACGCAAGTGAGGGCTTGGTAACCGACATTGAGCTTGAAGACCGTGAGCTCAAGGAGAATGGCGGTGCTTACTACTACGTGCCTCAGGCTGTAGTCTTCACCAAGCGCACCGACAACAACACTTATGGTGCTCCACGTGTTTCTAATGCGATAGGCAAGCTTAAAGTGGAAATTGTTGCTCCCGACACTGAACACCCATTGATGACAACCGCCCGATTCCGCAAAGACGGAGCATGGTATGCTTACTACAACATCTATCTTAAATTCAAAACATTGAACATCCCTGATGGATATGAGCTTTACAAGGTTCGTGCTTGGCGCAAGATAGACCCATCGGTACTTGGCGAGGAATGGCAATCTCGTCAGGTTCGCATCACCGATATTGACGAAAACGGCTGGTACCTCTATGAGGACATCAACTATGGCGACCTGTTTAACGTTGCAGATGATGACTTTACAATGTGTAAAGAAAACTTTGTATCTAATGCGTATATGATTGGTGAGCGTTCTACAGAGATTGCCAAGCCGAAGAATCCAGATGGTACCGGCGGCGAACCCTTGTTCGGAGATGATATGGTGAAAGATGATAATGGGAATAATGTTAAAGTGGTTCACGGTGACCTGCGCGCATCGTTTGGTGCTAAGCGTCTGCCGACTCGCGAAAATGACCCCGATGCTGCTATCCAAGAGCTCACTGCTGACTTCAAGGTTCGTGCTTACTTCACCCGCCAGCAGGGCAACCCACTCGTGGGCGGAGCTGCAACAAGCAACGCTCCTCGACTCAAAGATGAGACCATGCCAGGCAGTGGCTTCGACTACTTCATTGCCGAAGGTACAGCTAAGTTCAACTCTTCGAACTATACTATCATCACCGGCATTGAGAATCTCCACGCAGGCGAGGTGGTTGGTGTGAAGTACTACAACGTAGCCGGTATTGAGAGCGACCGTCCATTCAAGGGCGTGAACATCGTGGTGACTCGCTACAGTGATGGCTCTACTACCACTACCAAGATCCTGAAATAAAAATTTTAGATAAGATTTTTATACTTCCTGTGAGGGAGCGGCACACTCGCCGCTCCCTCATTTGTTTTGCAGAACACCCCAACAGCCCCCTCTCAGTCTCCCCCTCAAGGGGAGAGACCGGACTCTCAGCGAAATATAAATGGTCGCTTCGCTTGTGTTCTCTTGTCTCTCCTGTCTTTTTTGGTAATTTGCGGTCAATTCACGGCGATTTGCGTAAAAATACGCGTAATTCAATTGTCCTTAATGACCCAAAGCCGAATGGCTACGTTA
>CAMJZF010000114.1 GCA_946410125.1 uncultured Prevotellaceae bacterium | reverse complement strand
TAGCGGTCGTAGTTCTTCACCTGATAGGTGTTGTGGGCATCAACGTGCTCCACGTCGCCCATCGCACGGGTGAGGCAACCCTCGATAACTGCCATTGACTGATAAACGCCCTGAGCCTGCTCGGCATTGGCATTCATGGTGTAGGTGAGAATCACAGGCATGCGCTTGGGAGCGGTGAGGCTATAGTCATTATAGGACAGCCAGGGGAACACCAGGCGCTCCAAGAAGGCGCGCAACTGTGCCGTCACCTCGCTGAAGTAGATGGGCGAACCCATCACCAGGCCGTCGGCGTGAGCCACCTCATCAAGCACAGGAGTGAGTGCGTCGCGGAACTTGCACACATTCACGGCCTTGCCCTTTACCTTGCAAGCCAGACACGACATGCAACCTTTATAGTCCATGCCATAGAGGCGCACGGTCTTTACCTCAATTTCATCACTCACCGAGGCAGCACCCTCGGCAACCTTTTGTAACATCGAGGCCGTGTTAAATGTCTTGCGCGGGCCTCCGTCGATAATTATAATTTTCTTCATAGTTTTATCCTAACATTTCTTCGATGTCCTTAACCAATTTCTCGGGCGCGGTGGTGGGGGCATAGCGCTTAATCACCTCGCCGTCGCGAGAAATCAGGAACTTGGTAAAGTTCCACTTGATGGCACTGCCCAGCACACCTTTAGTCCTGCTTTTCAAGAACTTGAAGATGGGATGGGCATCGTCGCCATTGACGTTGATTTTTTTCATAATTTGGAACGTCACGCCATAGTTGAGCTGGCAGAAGCCCTCAATCTCGCTGTCGGTGTCCGGATCCTGATGGTTGAACTGGTTGCATGGGAACCCTATCGTCACCAGTCCACGATCCTTATACTTCTGATTTAGCTCCTCAAGTCCCTTAAACTGTGGTGTGAAGCCACACTTGCTGGCAGTGTTCACGATGAGCAGCACTTTGCCCTTGAACTGAGCGAAGTCCAGTTCCTTGCCTCTGCTCGTCAAAGCTTTAAAATCATATATTGTTTCCATATTAATCTATCTATTTTGGAAAAAATGATTGGGTATTATGGTTGCATCGATGCAATCACAATAGCCCAACCACTAAACTGTTTAAATCGAGTGCCAAGCCTTACTTAGCAGGCTCCCACTTGCAACGTACGGGTGATGTGATGGCACCCTCCTTCTTCAACTCGGCAAATGCCTTGTCAACGACCTTGCGGTCGAGACCGGTGAGCTCGGCAACCTTGCCAGCTGCCAAGGGCACACCTGCCTTGCGCATTGCCTCAAGTACTTGATCTTTTGCTTCCATGATAGTGATGTAAATTATGAATTGTGAATTGTGAATTATGAATTATGAATTATTAAAGCGCTGTCTTCATGAGCCAAGGCTTAGCACCGATGCACTCAATGAGGCCAAGTTGCTCCTATGCTTCAATTGATTTTTTTGCGTCCATTTTGATAGATAATATATGTGTTAATAAAAATTGTGTTAGTTTTGATGTTGCAAAATTACAACATAATTCTCTTTCACGCATTATTTTTTCACAAACAATGATTATCCCAAACGAAACAAACGATATTTTTTGTATCTTTGCAGCAAAAACAATGCGATATGCCAAATCTTAATGAACTCAGCCACACTCACCTCAAGATGCTTGAGCACGAGACTTGGAACAACAAACTCACCTGCGCACTCACCAACAAGCAGCTCACCATGATGTCGAATGAACTCTCGGGAGCTTTGAACTGGTACAGCTTCACCCTCGTTACCGAGGGCCACATCATCCTTGACAACGGTGGAGGCGAGATGATTTTCACACCTAACGAGATGTTCTTATTCTATCCCGGCAGCCCAATCTATATTCATGAGACAAGTGATGATTACAAGGGAATCTGTCTAATCTGCGACGAGCAGATGGCACACGACACACAAGCCTTTCGCAACCTCATCAAGGCATCGGTAATACCTATTTCTAATTATGGTAATTCCAAAATCACCCTTGCGCCTGACGATGCCCAACGGCTACAGTCGCTCATGCTCTTGATAAGGCAATACATAATGCAGCCCCTGTCGCTCAAGAACGACATACTTGAGCATCTGTACTCGGCTTTCATCAACGACCTGATAAGCATCCAGTCGTTTGAGAAGACCCGTCTTTCAATCTCACGTCAAAGCGAAGAGATTTTTGTCTCATTTTACACACTGCTCACAACCAACTATCTTGAGCACCGCGACCTCGCTTTCTATGCCGACAGCCTCTTCATCACCACCACCTACCTATCAAGGATAGTAAAGCAAATTACAGGCCGCACGGTGATGGAATGTATCAATGAACTGTTAGCCATGGAGGCTACACGGTTGCTCAAGTCAACAGCGATGACCGTTGAGCAGATTGCCGACCAGCTACATTTTGCCACGAGCGCATCGTTCGACAAGTTCTATAAGCGAATGCGTGGCATCACCCCACTCTCGGTGCGCAACACCCAGTAACCAGCACAACAAAATAATGTTTGTTTTCTTGGTTTGATAAAAACTGTATCTAAAGCACTTTTTCTTATGTTCTTGTGTGAGCTTATGTTCTTATGTCTTTATTGATAATTTACGGTCAATTCACGGCAATTTATGTAAAAATCAAGCGCAGCCATGCTTCTCCCCTTGAGGGGGAGATTGAGAGGGGCTGATGTATATATTCATGGTGTAAAATTTTAGGTCAAATATAGTGTACCTATTCCAGCTAATGCCAGAAGCACCAAAACCACTACCGAGATAGTGAGAGACATGGTTAAGTAGCCAAAAACCCGCCACTTCTTATAACCCGTGAACTGGCTGATAGTCACTATTATCATAAAGACTGCAAAGAAGTTGATCATAAGCGAATCAAAGAGGCTCCCCAGCATAGAGAAAATGCTGTAAGAATTAGACGTGTAGACCATTGCCACGACAAACTCGGAGAAACGCAGGTCGGGAACGCATGGCGAGTGACGAAAGAAAAGGTATAATGGCCAATAAAACACCAGAAGGATAAGCAGTGAGAAAATGGCAGGGTTCCTATCCCACAGCAAGAACAACACTTCGGCAAAATTCTTGCCGTATTTATACATCTTAGAGTCTTTGTATTTTTTCTTCTCATTGGTTTTGGTGTCGGTTTTGGATGCCGCCTGCTTCGCATCATCATTGGCATTGATGGAGGGGTTTTCGCTTGCCGGCACCTTGTTTTGTTCTAACACCTCCGTGACAGAGCGTGAATTGTGCTGGGACGATTGATTGACATCAAGACCTAAGCCATGCTCGATTATCAAAGACAGAGCCATAAAAATAAAGAACATCTTGAAAGGCGGGAAATAGGCCGACTGCTTACCGCCCAGGTAGTCGCGAATCATGTAGCCGGGACGAAACACCAGGTCGCGAAGGGTGCGAAACATGCTACGATTACCCATCCCCCACACGTCGAGGAAATGCATCACCGCCTTTTTAAAGGAGAACCTTCCCACACTTGCCGACTGCCCGCAACGGGGACAGTAATTTCCCTGAAAAATGGTGTCGCAAGATGAACACACGTGAGTAGACTCTGACAATGGAGCCACCTTGTGTGGTCTGAGTTGCCACAGGCGGAAAGTCCGCTTCAAGACTGCCCGCTTCTTCCTGCTCTTCAAGTAGCCGAGAACCTTCTTTATCCCACTCAGTTTAGAGTGACTCTTTGTTTCGGAATCCTCAGGCTCCTTTGTTTCCTTTGATTCCTTTAACTCCTTTATTTCGGAATCCCCAGACTCCTTTATTCCGGAATCCCCAGGCTCTTTTATCTCCTTTGATTCCTTTAACTCCTTTGACTCCATTATTTCCACAGGCTCCTCGTTTACAGGCTCCATAAGATCGTGTTGGCTAATGTCGGTCATTGTCATGTGCTTTCCTATGATAAACAATTGCAAATTTAGTTAATAATTGGGATTTATAAGCCAGTTGAGACAAAGAAATTGCTTTCGCCGTCAGGAGGAAGAAAGCCAATCTTTTTTTTGGGGGAGCTAATGCAGCCCTCCCATCGAAGCAAAAGCCCATAGCAGTGCCTCCAATAATGCTAATGAGATAATATTAGAGAATATCAAGTAGACCAGAACCCGCCATTTTTTCAACCCAGTGAACTGACTTATAGACACCAACACCATAAAATAGGCAATGATGTTGAAAACAATGTATAGAACATCCCATTTCATGAGACTTCCCAAAATAGAGAAAATACTGTAAGAATTGGAAGTATAGACAATAAGCACCACAAACTCCGAGAAACTCATGTTTTGAACGTTTGGTGAGTGCTGAAACAAAAAGAATATTGGCCAGTAAAACACCAGCAACATCAACAGTGAAAAAATAGCTGGATTCTTATACCACAACGGAAGCAACAAGTCCATAAACTTAATGTTGTGGCTATAGATGTTGGTATCTTTGATATATTCCACCATGTAATTCAAGTACTTGTATAAGGTCGATTGCTTATCCTCTTCATTCAAACTAATGTTCAGCCCCAAACTTGCCCCCACATTTTTAAGGACCACCTCATCGTTGTAGTTGCCATTTTCATTTTGTGTTGATTTATCAACCTCAAGACTGAAGCCATGCTCAATTAACAGCGAGAACGTCATTAGAATGAAGAACATCTTGAAAGGAGGGAAATAGGCCGACTGCATGCCGCTCAGGTAGTCGCGAATCATGTAGCCGGGACGCAGCACCAGATCACGAAGAGCGCGAAACATGCTGCGGTTGCCCATGCCCCACACATCAAGGAAATGCAAAAATGCTTTTTTAAAAGAAAACTTACCTACAGTTGCAGCCTGCCCGCACCTGGGACAGTAATTGCCATGGAACTCAGTTCTGCACGATGAGCACTTGCTGGTTGATTGGGACTGTGGCGCCACCTCGTGAGGCCTGAGCTGCCACAAGTGGAAAGTCCGCTTAAAGTCAGCCCGTTTCTCCTTGTCCCTAAAGTAGTTGAGCACCCTCTTTATGCCAGTCATTAGTATTGCCGAGTGTTGTTTCACAAGCTAAAAATTATCATGATTATTCCACGATAACTGTCTTGGTGGTGTAATCAGAAAATACTACGATTTGAACCCCTTTTTCATCTTTGTTCACAGGAATTCCTTGCAGGTTATATCTTGCAACTTCGCGGGCTTCACCACCATCGTTGCCAATCACATTCTGGGTAATGCCCGAATCATCATTGTTGCCCACAGGCTTTGACATGAGTATTAGTGCCGTGTGCACGTTGTTGCTTTGGTTGCCCCCAACCCCATCGCCAATTCCCGTAATGCTTTCAACTTGAAAACCTTCGGCTGCAAGCATGTTGATGATTTGTCCCTCATTGAGCCTGTCGTAACTCTTGTTGTAGGACGAGCGAATACCTTCAGGCACATCACCCCCGATACGGGCCATCACCCAGCTATTGGAGGGAATGTCGAGATCGACATAGATTGTCACATAACTCTTTTGCGCATAGCCAGTAGCGATTGCCAGCACGGCACATGCCAATAATATAATTTTCTTCATTTCCCGATGTATTTAAAACAAAACTTCAGTCGTATAAGAATAGCAGCTACAAAGTTAGATGAAATGAGCTATTTTGCCAAAGCAATTCTGAAATAATTCGCAATAATTCGCAATAATAACTATGAGAGAAAATGGGTCAAGAAATGTGCCAACACCCCTTTGTTGCCCCAACGAGCGATAATACTTCAACCTCATGCCTGCAATACATTTGTTACAATATCACCTTAATGCAGAAGACTTGTTAACAAGTTTTCTTATTTTAAAGATGTGTAACTGCACGCTATTTCGGTGATAATTTGTATATTTGCAAATTATTTTAGGCGACAAAGCGCATTAACAATGGATTATACTCTGATAGCCAACATATTACTTGCCGTTTCGGCATTTTTTTCACTGGTAGTGATGCTACGGTGGGACCTGCTCATGCTACAGAGTAAAGACTATAGCAACAAGCAATTCATGACCTGGCTACAAGACAGCGACGAGAGCTACAGCCCCAAGCGCATCGTGCCCATGGCGGCACTGGTAGCTTGCGCCACCCCTTGGGCCCGGGAGTCGTGGATGGTGGTTCTGCTCATAGCAATAGCAATGACTGCACTTGCAATCACCCTCCTGACAGGCAATCGCAAGGAGTTGTTGAAGTGTAACAAGCGCTCACGCATCTATCTGCTTATTATCATGATTGTTGCAGCCATATGTGCCATATCACTGTTCCGTGCACATTTCACGCTCGAGGCTGGCATGATGCTGATGCTTTTCACTGCATTCTCCTACGCCTTAGTGATAGGAGTGAACGGCATCTTCAATCTTTTCACAAAGAAATAATAATCAATATAATACATTCTATAAATCACGATGAAGAAATTTAACGAATACCACAAGTTCAATCTTTCGGACATCAACAAAGAGATGCTGAAAAAATGGGACGAAGAAGACGTGTTCAACAAGAGTATCGAGGAACGCGAG
>CAMJZF010000113.1 GCA_946410125.1 uncultured Prevotellaceae bacterium | reverse complement strand
CGATAGCATAAGTCATGTTATCGATCTTGCTGGTGTAGAAGTTATAAGAAATAAGAGCGAGAGCAGCTGTTGCAATACCGGTTGCGGTATTTACAAGCGCCTCAGAAATACCAGTTGAAAGCTCTGTTGAGTCGGGAGCACCCGATTGAGACAGGGCCTGGAACGACTTGATCATACCAAGCACAGTACCGAACAGTCCGAGAAGAGTACCCAGAGTGGTAAGTGTTGCGATGATTGGAAGGTTCTGCTGAAGGGCAGGCATCTCAAGTGCGGTAGCCTCCTCAAGGGTCTGCTGGATAGATGTAAGCTTTTGCTCTTTCTGGAGAAGGGTGTCTTTGTCCATCTCTTTATACTTCTGAAGAGTTGCATAAACAACAGCACCTACAGTACCACTTTGCTTGCGGCAGAGGTCCTCGGCCTTTGCAATGTCCTTCTTCTGGAGGGCATCCTTTACGTTCTCGACAAACTTAGTGATGTTACCCTTACCTTTAGCTTTGCCAATCGCGAACCAACGCTCAACCGAAAGAACGATAACGGTGAACAAGCAAGTCAACAGGATAGGTACCACGAAACCGCCTTTATATACAGTACCGGCAAGGTTAGATGGTGCAAGTTTTATCTCATCGGGAACCATGAATGCAAATGCTTTTCCGCTCTCCTCACCGCCGGTGAAGTTACCAATCATACCCATTACAAACAGGTAGAGGCAAACTGCCACTGCGAGACAAACGAGGATTACGAGGAATGCACTCTTGATACCACCAACATTGCTGTTAACGGCTTTGTTGTCAACCTTCTTTGGTTGGGGTTGTGGTTTTACAGCTGGCTTTGGAGCCTGTGGCTGTGGATTGTTTGGCTTTGTAGCTTCCATAATTTAATTAATTAAAAATTTGATTGTTAATAAAAAATTGATTAATTATAAAATTAGTTTTTTAAATGAGTCTTGTTATGGTTAAGTTTTAATATTATTAACGCAACATTTGGGGCGTTTAGTGTATGGTCTACAATTTCAACCCCTATTGCGAGCGTACTGTATTAGTTATCACAATCTTATCCTCATGAAAGCTTTAAAAAAGCATTCCTACGGATTAAAATCACTCGCAAATTTATTACAATTATTTCAATAAAGCAAAGGTAAAAACTCTTTTTTTATGAAAAAAAGTTATTAACAAGCAATTTTTCTATAATTTCTTAATAAAAACACAAGAACCAATGCAGCAGCTCACCGATTAATCTATCTTGGCAAGATAATGGCAAGTAAAATGCTTGACGATGTGTTCCAACAAGGTTTCAAAAAGCTGTGTGGTTCTTTCCATTGCTGATTTGCTACAGAAGAGTATTTTTAATCGAATTGCAACAAAAAACCATCAAACTATATTATTAGAATGATTTATTTTTTATACCTTTGCACTTATTCTGCAATGAACACATTTTTATAAAATATTCTCATGGCATTAATTAAATTGAAAAGTGGATTTGATTTAAACATTAAAGGGAAAATCAACCAAGACGACGTGAGGCCTGCCAATCCATCGGCCTGCTTTGCCATCATCCCTGATGACTTTTGCGGCATTATTCCACGCATGGAAAAGAAAGAAGGTGACAAAGTGATGGCAGGAGAAGCATTGTTTCACGACAAGAATGACGAGAAAATCAAGGTGGCAGCACCTGTTAGCGGCACAGTAAAAGCCGTTGTCAGGGGGGACCGGCGCAAAATCATGGCAATCCTCATCGATCCCGACGACAACAATGAGGATAAGGTTTTTGACACCAAATCCAATCCCAAGGAACTGCTGCTCGAAAGCGGCCTGTGGGCTATGATGCGACAGCGTCCTTACGACATAGTGCCCACTACCGAGACACGACCTCGCGACATTTTTATTACCGCATTCGACTCAGCACCATTGGCTCCTTCTTTGAAGGTGGTTTTGGGCGACAATGAAAAGTATCTTGACAAAGCTGTGCAAGCTCTGTCTACCATGACCGAGGGCAAGGTTTACTTGGGATGCTCTAAGGAAGACTCATTTGATGCAACGGGTGCCGAGGTCAACACTTTTGTCGGACCACATCCTGCCGGAAATGCCGGTGTGCAAATTGCCAATGTAAAACCGGTTAACAAGGGCGAGGTTGTTTGGACATTGGACATTGTTACCGCCGCACGCATAGGAAAACTGTTTGAGACAGGGAAAGTCGATTTCTCAACAGTCGTAGCTCTGACCGGAAGCGGTATCATGGAGCCATGCTATGTAAAGGCTACAATGGGATGTTCTTTGAAGTCTCTTCTTGACCAACAGATTATCAATGACGATAAAGACAAACGCATCATCAGCGGAAACGTCCTTACTGGAGTTAAGGAGTCTATTGATGGCTATCTACACGCCCCCTACCGTCACATTACTGTGATTAATGAGATTAACAAGAAAGACGAATTCATGGGATGGGCCTCACTTAACCCAAACAAATTCAGCATATACCGTGTATTCACCAGCTGGCTTCTCGCACGTCACAAAGAGGTTGACCTCGATGCCAAGCTCAACGGTGGCGAGCGAGCTATAGTTCTGAGTGGAGAATATGACAAGATGATTCCAATGGACATCTATGCCGAGTTCCTCATTAAGGCAATAATTGCTTTTGACATCGACAAGATGGAGCAGCTGGGTATCTATGAAGTTGCACCCGAAGACTTTGCTCTTGCTGAATTTGCCGACACTTCTAAGCTTGAATTGCAACGCATAGTGCGTGAGGGGCTTGACAAAATGAGAGCCGAAATGTGCTGACAAAACATCTAACTATCAACAAGTTGAATATTAACATTTAAACTAAAAGATAAACGTGAAAGCCTTAAGAAAATTCATGGACAAGATAAAGCCTCAATTCCAAGAGGGCGGCAAGCTTGCTAAGCTTGAGTCGGTCTTCGATGGAATGGAGACTTTCTTGTTCACGCCCAATACCACTTCAAGGTCGGGCGTTCACATTCACGACAGCAACGACATGAAGCGCTCCATGATTACTGTGGTTGTGGCTCTGCTGCCATGCTTGCTGTTTGCAATGTACAATACCGGTTATCAGCACTTTAACGCCATTGGCACTACTGCCACATTCTGGCAGATGTTCCTTTTTGGACTACTTGCAATGCTGCCTGTCATAGTGGTATCTTATGTAGTAGGACTTGGCATAGAGTTTATTGGCGCTCAGATTCACCACAAGGAAATCCAGGAAGGCTTCCTGGTAACCGGCATTCTCATTCCTCTTATTGTACCCATCAATACTCCGCTATGGATGACGGCTGTGGCAACAGCATTTGCCGTAATCTTTGCAAAAGAGATTTTTGGAGGTACTGGTATGAATATCTTTAATGTTGCTCTTATCACACGCGCGTTCCTCTTCTTTGCCTATCCTTCAAAGATGAGCGGTGACCTCGCGTTCGTTAAGACCGACACTGCGTTTGGTTATGGAGGAGGCACTGTTGTAGATGGTTTTTCGGGAGCCACTCCACTTGGAGAGGTTGCCACCAATGCCGGTGACACACTTAGCGATAAAATACCGTCCACAATTGATGCCTTTATTGGTCTCATACCAGGGTCTCCTGGAGAAACTTCCATGATTGCCATCTTGATTGGTGCCGCCATTTTACTTATTACGGGCATTGCTTCGTGGAGAGTTATGATTAGCGTGTTTGCCGGCGGATTGGTAATGGGAGCCATTGCTCATGCCTTCCCTACTCCTACCTACCCCGCTTCGATGCTCGACCCGCTTGCCCAACTCTGTTTTGGTGGCTTTGCTTTTGCTGCTGTGTTCATGGCAACCGATCCCGTTACCGGAGCCCGCACCAAGATAGGACAATACATCTACGGTTTCTTGATTGGTGTCTTCGCCATTCTCATTAGAGTTTACAACGGTGGCTACCCCGAGGGAGCCATGCTTGCAGTGCTTCTCATGAACGCTTTTGCTCCGCTTATCGACTACTGCGTGGTTCAAGCTAATATTAACCGTCGCCTAAAACGCGCCAAAGCACAATGAAAGGAGGTTTTGAACGATGAATAAAAACAGTAATTTATATCAAATCATCTATGCCGCTGTGATGGTGCTCATTGTAGGCACTGTGCTCGCGTTTATCTACATGGCACTCAAGCCTAAACAGGATGCCAACATTGCCAACGACAAGCGTAAGCAGATTCTCAGCGCGGTTCACTTGACTCCCGCCAACGACGAAGTAATTGAAGAAACTTTCAACAAGTACATCGTTGCCGGTTACCTCCTAAACAAGGACGGAAGCATTGCCGATTCGGCTCAGAATGTTGCTTTCGACATTGACATGAAGAACAACGTCAAGCTAGACGAGCGTGACCTGCCTTTGTTCAAGTGTAAGCTCGACGACGGCAGTATCAAATTCATTGTCCCAGTGTATGGAGCTGGACTATGGGGACCAATTTGGGGATATGTCGCTGTCGATGATAACGGTTCCGATGTTTATGGTGCGTTCTTCTCTCACGAAGGCGAGACCCCTGGATTGGGTGCCGAAATCGAAAAGCCCAAGTTCCAAGACCAGTTCAAAGGCAAAAAGCTCTTTAAAGATGGTGAATTCAAACCTATAAGTGTATTGAAGGTAGGTAAATCTCCCGAGAACGGAGAAGACTATGTCGATGCCGTAACAGGAGGTACTATCACCAGCACTGGTGTCAACAATATGCTTAAAGATTGTTTGACTCCTTATCAAGCTTTCTTCAACAAACTTCAAAATATTGAACCCTCTAAATGACAATAGACTATGTTATCTAAACGTAATAAAGAAGCTTTTTTTAATCCTCTCTCTAAGGATAACCCTGTGCTTGTGCAAATCTTGGGTATTTGCTCTACCCTTGCTGTAACGGCAAAGCTCGAACCTGCTATTGTCATGGGTATATCGGTAATTGCCGTGCTCGCTATTTCTAATGTTGTAATTTCTCTGCTTAGAAAAACTATTCCCACGAGCATTCGCATTATTGTGCAACTGGTAGTTGTGGCAGCTCTCGTTATTATTGTTCAACAGGTGCTCAGGGCCTACGCCTATGACGTTAGCCTGCAGCTTTCGGTTTTCATTGGACTTATCATCACTAACTGTATCTTGATGGGACGACTCGAAGCTTTTGCTCTCAGCAACAAGCCATGGCCTGCGTTCCTTGATGGTATAGGTAATGGATTGGGGTATATGATAATCCTTGTGATTGTCGCGTTCTTCCGTGAGCTTTTGGGAAGTGGCACGCTGCTTAACTATCATGTAATTCCCCAGTGGTGTTATGATCACGGCTACATGGACAATGGACTCATGATTCTACCGCCAATGGCCCTGATCACTGTGGGTTGCATAATTTGGGTTCACCGTTCTCGAAACAAAGACCTTCAAGAGAAATAAACAACAAGTAGTAACATTAATATCAGTAATTTACAATGGAAGAATTAAATCTTTTCGTTAAGTCGATTTTTATCGACAATATGGTATTTGCCTACTTTTTGGGAATGTGCTCCTATCTTGCCGTTTCCAAGAACGTCAAAACGGCATTTGGGCTGGGCATCGCTGTTACATTCATGCTTGTTGTGACAATTCCCCTGAACTACATGCTCAATAAGTATGTACTTGAGCCTGGCGCTTTGTCTTGGCTGGGTGAAGGATATAAAAATGTAGATCTCAGTTTCTTGGGACTCATTATGTTTATTGCTGTTATTGCATCGGCAACGCAACTTGTTGAGATGGCTGTTGAGAAATTTGCTCCTGCGCTCTACAACTCGCTGGGAATTTTCCTTCCGCTAATCGCTGTGAATTGTGCAATACTTGGTGGTGCACTTTTCATGCAGCAGCGCGACTTTCCATCTTGCTGGACCGCAACAGTCTATGGTGCAGGCAGCGGAATTGGATGGTTGCTTGCCATTGTAGGGCTTGCAGCTATTCGTGAGAAGATTGCCTACAGCAACATTCCTCCTGCTTTGAGGGGTGTGGGCATTACATTTATCATTACAGGACTCATGGGTATCGCTTTCATGAGCTTTATGGGCATTAAACTTTAAAAGATTGACGACTATGATGATACTGGAAGTAAATTCAACGTTGACTGTAATATCAAGCGCCGTCATTTTCCTGGTGCTGACACTGTTTCTTGTAATTATCCTGCTGCTGGCAAGGCATTATCTTGTAGCTACCGGCAAAGTGAAAATCAGCATCAACGATGGCAAGAAAGAGATTGAAATAGAAAGTGGCAAGTCGTTGCTTAACAGTCTGCACGAGGGAGGAGTAATGCTCTCCAGCGCTTGCGGTGGAAAGGGAAGCTGCGGACAATGCAAGGTGCAGGTTCTTGAAGGTGGTGGTGACATTCTCCCCACCGAGACTGTGCATTTCTCACGCAAGGAACAGCAAGACCATTGGCGTTTGGGATGCCAGGTCAAGGTAAAGGACAACATGAAGATTCAAGTTGCCGACTCGGTTCTCGATGTCAAGGAATATGAATGCACTGTCGTGAGCAACAAGCTTGTTTCCTCTTTCATTAAGGAGTTTATTGTGGCTCTGCCTGAGGGGGAGCACATGGACTTCATACCTGGCTCA
>CAMJZF010000112.1 GCA_946410125.1 uncultured Prevotellaceae bacterium | reverse complement strand
TGGCAACAAAAATCAGACTGCAACGTCATGGTCGCAAAGACTATCCGTTCTATCCCATTGTCATCGCCGATAGCAGGGCACCACGAGATGGTAGATTTATTGAAAGGATTGGTTCGTATAACCCAAACACTAATCCTGCTACAATAAGTTTGAATTTCGAGAGAGCTCTTTATTGGATTAACGTTGGCGCAATTCCAACCGACACAGTTCGCAACATTCTTTCTCGCGAGGGCGTTATGCTCATGAAGCACCTTCAGGGTGGCGTGAAGAAGGGCGCTTTTAGCCAAGAAGAGGCTCAAAAACGTTTCGACGCTTGGAAAGCCGAGAAGGATGCTAAGCTCGAGGCTGTTCGCAACAAAGTTCGTGAAGACAAGAAGGCCGACAACAAGAAACGTCTTGAGGACGAAGCTAAGAAGAACGAGGCTAAGGCTGAGGCCGTAGCTCAAAAGCGTGCCGAAATCGCTGCCGCCAAGGCCGAGGCCGAGGCTCAAGCAGCTGCCGAGGCACAAGCCGCCGAGGAAGCTGCCAAGGCTGCCGATCAGGCTCCCGCCGAGGAAGCTCCCGCCGAGGAAGCTCCCGCCGCTGAGTAACACTTCGGTACTTCTGTTTTGATTAACTTATAAGGCAAAGCCCTGATGGATTTCCATCGGGGCTTGCTGTTTTTATGCCCCACCCAGGATGGGCACCGAGCCATTACCCCAACACAACCCATTACAGCACAATCATTTAGCATTATGATAGGTATCATTATCAAGATGCTTGATGAAGCCTTCGTCAACAAGGAACGACACCATGTCTATCACTTCATCTTTAGGGAAAGACAACGTTGCCACAAGCTCCTTGAGCGTTCGAGGTCTTATTTGAGTCATGTACAGGATTCCTTCTTGCACATCTTGCGCCGAATGGTTCTCTCGCTTGCGCAACTCAATGCAGGTGTCGCAATGACCACAGCGATGGGCGGCTTGCTCTCCAAAGTATTCAACAAGATACTTCTCACGGCATATCTTGTCGTCATAGCAGTAGGTCAACACAGCGTCAACGCGTTGTTCCATGCGCCTGCGCAGGTCTTCATATATCACTTTGGGGATAAGCAAGTACTGGGGTTCCTCACGCGAAGTCGTGTAAATGACATAAGGCGTGCGCTTGCGAGGGATATAATGCAGAATATGCAACTTGGTGAGTTCTATCAGCGCATCATATATTGTAGATTGCGGCAAGTTATAGCGATAGGAGATCACATCCTCATTAATAAAGACATAATCGGCAAAAAGTCCCGAATAGGTGCGCAATATCGCCTGTAGCACCTCATCGGCGCGCGGCGTGACTGTTGGGATGTTGTATAGCTGATCCTTGTTGGCCAGTATCATCACACGCGATTGCGTCTCAATCTCTTCGATAAATTCAATGTATCCCGCCTGCGACAATATCCTTAATGCGTTGTGGGTTGGAAGCACTGGCAGGTTAAACGTGCGGCAAAAAAGGTTGAAGTTGAAATCAAGCATTTGGCCATAGCCCTCACCTACTGCCACTTCTAAAAAATTGCCTGTGCGCTCATACACTTTCTTAATGAAATCCTTCTCGGGAAACGCCTCACTGATATGCCTCTTTAATAAGGCTTTATCGGTCTGCTTGACAAGCATAACGGCGTATGCTCTTTTCCCGTCGCGCCCTGCCCTGCCGGCCTCTTGATAATACTCTTCAAGCGAATTTGGTACATCAACATGGACCACAAGCCTTACATCGGGCTTGTCTATGCCCATGCCAAAAGCGTTGGTCGCTACAATGACCCTAATCTCATCGTTTTTCCACTTGTTCTGCTTATCTTCTTTTTCCTCTATATTCAGCCCGGCATGGTAATAATCGGCACCGATGCCATTGCGCTTGAGCTCATCACTGATAATCTTGGTTCGCTTGCGGCTCCTAACGTATACAATGCCACTGCCAGGAACCGACTTCATGATGTGAATGAGTTCTGATACTTTCTCGGTCGTTTTTCTTACCACATAGGAAATGTTGCTGCGCACAAAGCTCTTTTTAAACACATTGTGAGCTTTGAATTCAAGTTTGTCCTGAATATCATCAACAACGACTGCCGTAGCGGTAGCTGTCAACGCGAGTACGGGCGCCGAAGGGAAAACCTTGCGCAACTTGGCGATATTGAGAAAGGAAGGTCTGAAGTCATAACCCCATTGAGATATGCAATGAGCTTCGTCAACAACTATCATGCAAACGTTAAGCCGCTTGATGCGGTCAATGAAATTCTTGTTCTCAAGCCTCTCAGGCGAAACATACAGGAACTTATAATTTCCATTTAGGCATTTCTCCATTACTTTGCGGTTCTCAGTAACCGACAAGCCTGCATGCAGATAAGTGGCTTTAATTCGACGGGAAATCAGGTTGTCAACCTGGTCTTTCATGAGTGAGATAATGGGAGTCACCACAATGGCAATGCCTTCCATAGCAAGTGTGGGGATTTGAAAGGTTAATGACTTTCCACCACCAGTAGGCATAAGCCCAAGCGTGTCGTGCCCTTCAAGAACCGACTTTATAATGTCTTCCTGAAGAGGGCGAAACTGCTTGAAGCCCCAGTATTTATCTAAGATTTGGTAAATATCACTACTCTTGGGCATCTTTGCTCATTCTTATGCCTTTAATTTGTAGCTGTATTGTAACGTTATTGCGATGCCTGTTTTCTTCAACAGTATATATGATATCAAAAGGTTCACCCTTCTTAATGCCGTCGAAGTATTCTCCCATGCCAAATGCGATACCATTCATCATTTTTCCTGACTTGGGGTCGATGACATCGAGTTTTATGTGTTCTAATTTCTTTCCAACAAGCTTACTGGTTCCTGCATCACGACACATCCGAGTCATGAATACCGGTTTCTGGTTCTCTGGACCAAATGGATTGAAGAGCTTGATGTATCTTACAAACGAATCATTAATCTCATCAAAACTCAATTCGCAATCCACATCAATCGAGGGTATTACCTGCTCGTCCTCGATGTGTTGCTCGACATATTCTTCCAGGCGCCTTTTAAACTCTGGAATATTCTCCTCTTTCAGCGTCAGGCCCACCGCGTTGGTGTGACCGCCAAAGTTTTCAAGCAAGTCACGGTTGCTCTTGATTGCTGAGTATATGTCAAAGCCCCTTACCGAGCGAGACGAGCCTGTGGCTAAGCCATCGTTGCTATAGGTAAGAACTACCGACGGGCGGAAATAAAGCTCCGAGAGACGAGATGCCACAATACCAATAATGCCCTTGTGCCAGTCGCGGTTATAAAGCACTATTGGCTTCTTTGAGCCCATCTCTTCCTTGTGGTTCTCAATGATAGCATTGGCTTCCTCGGTAATGTTGCGGTCAAGCTCTTTACGACTTTGATTATATTGATCTATCTTCTTTATTATTTCGAATGCAGCCGAAGAATTTTTTGTCACGAGCAGTTCCACCGACTCTTGTCCCGACTGCATGCGTCCCGAAGCATTAATGAGCGGACCTATCTTGAAAATGATATCACTGATAGTAATCTCACGACGCTGCAAGCGGCATAAGCGCAGGATGCTGCGCAATCCCACGCAAGGATTATTGTTAAGGCGTTTTATACCGTAATGAGCCAAGATTCTGTTCTCGCCGGTGAGTGGCACCAAGTCGGCAGCAATACTCACGGCCAGCAAATCCAGTGAATTCTCAAGGTCATACATGTTGTCGATGCCATTGCTTTTGGCAAATCCCTGCATGAACTTATAGCCAACACCACACCCCGACAAGTCTTTATAAGGATACTTGTCGTCAACGAGCTTGGGGTTTAAGATTGCCGCAGCATCGGGAAGAACGTCATCAGGCACATGATGGTCGCAGATAATGAAATCAATGCCCTTCGACTTGGCATAGGCAATTTCGTCAACTGCCTTAATGCCACAATCAAGCACGATTATCAGTTTTACACCAATGCTCTCGGCATAATCAATGCCTTGCATTGATATACCATAACCCTCATCGTCCCTCGTTGGAATGTAATATTCAACGTTGGAATAAAAGCGTTGTAGATAGCGGTAAACAAGAGCTACCGCAGTTGTTCCGTCTACGTCATAGTCGCCATAGACCAGTACTTTTTCTTTTGCCCCCAAGGCTTGATTGAGCCTCTCTACAGCCTTTTTCATGTCCCGCATCAAGAACGGGTCGGGCAATTGGCTTAGAGAAGGATAGAAAAAGTCTCTCACCTCCTCCGGAGTCTTCACTCCACGCAACACCAAAAGCCGAGCGATAGAAGGGCATTCCGGGAATTGAACCGCAAGCTGCTCCTCTATCTTTTTTTCTTCGGATGTAAGGGGTAAATAAATCCATTTACTTGTCATTTATGTTGTTCTTTAATTGGCTTTGGTAGTGGGCGGACGGCTCTCTTGCTCTCTTCCGCCGGAGTGAAGGAGGTTATAAATGAAAAATATAAAGAAATGGTCCAAAAATAAAAGTATATAAATTAACAAGTCTTCACAATTATATATAAAGACTTATGCCTTATCATGATGATAACACATCGTCATTGAAGTCTCAACACGATACATTAGCATCAAATGGCATTCTCTCTCAATATCAACAAGTTCGCACAATTCACATTAAATAAAAACATCAATCATTCAGTGAAAAGAGCGAAAGGTTGACCATTCTTAATATTTTCATCACAAAATTAGAGAAAATAATTAGGTAATACAAAAATATTGCCGACTTTTTTTTCATTGACAATGATAAAAAATCAGCAACTTTAAGAATATTTAACGATTATTACTCGCCCAAACTGTTATTGAATTTATTAATGATAACGGTAATTACAGCAAAAACATTAATACAGGTACAGGAATGGGTCCATCCATGGTGTAAAGAATATCACTCACATAAGTACTACGCCCCCTGAAAATGTGCTCTAAATTGATGGTATATAGAATATCGCTCATGTAGCTACTACGGCCACTAAAAACATGCCTGCCATCCCAGGTATACAAAATGTCGCCCGTGTATGAAGAACGACCTTTATATAGATGCTTGCCATCCCATGAACACACTATATCACTCGAGTAGGAACTTCGACCGTTGTAAATGTGTTTGCCATCCCATGTGAGAATCACATCACCCATGTAAGTGCTTCGACCACTATAAAGGTATTTGCCATCCCATGTGGCAACAATGTCACTCAAATAGTGACTATTACCTCTATAAACATAACTTTCGGATTTGCTATTCAGCGACAAAGTCACAAAAGCAATCAATATCAACAGTTTAGTCCTCATCGGCGGTCATTGTTTCATGATGCTTGAAAGTAACTGTGCGGTTGTACACGTAATTGGCAATAGTGTAAACAACCATCGAAATAATCATGACTATGTTTTGACCGGCATTTTCCATTGGCAAGAATGGAATTGTATCTACCGGGAGGTGCTTCCACCCAAATCCTTCAAGAAGCAGGAGGCTCACTCCACCTTGAAGCAACCAGCAAATAACAAATCCACAGCCAAACAGCAATGCTTCACGCTTAAGATTTTGCTTGGTCTTGAATACCCAGTTACGATTCCAAATAAAACTGTTTATAACGCCAAGGACATATCCTATTATGTTGGCCGCGCCATAAGGCACTTTAAGCCAAGTGTTCAATAGATAGAAAGAAATCGCAGTAATAAGAGTATTCATCACTCCTATCACCCCATATTTCATTAATTGAATGATGGTTTTGGCAGCTTCGCTTTTAGTTATCATAGTATGAATATCTTTTTCATTGACGTTTTGCAGCTAAAAAATCCTTGAACATAGCGTCAGGAGTATTGTATTGCCAATCGGCATTATTGCAGTTTCCAAAGCCATAAGCAGTAAACACAAAAGGAACTCCCGCCAAATGAGCCTGGTCGCAATCGGCTTGAGTATCACCCACATAAACTGGCGATTTTAATGAATAATGGTCAATCATGTAGGCAAGGTTCTCACTCTTGGTTGCAGGACGCTCGCCTTGAGAGAGCAATCCTTCAAAAAGACTCTCGGTCTTAGTAAAAGAAACAAAATTCCTTAAACCGCTTGCCGAACAATTACTCAACATGAACAATCGGTAATGCTCATGAACCATTTCAAGTCCTTCTTTAACCCCTAAGAACATAATGCCCCCCAATTTGGGCATTAGCATGCTCTCCTTATTAAAGAGAGCCGACAGGAATACATTTTTATCCACAGGCAAGTTGCCTCCAAGAAGATGGTTTAGAATCTCATCAATACTCTGTCCCATGTATTGTGTCAGTTCTTTGCCTGTGAAAAAGGTATTAATTCCGAATTGCGAACATGTCTCGTTCCAAATGCGGGCATAAGACTCGGTAGCATCCCACAAGGTGCCATCCATGTCAAAAATAATCGAATCAATATCTTGGAATCGAGGCATCATGCTGTAAGTCATTTACTTGGCGTTATCACAATTCCCATATCTATTACATTTTTAATGACATCACAATTGTTCATTGCCTGCCACACTACTATTGAGTTCACTTGAGATGGTGCAACGTTTTGAGCAATCACAACGCTCGACTGATACAAAGCTCCAAACCCCGAACCTTTCCAGTTGCCATAGCCATCAGAGAGTTCAAAGTCAATATTGTTGCGGGAAACATTCTTCACACTGTCAACCAAATCAACGATGAGACTCAAGTTACTATATTGATAATCATTGTTGTGACGAATGGCAAGAGCAATATCATAAGTTATTGATGAGTCGGAGTATTCTGGCTCGAAAGAAATGGGCAGCGATTTATTCCATCCTTCATCGGGCAATGTCTTAAACTGAGCCATCGAGTCTTGCTTGAAAGAGCATCCAGTCAAGCAAGACAAAGCACACAGTATCACTGCCATAATGGCAACAATGCGTCTTGATTCTATA
>CAMJZF010000111.1 GCA_946410125.1 uncultured Prevotellaceae bacterium | reverse complement strand
GACCTTTTCTTACTAATTGCTGAATTGTTGGCATCTTAGTTCTGTTTTACTTTGTTTTAAATTATTACTTAGTTTCCATAAATTTGGCATTCCACAGGAAATAATAAAGAGCATTTTCTATTTTTTATTTCACCTGGTTTTGCTCAAACTTTCTAAAATGCCTTTAGACATAAGCACACTCCTTTTTATCTCTCACTAAATCAATGATTTAGCCAAAGTAAAGGGTCGCTTTTTGCCCAAAAGCGTTGCAAAGTTAGCAACTAATTGCCTAATAACCAAATATTTTTAGGCTTATAAAACTCAGAAAACAGCCTATTATAAATAATGTAAACTCCCCGAACCGACCTAACTAAGTAGATTTCAGGGAGTTTACAAAATTGGTAGTTTTTATCAGAAACCTAAAGATTTAACTTTATTTAACTCTATTCCATTTTTATCCTTCTCGCTCAGCGACATTTGAGCAGGGTCAAGAATCCAGTCTATACCGAGGCTCGGGTCATTGAAAGCTATCGACAATTCACTCTGCGGAGCATACACATTATCAACCTTATACTGAAACTGAGCCACCTCACTCAGCACCACAAAGCCGTGGGCAAAACCGCGTGGAATAAACAGCTGTTCTCCACCCTCCTGCGAAAGGATTACCGACACATGCTTGCCATAGGTTGGGCTATCGGAGCGCAGGTCAAGAGCCACGTCGAGAACCTTACCCATCGACACCCGCACCAGCTTAGCCTGGCTCCACTCACCGCGCTGCAGATGCAATCCCCGCAACACGCCAAATGAAGAAAGCGACTCATTGTCTTGAATAAAAATCACCTTGCCCACATGAGCCTCAAACTCAGCCTGTTTCCATGTTTCGCAAAAATAGCCCCGCTCATCACCAAAACGCTTAGGCTTGATGAGCCACACACCCTTTATTTCCAGTTCTTGAAATTCCATATCTTGACAATTGTGGAGAATCATCCACACATTATTATATATAATATAGTAAATCGACTATGCAAAGGTACGAAATAAAAAGGGAGAAAGCAAGAACTCTCCCCAAACTCAGCTTAAAAAATCGGGGCGTGGAATACCACACCCCGATTACAACAGAGTTTCTTATATCACTTGCAGTTTTAAATTCCGAGCATGATGTCGTAGACCATGGTCACGTCGGCACTGGTGACGTAGCCGTCGCCGTTGACGTCGGCAGTCGACTGGAAGGTAAGGTCGGTGCCGAGCATCACGTCATAGACAGCAGTAACGTCGGCACTGGTCACATAGCCGTCGCCGTTCACGTCGCCAGGGATGGCAACGGGGATGTTAACCCAAGAGCCGTTGACGTTCTTCTTTGGGAACCAGTGCTTGTTGCGGGCAGCTTTCACCTGAGCGGTAGTTATAACATTGCCCTCTCTTGCATCATTTTCATAATAAACATCAAGCTCGCCAGTAATGCCGGCAGGAATTGTGCGCAGGCTGTTGACGAGGTTGCCCATCGCGCTCTCCTTGATTTGATTCAGCGAGATATTGATATGCTTCAGCGAGCTGCAGCCCTGAACTGAAACCGATGAAAGCATGTTGTCATAGCAGTTGAGTTCTTCAATTGCCGAACAGCCCTGAACATTGATTGAGGTCAACTGGTTCTTGCACACATTCAACATCTTGAGTTTTGTCTTGCTCGAAACATTAATTGATGTGAGTTTGTTCCTGGCACATTCAAGTTGTAAAAGATTGTTTAAGCTGCCCACATCGAGCGAAGTTAACTGATTGCGTCCACATAAAAGATTGGTCAATGCCGTGCAACCGCTCACGTTCAGCGTGGTCAGGGAGCTTTCAGAGCAGTCAAGGATGGTCATGCTGGGGTTGTTGCTTATATTTAATGTGTTCAACTCACTGAGATGAGACAAACTCACTGAGCCCGAAAGCTTGTTGTTCTCGCACTCCAGAGTCTGCAACGAGGCTGGCATTGTGGGCAATGCGGTGAGCTGGTTGTTGTCACACTGCAGCAAGGTGAGCCCACTTGGCAAGTTTGGCAGTGATGTGAGTCTGTTTTTTCGGCAACGCAGTATTTCCAGGGTGTTTGGCAACGAGGGCAACCAGGTGAGGTTGTTATCACTGCAGTCAAAATTCACCAGTCTGGTGAAATACTCAAGGCCCTGGAGGGTGGTAATGTATTCGCTCGAAGCGTTCAGGATTTCCGTTTCATACACATCGGTGGCGGTGATGTAACCCTTGGGGAACTGCGTCGACAGGTAGTACCGGAAGTTGGCATCGGGGAAATAGTCGGAACTTAATTTAGCCACATACCGGTCGCTGATGTAGATATCCTGACTGGTAATCTGACTGCCCGACGACGAGTAGATGGCGCCGTTGCTGTAATAGGCACCGTAGGGCGACAGCACAGTCTCTTTTCCATAAAAATACATCGACACATTGTTCACGCTGGTAGTTAAGCCATTGTCGTAGATAGTCAGGTCTGCCCCTTCGTTGAAAACCGCCTTGAACGATTCAAGAGAATGGTTCTGATAACCACTAAAATCACTCTTTGTATAGACTTCTGCCCCCTGAAAATAGACGGTAGTGGACCCCGATCCGTTACCATGAATGGAATTTTTACCATTTAAATGCATATAGCCAGTTCCATTAATGTAGTAGTTATAACTGCCTAAGTTGAGTCCATGACCGTTACCTTCGGCATAAACATTAAGTTGACTGCCTGCATCAGCAACGAGAATCGTGCTTCGGGCCAGGTTCAACGCATGATCAGTCGTCGCCACTTGGCAGATTCCTTTAAAGACTATCGTCAGATTGTTGCACTTGCGGTTGTGGATACCATATTTGCCACTTCCCGAACGACGAATCCTGAGGCTATAGCATGTGAGGGTATTAGTACTTGCATCATACACTGCATATCCGCTCTCGATGTCATTGTCAGTGCTAAAGGAGATGTGGTTGCAGTTGTCGCTGGTCACCTCAGTGCCGGCAATATTAATTTCATACTTGTCGGCGGCACTGGCTGCCATGGCTAAAATCGACAGCAAGAAAGTGGCTAAAAGGTTCTTTTTCATAACTATAGTATCTTTATTTTTCATGTTTTCACAAAAACTGACGAATCGTCAGTGGGCTGATGGGGTGCAGATTCGAGTAACAAGAATTCTTGTAAAGAATCTTGCCTGTTTCCCTCAACCTACATCTCACATTCCAAGCATGATGTCGTAGACCATGGTAACGTCGGCGCTGGTAACGTAGCCATCGCCATTGACGTCGGCGGTCGACTGGAAGGTGAAATCGGTGCCGAGCATCACGTCGTAGACGGCGGTAACATCGGCACTGGTAACGTAGCCGTCGCCATTAACGTCGCCGGGCACAATGCCAGGGATATCCTCCCAATTGCCGTTGACATCTTGCTTAGGATACCAACGCTTGCTGCGGGCGGTGTTAACTTGGGCTGATGTGATCACGTTGCCCTCGCCACTGCCTCCAAGCACCAAGAAGGTGCCAGTGCTTCCTGCGGGAATGGTTCTCAGGCTATTGACAAGTGTCCCCATTGCACTCTCCTTGATCTGGTTGGTGTATATTACCAGTCGGGACAGGGAGTTCAGACCCTGAACCGAGAGAGAGGTGAGCTTGTTGACAGCACATTCCAGCTCCCGCAAGCCGCTCGGCAGCGAGGGCATTGACTGGAGCTGATTGGCCGAGCAGTTGAATTTTGTCACCGAGCTGGGCACAGCTGCAAGCGAAGTCAACTTATTGTTGGCGCAATCCAGGGTCTTCAACGCCGAGCAGCCACTGTAGTCGAGTGCTGTCAAGGCATTAGCGTAGCAGTTGAGGGTTGTCAACATAGTATTGTTTTTCACATTCAGAGTTTTGAGCTTTGAGTTTCCGGCAATAGTGAGTGTGCTGAACTTATTGGCTCCACAAAGAAGTGCATCAATATTATTTGGCAATACAGGCAGCGACGTGAGCTGGTTAGAAGAGCAGTCAAGATAGGTCAACCCGCTGGGCAACGTTGGCAACGTGGTAAGTCCGTTACCGTTGCAATTAAGAGACGTCAATGCCGTGCAACCTGAATAGTTCAACGTGGTTAAAAGATTGTTGTAGCAGTTGAGCGTAGTCAACGATGTGTTATTGCTCACGTCCAGAGTAACCAATTGCGACTTGCCTGTGACTGACAGCGTGCCGCTGAACTTGTTGCCAGCTGCGTATATCTTCTTGATGGTGCCTGGCATAGTGGGAAGTGAAGTAAGCTGATTATATCTGCAATCCAGGTAAGTAAGCCCGTTTGGCACAGATAGCGAGGTGAGCAGGTTGCTATAGCATTCAAGATAAGTGACAGAAGCGGGCAAAGAGGTAAGCGAGGTCAAATAGTTGCATGAGCAATCAAGATTAGTGAGACTGGTAAAGTAGCCTATACCAGTGAGATTATTTATATCTTTGCCGTATAAATTAAGTTCTTTCCGGTCAGCCACATCGGAGCTATTGATGTAACCCTTGCTGTAGTAGGAGTTGTAGAGCGCATTGCAGAAGTTCTGGTCGGGGAAATAGGTGGAGTTAAGGATTGCCACATAGTCATCAGTGATGATTATTTTCTTGTCGGTGACGGGAGAAGAACCTATGACCACCGACTTGGCATTAGCGTTATAAACCGCCTGGTAAGGCGAGACTACCGCCACTTTGCCATTGAATATCATTGTCACATCATCAACGCTGGCATTAGAACCATTGCTCTCAATCTCCAAATGTGCTCCACTGTAAAAATAGGCATTGAGCGATTTCACCGCCGTCCTGTTGGTGCTCCGGGCTATTACCTTGGCTCCCTGGAAATTCACATAAGTCTTTCCCTGGACCGACCCTTCACCTTTTATTGCCTCGTAGCCCGATTGGGCGCTTAAGAACTGAAAAGTACCGGTTCCATTGATATTGTAGGCATAGCTTTTCAGGTTGGCACAAATGCGAGCTGCCGAGTAGAATGTTGTTGAGCTGCCAGCAGCTGCCGTGAGCGTCGTGCTACGCTCGAGCTTCAGGGCATTGTCCGATGTAGTCACGTTACAGCTACCGTTGAACACAATCGTCAGGTTGTCGCATTTGCGGTTGTGGATGCCATATTCGTCTTGGTTGCCACTCCTGTTGATTTTTAGGTTATACAGTGTGAGCGTGTTGGTCGACGCGTTATACACGCCATAGCCACTGGTGATGTCGCCACCGGTGATGTGGCTGGCATTGTCGCTGGTAACCTCCACGCCGGCAATGTTGATTTCGTACTTGGTAGCGGCACTCGCCGTAATTGCAGTAATAAACACGAGAATAGAGAGTAAAAGCTTCTTGTTCATAAATCGTTATGTGTTTGATTGTTAATAATTTTCAGATCCATTAAAAGAGCGGCTGATGAGCACACTCGTCAAACTCTTTTATTCTAAGTTACAAAATTAATGAAACTTTTACAAATTACCCCACCAACTTTGTTAACATGTATTAATTTGTTTAATATTTCTTTATAATGTAAGTAATCCCAAATGACCTGCAGCATAAGAGCAGTTAGAGTGCCGAGGAATCGAGAAATCACAGGATTTTGGCTAAAAAATTGGTTAATGAAGAAAAAACCGCTAC
Organism: uncultured Prevotellaceae bacterium; assembly: GCA_946410125.1. Lineage (GTDB taxonomy): Bacteria > Bacteroidota > Bacteroidia > Bacteroidales > Muribaculaceae > Sodaliphilus. The sequence goes on along the minus strand of CAMJZF010000111.1, from coordinate 1,486 downwards.
ATTTGCAACCAACAAACTAAAAACTTGAAATAAAGGCACTATGAGCAACATAATATTCTTTGACGACAACGAGGTAAGGAAAAACCTGCTGCCACTCACCTACACCCGCCCCACGGCAAAGTTGCGCTGCGGCATCACCACCATTGCCAGCAAGTGGCAAGCAGCCATAGGCAACGACAACATGACCTATTCATTTCTAACAGTACCCTACCTCAAAGCAAAGTTTCCACTTATTGCACGTCGTGCCAACCTGATGATAGCCGGCCACGTGCTACCCAATCCCGAACTAGTGAAGCAGGTGCTGGCCCTGAAAAGCGGCGAGGCGATTATGCTGGGCGAGGAGCTGATAGCCTTCAGGGGTGCAGCCCGCGACTTCGACAACCGCCATTTCACTAAAGTGGTGCATCCCACCACAATGCCCATTGCCCTGCACTACCCTTACGATGTGTTTGAGCAAAACGGCAAGGCTCTGGAGCTGGACTTTGAGCGCATCACCGCCGGCCGCAAGTCGCAGCCAGTTTCCAAGACATGCACCGTGATTGGCGACAAGTCAAGGATATTCATTGAACCCGGTGCAAAGGTTGAAGGAGCGATGCTCAACACCGCCGAGGGCTACATCTACATTGGCGCCGATGCCGAGGTTATGGAGGGCGCATGCATTAGGGCACCCTTTGCCGCTTGCCGCCATGCCGTGGTGAAGATGGGAGCAAAGGTGTATGGCGCAACCACCTTCGGCCCCTACTGCAAAGTGGGCGGCGAGGTTGCCAACGTGGTGTTTCAGGGCTACAGCAACAAGGCTCACGACGGTTTCTTAGGCAATGCCGTGATTGGAGAGTGGTGCAACATTGGCGGCGGCACCACGGCCAGCAACCTCAAGAACGATTACAGTGAGGTGAAGTTGTGGAACTATGCCAGCAAGCGTTTCCTGCGCACCGGGCGTCAGTTCTGCGGCCTAATTATGGGCGACCACTGCAAGACTGGCGTGAACTGCATGATTAACACCGGCACAGTGATGGGTGTGGGCGTAAACCTGCATGGAGCAGGCTTTCCAAGGCCCTTTGTGGGCTCGTTCCATGAGGGCAGCGACGTGGCAGGCTTCAAGAACGTGAAGCTCGACGCTTTCTTTGCCACCGCCGAGCGCGTGATGTCGCGACGCGGCATAGCGCTCACCGATGCCGACCGCACCATCTACGAGGCCATCTACAACATACGCGACCGCTACAAGTAACGGCATCATATCTAAGCCCAAACTTTGCAACAAAATAAACACATGGACGAGAAGCGATTAGCCCAACGGCTTAAGTGGATAAATCAGCATCCTGAAGTGGAACTAAAACACCTATGCCCGAAATGAGAAAAATACATTTTCCATCCTTTTTATCAAAAATGTGGTGGAAGAAAAAGCAATGCAATCTTCCACCACAATAAAACAGTCAATAATAAGATTTATTTTGCCTCGGCCTCGGCGGGCTTAATCTTGAAGCTC
>CAMJZF010000110.1 GCA_946410125.1 uncultured Prevotellaceae bacterium | reverse complement strand
CCACTCTTGACAAGGCGAACAGCCTCGTCGGCACTCATGTAATTCATTATTTCTTCGATTTTTGTAGTTCAACAAAGAGTTTCAGTCTTTCATCCAGTGCCTGGATGTGCCACTCGCTATTGAGCTGCGACACACATGCACGGATGCCTGGCTGCTTGCTGCCGGTGGTGTTAAGGGTGATAGCCGAGATGCCACACAGCATCAGGTCGTTCAACAGCTCCGAGTCGCTCATGCCATGATAGCCAATGGTGTAGTAGAAACCGTCGGCAAGGTCGTTGTCGCCATCCTTGTCATAGATGATGCTAAAACCATATTTCAGGAATATTTCCTTGGTAATCTTTGCACGACGACCATACTCACGCACTTCATCCACAAACTTATAGGTCCCGTCGGCTGCGGCTTTCATCATTGCCGAAAGGGCATGTTGAGCCGAGTGAGAAGTTCCCGATGATGCCACATAAAGATAAGTGAAGATGAAGTTGTCGCCCATGCGACCAATGTTGTAACGCTCACGCAGAGCGGGATACTCGCGGTTGAACAGCTTGTTGCTGAAGGCTACTACCGCAATGCGCTCGCCGGCGTAGCTGAAAATCTTAGAACCCGAGATCATGAATACATAGTTGTCGGTGTAGCGTGCCACAGTGGGTTGGAATGGAGGCTCGAATGGAACCGACTTGTCGGTGCGGAAGTCCATGCACATGTAGGCGTGGTCTTCAAGAACGATCATGTCATACTTGTTGGCCATTTCACCTATAATCTGTAACTCCTCATCGGTTAAGCAAACCCAGGTTGGATTGTTGGGGTTAGAATATACCAGAGCCACGATGTTGCCTTTAGAGCAATATTCCTCAAGTTTGTCGCGCAATTTCTCTCCACGATAGCTGAAGATGTCGAATTGCTCATATTTAATGCCCTGTACTGCAGCTTGCATCATGTGGGGTGCGAAGCCGGGGTTGATGTAGAGCATCGTATCCTTCTTGGGGTCGAGCTGAGAGCACTCGAGAGTGAGGTTCATGCCTGCTTGCATCGAACCCACAGTGGGAATAATGCACTCGGGATTAATGTCAACGTTAATGAACGCCTTGATAAATCGCGATGCGTTCTCTTTAAGCTCGGGAAGACCGCTAATGGCGGGGTAGATGCTGGCGATGCCATTGTCAAGAGCCGCTTTCTGCGCATCAACGCCCACTTGGCCTGGTGCCAAACCTGGAACTCCCACCTCAAGACGCAAGAACTTCTCACCGGCGGCCTTTTCCATCTCGGCGGCGATGGCGGCACACTGGCGAATGGTAGTTCTTGACACGTCGGTCAGGTCACGCTTGGCAAGAATATCGTTTAAAACTTGTTGTTTGATAGGAAAACTCATAGTTGTTTTATAGATAATTATAAGGTGTTATTTCTTGTTCTTTTGAGCAAACTCATAACCGGCCTTGAAGGCGGCAATGTTAGTGTTTACTATAGCTTCTCCCTTGGCAGCAAAGACGTTGGTGATGCCTTCGATGAGCTGCTCGGGCTTGAGCATCTCAAGCACCGAGGCGGCAGCACCCAGCAGAACCATGTTGGCACTGCGTGGCGACTTCACTTCCTTGGCGATGGAGTCAACGTCTATCATGATTACGTTGCCAAGTTTCTTGAGCTCGGCATTAACGTCGTCCATCTCAGGATAGTTGGGGATGTTGACAAATGGGGTGGTGTTGGTAATCACCCAGCCTTTGGGATTTAGATATTGAACATAACGGAGGGCTTCCATTGGCTCAAGAGAGATAACCAAGTCGCATGCTCCGTGAGCAATGAGGTCGCTCTTGATTGGCTCGCTTGAGAGACGCAGGTTGCTCTGTACGTCGCCACCGCGCTGGCTCATGCCATGAACCTCGGCTTGCTTTAGGTAAATGCCTTCTTTAAGGGCTGCCCAACCTATGATAGTAGCAATGGAGAGGATGCCTTGTCCGCCCACACCGCAAAGAATTATATCTTGTTTCATGATTAGTTTTGTTGTTAATGTGATGTGGAAAAATTATTTCTTAGCTTTAGCATGACGCTTGGCTGTCTGGATGCATTCGCGACGCGAGATGATTACCGACACGCCGTTGTAGTTGATTTCCTCGTCGATGACTTTCTCCATGTCGGGGTAGTTCTTGGGCAGAGGTACTATAACACGGACATGCGCCGGGTCAACTCCCACGCCATAGCAAATCTGCTCAAGACGACCAGTACCTGCCGAATCTTGACCGCCGGTCATGCCGGTGGTTAGGTTATCGCTGATGCACAGGGTGATGTTGGCTTTCTCATTCACTGCGTCGAGAAGGCCTGTCATGCCACTGTGGGTAAAGGTGGAGTCGCCAATCACGGCTACCGAAGGATGAACGCCCGACTTGGAAGCACCAATCGACATGGTGAGCGAAGCACCCATCTCAACGCAAGTGTGGAATGCGTGGAAAGGAGCAAGCCATCCCAGGGTGTAGCAGCCTATGTCGGCAAAGACTCGTGCACTCTCATAGTTTTTCAAAACATTGTTAAGTGCTGTATAGAAGTCGCGGTGTCCGCAGCCCTGGCACAATGCCGGTGGACGTGGCACTGTGGCTGTTGAAGCGGCATGAGCCTCGAGGGGTTTCATGCCAAGTGCCTGACGCAGGAAGTCGGGGTTGAGCTCACCAGTGCGTGGAAGTGTTCCGTCAAGACGGCCTTTGATCTTAATGGGCAGTTCAAGAACGCCGCGCAACAGTTTCTCTACCAATGGCTGGCCTTCCTCAACCACGAGAATGCTCTCACACTCAGCAGCAAGTTTGCGAACCATCTTCTTGGGTAATGGATATTGAGTTAGCTTGAGCACTGGGAATGGGCAGCCTTCGGGGTAGTTCTCCATAAGATAGTTGAAGGAAATGCCGCAGGTGATGATGCCCATCGAGTGGTCGGGACCGTCAATGTATTTGTTCTGCTCCATTGTGCAGGCATCTTCTTCAAAGGCGAGGATGTCTTTCACAAGCTGGTCGTTGCGCATGCGGGCATTAACTGGCAGGGTTACCCACTGACGAGGATTCTCGGGAAAGTGGATTTCGTTCTGCTTGAGTTGTTCATTGGTCTCTACAATCGCGCGAGAATGGGCCATGCGGGTTGTCATGCGCATGAGCACTGGAATTCGGTTCTTTTCGCTGTAGTCGAAAGCGCGACGCACCATGTCATAAGCCTCTTGCTGTGACGATGGCTCAAAGCATGGCATCATGGCAAAGTCGGCATAGAAACGAGAGTCCTGCTCGTTTTGAGAAGAGTGCATCGATGGGTCATCGCAAGCTACTATCACCAGGCCACCGTTGGCGCCGGTAACAGCGCTGTTGACAAATGCGTCGGCGCATACGTTCATGCCCACATGTTTCATGCACACCATTGCGCGCTTGCCGGCATAACTCATGCCCAAGGCTTCCTCCATGGCGGTCTTCTCGTTGGTACTCCACTGGCAGTGTACGCCACCTTCGCGAGCTATCTCGCTCTTTTGAATAAACTCGGTAATCTCGGTCGATGGGGTGCCAGGATAAGCCCACACACCGCTTAAGCCGGCATGCAACGCTCCAAGTGCCAAGGCCTCATCGCCAAGTAGCAAATGTTTAGTTTTCATTCTATAAAAGAAATTTGTTGTTTATGTTATGTGTATTCTAAATTTTGCAATAAATATACCCTCTCCTGGGATTTCTTAGAATTAGTGCACTAAATTACAACAATTTCCCGAAACAGCAAAATATAACTCGCATTTTTTACTTTTTTAAACCCAAATCAGTCATTAGGATTTATGATAGTTTTTAATTATCGTTGCCTAATGACTGATTTGGGCTTAAAAGAAATAAGTTGCCAGCGACTAAAACACCGGTAACCCATTTCTGATGTCATGAATTTGTTTTTTCAGCAGATTGACTCGAGGCTTGGCATGTAGTTGCGCTGAATCGACTCGGCGATAGCTGTTGCAACTTCCATTTCACTCAGAGCTATACTTGAACCAAACTGGTAGAGCAGGTCAACCTCTTTGCGGGCGATGATCTTGTCGCTAAGTGCAATGTGAATCATGTATTCAAGCAAGCCCATACGCATGCCGGGGTTAATCTTGAGTATGTTCTCAACCGCTTCATTGAAGGTTTTCATCACGTCGCCACCGGCAATTTCCTCAAGGTACTTGCGTGGGAAAATTTTGAGCCGTGCCAGCATCTCAATAATCTGGTTTATCTCGTCCTCTTTCATCTCATCGTCGCTGCTGGCTACGATAAGACCTGCCGAGGCTATGAAGCGGGCCATGTACTCGTCGAGCTCGCTGTCACCCACCTTGAGTAGGATGGAGATTAACTCGTCCATGCCACTCTGTAATTCTTTCTGTGACTTGCTGGTGGCAAAAAGGTTGAGGGCTTGAACTCTAATGGGGTTTACGGGATGTGACGAACGGCTTATTCCCTTGTCTTTCAAGAAGTATTCGAGACGTCGGTTGTTGTCGGCAATAAGTGCTTCGATGCTCACATTCATCTTCTGCAGGTCAAGACCTGATGCCATCTTGAAGAACGCTGTCACGCATACTCCCAGATTTTCGGTGGCCATGTATCCGTAGCGGTCGGCAACAAGTTCGGCAAGCTGTTCATGCAGACGTATTTTGTATTGCAATGTTACAGGCACTGCAGCCTCGGGCGGGAACACAAAGTTGATGAGCCTAACGAGAGCTGTATCTTTGTTGATGAGGTGACCGAGTTCGTGACCAACGACAAAGCGCAATTCATCTTGACTCATTAGGTCAAAGAGAGCCGAATTGATGTTCACGATGTGGGGTTCACCTTCATCTTCGGCAGCAAGCGAAAAGGCATTAACGTCGCTGTCGCCGGTTATGTAGAAGTCAACTTTGTCATTGAAGTCGAGTTTCTTTTTCACGTCTTGGCACAGGTCGTAAAAGTCGGGGAGCAGTTCTTTCTGCACCTTGAGGCTGTGCCCCTCCATGCTGCTGCGCCAGTAGGCATCACGGCTCGATGTGGTGGTCTTGCGCAGCACGTCTTCAACTATTTCGCCTTGCAAAGCGTTATATATCTGTTTGCCAAGCTGTTTCTCTAATTCTAATGTGGGATTAAGTTTGCTCATATTTTATGGTTTTAGTTTTTTTATGGTGAATAGTTCTTCTGAATTGCAAAAGTAATAAAAACACACATAAATGCCAAAAACGAAAAAAGTTTTTTGTTTCTTGAACGAAAGAAAAAAGGAATCTAATTTATGGTTATGTGAGTAGCGTGTAATTGGGTTATGGAGGCTGGAATATTCATTAAAGTCACTTTTTATTAAAACACTCGCCCATAAAAGATGTTAAAATTCCTAATAAACATTAACTGGAGCCATTTGCGCTGATTTTTGGCATAAAGAAGATTTTGCTATTTATATAATATGTTGTACCTTTGCACGCCGATTATATCCAAGATAATTTCAGCGGTGCGCCAAAGTGTGACATTTGGCCGTGTCATCGTGTGCTCTGTTGAAGATTTAATTAATTTTTAATCAGGATTTTAAAAGTGAACACTTTAAGTTACAAGACCGTGTCTATCCGCAAGGAAGACGTTAAGAAAGAATGGGTAGTAGTAGATGCTACCGATCAAGTACTGGGTCGCTTGTGCGCAAAAGTAGCGAAAATCTTGCGCGGAAAGTATAAGCCCAGCTTCACTCCACACATTGATTGTGGTGACAATGTTATTATCATCAACGCCGATAAGGTTAAGCTCACTGGCTCTAAGTGGGACGACCGCACCTATGTTAGCTATACTGGCTATCCTGGTGGTCAGCGTTATGCGACCCCTGCCATCCTTCAAAAGAAGTCTCTCAACAAGCACGTTAAGGCTGGCAAGCACCCCTTGTTCCTCCATGTTATTAAGGGTATGCTTCCCAAAAACAAGCTTGGTGCTAAGATTCTCAACAACGTTTACATCTATAACGGCGAGAATCATCCTCACGAGGCTCAGCAGCCAAAAGTAATTGACATCAATAAACTTAAATAATCGATTGGAAGTATGGAACAGATTAATGCAGTAGGTCGTCGTAAAGCAGCTATCGCTCGCGTATACGTTAGCGAAGGTAATGGCGAAATCACAATCAACAAGCGTACACTTGAAGAATATTTTCCATCTCCAATTCTTCAGTTTATCGTTAAGCAACCATTAAACACCCTTGAGGCTGCCGAGAAGTATAACATCAAGGTTAACCTTATTGGTGGTGGTTATAAGGGACAGGCCGAGGCTCTGCGTCTTGCTATTGCCCGTGCATTGGTTAAGATTAATGCCGAGGACAAGAGCGTGCTCCGCAAGGAAGGCTTCATGACTCGCGACCCACGTGCCGTAGAGCGCAAGAAACCAGGTCAGCCCAAGGCCCGCAAGCGTTTCCAGTTCAGCAAGCGTTAATATTCTTTTTAGGGGAGAATTCAACGATTTGCTCTGGAATACAAAAACAGAGTTTAGTATCCAAATTGCATAGACTCACGTGCCAGGTGGCATAACTTCCACATTATATATATTATTGCCCACTTGGGCATGGCTACTATGCGATTGTTTTAAGTTGAAAGTAAACAAATCAAAATTTTTTAAAAATGCAAACACCAAATTTTGACCAACTGCTCGACGCAACTTGTCACTTTGGTCACCTCAAACGCAAATGGAATCCTGCTATGGCTCCTTATATTTTCATGGAGCGTAATGGCATTCACATTATCGACCTTTACAAAACTCAGGCTAAGCTTGAAGAAGCTGCCGTTGCTCTCAAGAACATTGCTAAGGAAGGCAAGAAGGTTCTCTTCGTTGCTACCAAAAAGCAAGCTAAGCAAGTGGTATGTGACCGCGCTACTTCGGTTGGCATGCCTTACGTTATTGAGCGCTGGCCAGGCGGTATGCTTACCAACTTCCCAACCATTCGCAAGGCTGTGAAGAAAATGGCTGCTATCGACAAGATGGCAACCGACGGCACTTTCGACAACATGTCGAAGCGTGAGAAACTTCAAATCACTCGCCAGCGTGCAAAGCTTGAGAAGAACCTTGGCTCTATCGCCGACCTTAACCGTCTGCCATCGGCACTCTTTGTAGTTGACGTACTCAAAGAGCACATTGCCGTTGCCGAGGCCAATCGTCTGGGTATTCCCGTGTTTGGTATCGTTGATACTAACAGCAATCCTGATAATGTAGACTTCGTGATTCCTGCCAACGACGACGCTTCTAAGTCGATTGACATCATCTTGAACACCGTTTGCGAGGCCA
>CAMJZF010000109.1 GCA_946410125.1 uncultured Prevotellaceae bacterium | reverse complement strand
TACTTGATGGCGAGGACTCTTATCGCCACACTTTCATCTTTGGACACACCAACATCTTCCTGCCACAGAACATGCAGTTTGCATCTACCTTCCCACGCGAGGAAGCTTACTTCCTGCTCAAGCAGTTCGACAAGTGGAACGCATCTATCGTCTTCTGCGGACATGTGCACAAGTGGGACGAGCAAGTCTTCAACGCAGTCTACTTCATCACTCTCGACTCGATGAGCGAGCGCAACAGCCCCGACCCAGGCGACTATCTCGTGAGAGTTAAAGTGACCAAAGAAAGTGGTCTGGAAATCGAGAAGGTGCACATGAATTACGTGGCACCCAAGAATTAACGAGCATTTGTCGATAAAAATCGAAATATTGAGTCACTTCATTGTGGGAGAATGCCACGTGAAGGTGGCAAGCGTGGAGCCTCTGGGAGCACCAGGGGCTCTCGACAATGCCTTGTCGATGCTCTCGCACTACCGCCGCGACAAGACCATGCGCTACCGCTTCGACCGTGGCAAGTGGCTCAGTGCGGGTGCCGGACTGCTGCTCGACAACATGCTGCGTGAGCATGGTCTGCGCGAGCGCGACATGCACTATGTTGAAGGCGAGCATGGCAAGCCAGCCCTTGCCGAGCATCCTGAGCTGCATTTCAACCTCTCGCACAGCGACACGCTTGTGGCATGCGCCATGGGCAACAAGCCGGTGGGCGTCGACGTTCAGCACTTGGTTAAATTGCGGCAAGGTCTTGTGCGCTACACCATGAGTGACGAAGAAATCGCCAAGCTCGAAACGATGGGCTCTTCTCAAGAAAAGAGCCTGTTCTTCACCCAATTATGGACCTTAAAAGAGAGCTATGTCAAAGCCACTGGCACGGGACTGTCACATGAGTTCCCGGCATTTGATATCGACCCGTCGGGATTGGTAACTCCTTTAAAGCCTCTCACGCCACCAGCCTCGTTTCGACTATTCACTATGGACAACGCTGTTGTCGCAGTTGCCATTCTCGACTAAAACACTTGCTGTGACAGTGTTAACTGCCGGTTTTGCCGTTGGCAAGATTTTCACTACTTTTGCAGCTTAATAAGCGTCAAGCCCAAATCGTGTTATTATGATTACTTACTGGAAATATCTAAAGCGCAAAAGGCTAATTTAAAACAACTATGCAGTTTCTTGGCGAAATAATATCAATTGGAGTGGCTTTCTCGTGGACCGCAACGGCGTTGCTCAGCGAGATGGGCAGCAAGCGCATGGGCAACGTCACTTTAAATGTCATGCGCATGGGCATCGCTCTCATCTTCTCGGCAATATTGTTCTGGGTGGTGACAGGCAGTCCGCTGCCTGCCAAAGCAAGCTCCGAGGCCTATCTGTGGATGATGCTGTCGGGACTGGTGGGATATGTGATTGGCGACTTCTGCCTCTTTCAGTGCTACATAATCATTGGCTCTAAGTTTGGGCAGCTTTTCATGACTCTGGCACCTATCACTGCCGCTTTCATGGCATGGATAACGCTCGGGCAAGAACTCAAGCCCGTCAGCATGGTAGCAATGGCAGTCACGCTTGTGGGCATTGCCCTAACCGTGCTGGGGCGTGGCGAGGGCAACCATCGCCTGTCGCTCAAGCTGCCACTCAACGGAGTGCTCTTTGCCATTGGTGCTGCCGTGTGCCAGGGTGTGGGATTAGTGCTGAGCAAGATTGGCATGAACCACTACCAAGCATCGATGACCACACCTTGCGAGCCTTGGATTCTGCCGTTCTATGCCAACGTGTTTCGCTGCATTGCGGGAATTACCGGTTTTTCAGTGCTGCTCATGTTCAGGGAAGGATTCCGCCCCCTGCGCAAGAATCTCACCGACCGCACCAGCATGACAGTAGCAACGTTAACCACCATCTTCGGACCCTTTGTGGGAGTGGGATGCTCGCTGCTTGCCGTTCAATACACCAGTGCCGGTATTGCAAGCACCTTAATGGCTCTCACACCCATCATCATCATCCTGCCGGCATGGTGGCTCTTCAAGCAACCTATCACCACCAAAAGCGTGATAGGAGCACTAATATCGGTAGTGGGTGTGTCTCTGTTCTTCCTTATGTAGACATATCTTCACCAAAAAACTCACGACTCATTGCCGAAAACCCAAAACTATTCACTACCTTTGCAGTGACCACCCGTAAGAAAGATGACTCTTGAACAGCTTACCATATTGAATTATAAAAATATCGTCGAGGCGCAGTTGCAGTTCTCGCCCAAGGTCAATTGCCTCATTGGCAACAATGGCATGGGCAAGACCAACGTGCTCGACGCTATCTACTACCTGAGCTACTGCAAGAGTTTCACGAGCAATAACGACCACAGTGCAGCCATCAACCACGAAGCACCCTTCATGATGCTGCAAGGACGATACACCAGGCGCGGCTCTACCGAGGAAATTTCGCTGAGCGTGCAACGCGGCAAGCGCAAGACGGTGAAGCGCAACGGCAAGGACTACAAGCGGTTGAGCGAGCACATTGGGCTATTGCCGCTGGTAATGATTTCGCCCTTGGACTGGGACTTGATACGCGGCAGCGGTGATGAGCGCCGTCGGCTTATGGACCAGATTATTTCTCAAGGCAATAAGCAATATCTCGATGCCCTCATACGCTACAACAAGGCTCTTGAGCAACGCAACTCCATGATTCGCAACGACTGCCGTGACCCGTTGCTCTATGAGACCGTGGAGCAGGCGATGTCGAGCACGGCAACCATGCTGCACGAGGCTCGCCAGCAATGGCTGGAGGAGTTTACACCCATTTTCATGCGGTACTACAATGCCATTGCCGGCGACAGCGAGCAGGTAAGACTGAGCTATAAGAGCCATTTGGGCGAACTCTCGATGCAACAGGTGCTCAATGCCAACCGCGACCGAGACATGATTATGGGCTACACCACTCGCGGCGTTCACCGCGACGACATCGACCTGTGGCTCGGAAACCACCCTATGCGCAAGACGGGGTCGCAAGGCCAGTGCAAGACCTACACCATTGCCCTCAGGATGGCCCAGTTCGAATTCCTGAAGAAATACACCCGCACAACACCCATCCTGTTGCTTGACGACATCTTCGACAAGCTCGACGAGTCGCGAGTGGTGAGCATCATCAACGTGGTGAGCAACAGCCAGGATTTCGGGCAGATTTTCATCACCGACACCAACCGCACCCACCTCGACGAGATTATCTCGCTCATGAGCGGCGACTACGCCATGATGGCTGTCGACAACGGAGTAATCAACCCCATCGCAAGCCGCCACGAGGAGGCACGTGAGCAATGAAACGCACCGACCCAAAATCGATAGCCGAAATAATTGGCGACTTCATGCAGCACGAGGACATCGAGGCCACCATGCTTGAGCACAAAGCCCTCTCGCTGTGGAAAGACGTTGTGGGACCTGGCGTGAACCGCATGACCACCGAGCGATATGTCGACAACGGCATCATCACCGTTAAAATAAGCTCGGCAGCCCTGCGCAACGACCTCATGCTCTCGCGCACTGCCATCATCCAGAACCTTAACAACCTCGTGGGCAAGCCGGTAATCAGGGACATCGTCTTCAGGTAACTTCGTCATGAAGAATCAAACTAACAACTCAAAAAACTGACAACTATATGGACTTTAACATCACCAATCCTTTTCACTGCGAGCTGCCGGTGCAGCTGCGCTTCAGCGACCTCGACACGCTGGGCCATGTCAACAACTCGGTATATCTCAACCTCTTTGACCTGGGCAAGAGCATATATTTTGAACGGGCAGCCGGTGAGCGTCAGGACTGGAACAACGTGAATGTGGTGATTGCCAACATCAACTGCAACTTCCTGCACGAAACCCTGTTTGACGAGCCCTTGGTGGTGAAGACCCAAATCGACCATGTGGGAAACAAGAGCTTCACCGTGCTGCAAGTATTGCAAAACACCCTCACCAATCAGGTGAAATGCGTCTGCTCGCAAGTGATGGTCTACCTCGACCCCGAAACACGACAGCCAGCACCACTGCCACAGCACTGGCGCGACTGCTTCGCCGCCTTCGAGCAACGACCAATGTAACCAATAACTAATAACTAATAACTGATAACCAAAAAACTGAGAACTGAGAACTGATAACTAATAACTGAAAACTGAAAACTGAAAACTGAGAACTGAAAACTGAGAACTAACAACTAATAACTTATGAAAAATTTAATCACACTTCTCGCAATTGCTATTGCAATGCTTGGCAACGCTGATATTGCTGCCCAAAACACGTTTCAAGCACCAACCGACAAAAACGGATTCTACAGCGTGCTCGATTGCCCCACAAGCCCATCATTCTTCAAGGTCACAGCCGAGCAGAATGATGAAGGCACCTACAATGTCAACATCTATCACGGACGAGAGCTCGCGCAGACCATAGAATGCGACGTGACGAGAGCCGACCTGCACTTCCTTGACGCAAACTTCGACGGTAACATCGACATCGTGGTAGGTCCTGCTACAGCACGCAACTACAGCACCATCTTGCTCTGGAGCGACAATAAAAACGAGTTTGAACCCACCGGCATTGAGCTCAACGGCTATTTACTCGTGAACCCCAAGGCCAAAATATGGGCTTGCATGAGCAGCGACGGAGCCAGCTCCATGATGTACGAGAAATACTCGTGGCATGGAAACAAACTTGTCGCCGACGAGTCAATCCTTATGTTCACCGACAAAAGCGAATATGCCGCCTACGGTGTAAGCACTAAGTACACCCTCATCAAGGGCAACGACTACTACAGCCCTGCATCGGTGGGATGCGTCAAGCTACGCACCAACAAAATCAACAAGCTCCCAAAGCTCTGGCAGCAAATCCTCAACTCCTTCCAAAACCTCGAGATGTAACCAACGCACACCCTAAAAACCAAAAAAATGAGGGTGTGTCAAAATTCTGGCACACCCTCATTTTTGAGGCATTAATGCCATTTTTACCGAAATATAGTAGATGAAGACTTTTTCCAATCACTGACCGGAAAATACCCAATAAGCTTGTCATGGACCCGATATCTAATAATCCTGCAAGAGATGACAGCCAAAGGCCGTGCCAGGCATCAAAGCGCTATCCGCCGAAAAAGTGGTGAAACGGCAATTAAGCAACTCTTTTGTCAATTAAAGTGATATTCTGCACTGTTTTTCGTTGAAAATGATTATCTTTGCAACACAACTTAGAGACTTCATGATGCAAAAGAACATCAATCGCCCCAAAGTAGTTCTTGCAGAGAAGAAGAAAACCAACAAGTGGCTGGCAGAGCAATTAGGCTGTGCCCCCACCACTGTGTCAAAATGGTGCACCAACTCTTCACAGCCCCCAATGGAAACTTATCTGCGCATTGCCAAACTACTTGGAGTGGAAATAGGCCAACTACTGAATCAAAAGTATTTCGAATCCATATAATGCATGCAGATACCTCAATCGGGCATATTGACGACTAATCGTCTTGGGAAGGTTTTTGCCAAGACGGTGGCGACGTATAAGTTCTTCTGGTTCGTATCGATTCTACAGATACATGCCAGGACGGGCAATCTGCGAATGGATGTGTGGGATATTGTGATTCGTATGGTCGCGAATGCGTGGTATCCGATTCATTATTTCCGCTTGTCCTTTGGCAAAAGTGACTCACTATTTGACATCGTCATGGAGCTGCATAGAATCACCCAGATTCCAATTGATTCAAATGCTGAAACGATCATTGAGGCGCTGAAAGAAAGGCTTGAAGATAGACAAATTCAACGTTTATTGAGAACACTTACGTTAAATGTGCCTTATCGTTTCCTTCGCCCGTGGATTGATACCAGTGATGACAAGGATATGGTAAAACGCTCCCAGGGCTTTGAAAACGGTTGTCTGTATTCATTACATAAAGAAGATGGCGGGTTCTATATCGAGCTTAATCCCATTTGGGATGCTTATCTGCATGGCCATTACAATATATTATTGGATTTTGCTTACTGGAATTTGATGTTATTTTTGCAAGTCCGTAATCCTAATGTTCCAGCCATTCCCAATAAGTTGATTAGGCCCGAAGTCAGAAACGCTTTGACAAAGCAGCATAATTATTGGGATACGGTAATCAATCTTGGTGGTCCCATTCATTGCATTTATACGGACAAAGAACTCCATTCATCAGACTATGAACTGGATCACTTTATCCCGTGGAGTTTTGTGTCACACGATTTGTTGTGGAATTTGATACCTTCAGATGGCAGCATAAACTCGTCAAAGAGTAATAAGCTACCCGATCTGGATTTCTATCTGCCTAAATTGGCTTCAATGCAACATCGATCATTGCGATTGATGATAGGTGCTAATAAGAGGCCACAAGTCATGGAAGACTACATTTCATTAGGTTATACCCCAAGGGAATTGGCTGAAATGAGCGATGAGAGATTCCGTGAATTATACGAAAGGACGTTTAACCCTATGAGTCAAATAGCCCTCAATATGGGTTTTGAGACTTGGAAATATCAAATATGAATATGTACTTATCCAATGAATTGATTCCCAATGCTAATGACAGAATCATTTGTGTGAAAGTTGGGAAGATTACACGTGAGAGTTTCTATGAAATGGCACGTAAATACTGGGCTGTTAAAATTGATAGAGCAAAGAAGGCCACTCATGTACTTGCAATTGTTGGTGGGCATGTCTCTGCGGTATACATACCTCAAGAATGGAGATATACCGATAATCCACAATATGAAGGCAGATGTGAATTCGTCGGCAAAGAGGAGCCAAATTCTGATTATGTTGGCAAAAGCGTAACTAGTTATTACGGAAGAAGCCAAAATCCGGTTAAGTACATTAACATGTAAACGAGATGGAACCAGAAAAGATAAATCATCCTTATCTGACGGCAATTAAGAGGACGGATTTATCCGTTCCAACCCGCTATCTACTTCAACATGATTTGTTGAAAGGGCGGATATTGGACTTCGGTTGCGGCTTTGGATTTGACACGGACGAGCTAAAGCATCAAGGCTACGATATTATGGGTTACGACTATTATTACCGCCCCGACTTCCCTGAGGGCAAATTTGACATCATCATCTGTAACTATGTGCTTAACGTACTTGAGCCTTATGCCCAGGCAGAAGCAATGATGAACGTGACAAACCTGCTATCACCTAAAGGAACCGCTTATTTTGCAGTACGTCGTGACTTGGTTGAAGAAGGTTTTAGGCTCCATGCGATTCACAAGCAATACACCTATCAGTGTAATGTCAAATTGCCGTTCAAGAGCCTTGTTGCTAACAAGAGTTACGAACTCTACCAATATAAC
>CAMJZF010000108.1 GCA_946410125.1 uncultured Prevotellaceae bacterium | reverse complement strand
ACCGTCATGGCTACACCACAGTGACCTCGCACCGCAGCGGTGAGACCGAGGACACTACTATCGCCGACATTGCTGTGGCTACCAACAGCGGCCAAATCAAGACCGGTTCGCTCAGCCGCACCGACCGCATGGCTAAGTACAACCAGCTCATCCGCATCGAGGAGCAGCTTGGCGACAATGCAGCCTATGGCTACACAAAACTGAAATAACAGAAGTTTCTTTTTATAGATAAGGTGTGCCGGAATCTTGCTTTGTGGCACACCTTATTCTTTAACCCGAAATGAGCAGTTGGGGACTATAAACACCACACTATAAGATGAAGCGAATTATAATCATGGCATGCTGCATTGCGGTTGCCTTACAGTTTTTTTCAACTACTTCAACGTTTTCAACCACAATGAACGACAATGAAATTAAGATGATGGTCATTAGCGACATTCACCTGCTCGCACCATCACTGCACGACAACGGCAAGGCATCGCAAAGTCTGGCGGCGGCCGACATGAAGATGGTGCTCGGCAGCGACCTCATCATGCAGCGCATGGTCGATGATGTCATTGCACGCAAGCCACAGCTGTTGCTAATTGCCGGCGACCTCACCTTCAACGGCTCTCGCGCAAGCCATGAACGACTCCTGGAGCACCTGCGGCGGCTTGAGCAAGCTGGTGTGCCCTCTCTTGTCATTCCCGGAAACCACGACGTTAACTGCCCCTATAGCAAGAGCTACATTGGCGATGTCCCAACGCCGGTGCCCACGGTCACTGCCGACGAGTTTTCTCAGCTCTACGCTCATTTTGGCTATGGCGAGAGCTCGGTGCGTGACCCTAATTCGCTGAGCTATATCTGCGAACCTGTCCCGGGGCTGATGCTGCTTTGCATCGACAGCAATCGATGCAATGAAAATCGTCTTGCTCAACCGGTCGTTTATCATAGCGATGGCACTATCAAGCCCGAGACACTGAGCTGGATGGCGTCGCAGCTTGCCCTGGCTCGCGCCTCGGGCAAGAAGGTGGTGGCAATGATGCATCATCACCTGCTTGAACACATCGACGGCGAGACTAAGCTGCTGCCTAACTATATAGTGGCAAGCCATGGGCAAGTGGCACAGGTCTTGAGGCAAGGCGGAGTGAAGGCGGTATTTACCGGCCACCTTCACATCACCGATGCTGTAACTCTCGATGGCTTGACCGATATCGCCACCGGCTCGGCTTCGACTTTTCCGTTGCCCATGCGTGAGCTTTCAATCGATGCGGCTCTCGACACGATGAGGGTTTCAACCTCTTTTTTTGATGGATTGGAACCTGAGATGTTGCAGCAGGGAAAAGCTCAGATTGAGAACAGTGCAGGTGCCATAGCTTCAATTGTCGCGAGAAAGCTGTGGCCAAGGCTTAGTGCACGCCTGGGGCAGATGAAGGAACTGATGGAAGAGCAGGGAATTGACGTGTCGCGGATGCCACAGAGCGACGGTCAGCTCTCGGCAATGCTGTTGAAGCACCTGCGAGAGCCGTTGGCGCAGAGTCTTGTAATAGTTTCTCAAGGGGGAGAGGATCCCAGGCAGGCTAATGCCATCATCGAGGCTGTGAAGCAGGGTGTACGCAATATGGTTGCCGAGGTCCTTCCCGACGATGACGGCACAGCAGCCGATTTCCTTATCGAGAATGCCATGCCACGGGTGGAGCCTGTGCTTCGCAGTGCTCTTGAGGACATCAATCACATGGGCACGCCCAAGCAGTCCACCACCCACGATCACTCCTTGACGCTGGGGCTCGACTAAGACCCCCTATCGCCCTTGCCGCTTGCGCTGCAGGGTCATGAAGGTAAGGCGATAGGGATTGCGCTCATCGGCAGGGCGTTCCTCCTGCGATAAGATGGTCCACGAGCGCAGGTCAATGCGTGGAAAATAGGCGTCCACGTCGTCAAACTTGTGGTCAATAACAGTGAGATAGATGGTGCTGACCAGTGGGAATGTGGCACGGTAAATCTGTTCTCCGCCAATTACAAACACGTCGCCGGGCATTGTCGCTGCCGTCAGGGCATCGTCAATGCAGTGAGCCACGGTCACGCCCGGGGGGGCATAGTCGCGGCTGCGCGTTATCACAATGTTCTGCCGGCCTGGTAACGCTCCCTTGGGAAACGACTCAAAGGTCTTGCGGCCCATCACTATCGAGTGACCCATGGTGATTTCCTTAAAATGTTTCATGTCGGCTGGCAGGTGACACAACAGCAGCCCCTGCTTGCCTATCGCACCATTGCGGTCTATTGCTACTATCGCTGATATTGCTGACATCATCTTCACACAGTGTCGCTTTGCTCCACAATGTGTTTCGCACATTGCCAAGTCTACGACTTGAAAAAAAAGTTATTAAAGTATCCTTTGGCGGAATTGAGTTTGTACATTATGCATTGTGAATTATGCATTGTGCATTGTGAATTATGCATTGTACATTATGCATTGTGCATTATGCATTGTGCATTAAAATCACACAGACACAACTCCCTTAATCAATGGCCACGGGTCATAACCCTCAAGGGTGAAGTCCTCATATCTGTAATCGAAGATACTCTTCACCTCGGGGTTGAGCACCATGCGCGGCAACGCCCGCGGCTCGCGGCTCAGCTGCTCGTGCACCTGGTCCATGTGGTTCAGGTAGATGTGCGCATCGCCAAAGGTGTGGATAAATTCTCCCGGTTCCAGACCGGTGACATGGGCTACCATCATGCACAGCAAGGCATAGCTGGCAATGTTGAACGGCACGCCAAGAAACAAGTCGGCACTGCGCTGATACAGCTGTAGGCTCAGCTTGCCGTTTGCCACATAAAACTGGAACAGCGAGTGGCACGGTGGCAGCTTCATCGTGGGCACGTCGGCTACGTTCCACGCGCTCACCATGATGCGGCGCGAGTCGGGAGTTTTCTTTATCTGGTCTATCACCTGGCTTATCTGGTCAATGGACCCGCCGTGGTAGTCGGGCCATGAGCGCCACTGGTGACCATACACCGGACCCAGGTCGCCATTCTCGTCGGCCCACTCGTTCCAGATGCGCACGCCATGCTCCTGAAGGTAACGCACATTGGTGTCACCCTTGAGGAACCACAGCAGTTCGTAGATGATTGACTTGAGGTGTACCTTCTTCGTCGTCAGCAGAGGGAAACCCGCGCTCAGGTCGCAACGCAGCTGATAGCCAAACACGCTCTTCGTCCCGGTTCCTGTGCGGTCATGCTTTATTGTGCCATGATCCAGCACATGCTGCAATAAGTCAAGATATTGTTTCATATCAACACTTCTTCATTAAATACTGCAAATTTACCATTTTTTAAATAGAATTCAGGAAGATTCTTTAGACAAATACGTTACTAAAAAAAGTACGTCTTTTTTACTGTTTAAAGAATGATAGAAGATATGTAGAACATACTTTTAAGCATTCATTCTAACTTGTAGATTTATCTTAATGAAATATTTACCGTTTTCCTCGTAAATCCAGCCATATAAGAATTTTTTCTTGGGGTTGGCTTGGGGATGACCTGGGTAGTTGCTGTCCTCACTTGTAGCTGGTTGCTCAAAATAGGTTGAATTAAGTAAGAATTTAAGAAATTGATTTTGCTCATAAATATGATAGCAAACCACATCTCCACTATCTTTGACAATAATCTGTCCTCCAGTTGCATCATAAATACCTGTCCAAACAGTTTCTGGCGTCATACCCATGGCAACATCTTGAAGAAATTTCTTCAGCTTATATTCGTAAAAAGGCCAACCACGTGACAAATCGAACTGCATAGGATTGGTTTCCTGCAATTTATTTACACAATATGTTAGTTTGCTTTGATTGTCACGATATCTGACAAGCAACAACTCTGCAAGAATTTGAGGCAAATCACCGTCAATCATGCGTAAATTTTGAAATAAAGTATTAGATTGAATGCCAACAAATTCGATTTTTGCACCTCTCTCATCAAGTTTCCGAATACGTTCAGTTATTTTATTATGCACATAGGTGGTGCGGTTGAAGTCGTCAACATCGAGTGTGTCTCCTTCTTTCAACTTAATTTCATAAATGAAATTAGTGCCACTCCCAGCATTGAATAAAGTAGAATTGTGTCCAATCAATGATTTTATGCTGAAACCGAGTGTCTGTTGAAGACCACAATGGAAATCCTCAATCTTAATTGTTATGTCACGTTTATGCTTTACATCTTTGATTGAATGGACTTTGATTGAGGACATAAACTCTTCAATGTCTGGAAATTTGAATGAACGACCAGTTTTTTCTTTTAGGTACGACAATAGCTTTTTGCTGTTCTCTGCAAAAGCCTCAATAGTTACATCAAATTGTTCAACCTCCCCAGTTTTATTATTCGTTATATATACGTGAATACAATCTGTATTACGAATATAACTATTGTCTGTGTTTGCTTCTTTCCTTAAAATTTCAAGTATTTTGTAATACTCTCCTGGTACTGCATTCAAGTTCTCATCAGCAACATCAATTCTGCCATGAGTTAAAGCATAGAAAAATGCGTATATTTCGCTCCATTCTCCTTTATTTCCACTTAAAGCCATGATTATTTGAGTTTTCTAAGAGTTCTCAATATTTGTTCTGCTGTTGCTTGAATTGCTGGAACTGCAACTGAGTTGCCAAATTGTTTATAAGCCGAAGCATCAGCTACTGGAATGACAAAAATAGGATTACCGTTGCCAGTATCATAAACAGGGTAACCTTGCAATGCCCCCCACTCGCGTGGGGTCATTCTGCGCCAGCCATCACGATTATATTCGCCTTTTATTCGAGTTGTTGGCGTCATGTCTGTTTGTCGTTTGTCTATAACAATGTTTCGTTCTCTGCCCATACCGCCGACCACAATAGCATTTGCAACGCCATCATCAGGAATTATGGCATAGCCAAAGCCGTTTCCCTTCGCTTCATGACGTTTCTTATGGTTAATTAATGTGTTGACATAAGTGGTGGAAAGATAGTATTTAGAGGGGACAGGTTCTGCTTCTCTAACATCAATCCAGTGTTTTGTCACTTCTTTCTGTGCAGGATAAGTGAAATCCTCGGCTGTAATTCCCAAATCTTTCCTAAATCCCACTATATAAATGCGCTCTCGGTGTTGAGGAACACCAAAATACATGGCATTTATTATTTGAGGCTCCGGAACGATATAACCCACTTCGTCAAGTGTGTTTAATATGGTTTTTAACGTCTTTCCTTTATCATGAAGGGCAAGTCCTTTCACATTTTCAAGGAATAATGCTTTTGGCTGTTTGCGCCTTAGTATTTCGGCAACATCAAAAAACAATGTTCCTCTTGTTTCAGCAAAACCAAGTCGTTTGCCTGCTAAAGAAAAGGCTTGACAAGGAAAGCCAGCACAAAGTATATCAAAATTATCTGGTATATATTGCTTAGTGCTTTCAAGCGTGATGTCTCCAAAAGGATATTCACCATAATTAGCAAAATAGGTTTTTTGTGCTTGTTCATCCCATTCAGAAGAAAATACACATTTTCCTCCCAAATTTTGCATAGCAATACGAAAACCTCCAATTCCAGCAAATAAATCTATAAAAGTAAATTTAGGATGGTCTACAGATTTAAAAGGTGGATTATAGATGTCATGGAAAAGATATGTGTCAAGTGCTGATGGTTCTGCAGCAATACTATCATCTAAATTATATTCTTGTGGTCTGCCTTTTACCCACTCATTCCACAGCTTTATGAATTTAGGAGCTTTATCTCTAAATGGTTTACTATTTTTTGTGCCTTTTGTTTGAAGATAATGAGAAACAATAGCAACCTGAGTCCCAAAATCAATCAGGTTACCATTTTCATCAAGTGCGTTTTCATCAAATAAACGTACCTGTCCTGCTTTTTTAAGGCCTAAATCAAATAAATTAAATGCCTTGTCGTCCAATTCTTTCATCCTGCTTGATTAATCCTTGATTAGTTGTGTTACAGTTACTTCTAAAGCTTTGGCAAGTTTATAAACATTTACAAGTGTGATGTTTGTCTCTCCACGTTCTACCGTGCCAATGTAAGTGCGGTGAACATTTGCTCTCTCTGCAAACTTCTCTTGTGACAGGCCAAGTAACTCCCTGTAATACCGCACTTTAGAACCAAAATTTTTTAATATTTCTTGTTCCATTATTCTCCTCTATTTTTTGAATGCAAATTTACCCCTAATCCAAACCTCAATCAACACTCTATTCATAGAGTTTGACGTCATCGAAATTATTTGTAAATCGTCATTAGTGAAGTTTAGTAATATGGTTATCATGGCGCAAAATAAGCCTATTTGTCAGCTAACTATATACCCATTATCCATAATATTCCTTAATTATCGATAATTGGCTTTTTGAACTTTTTAATGTTGTTTTCTTTCGCACCCGCCTAATACCTTTGTCCGCAGTATTAACCTTTAACCGTTACAAAACTATGGCAACACGCAAACAAAAAAACACCATCACAAACCTTTACCGCCTCCGCTCACTGGAGGAATTCAACAACAACCCCGACACCAAGCTCTACAGCGACGACCTGGGAGTCATTTTCAAGAGCAAGTGCCTGCGCGACATCGTCAGCGAGACACCACCGCCTGTCGACCTGTGGCACGGACTATGGCACCAGGGCGAAATGGCTTGCCTCTTCGGCGAGCCCAACGTCGGTAAGACAATCCTGGCAATGCGCATGGCGGCCGACATCATCAAGCGCGACGAGAAGGTGCTCTACTTCGACTTCGAGAACGCCGAGCACCAGTTCCTGCCGCGATACAAGGGCATGGACGACTACGGATGCTCCAACGCGCCGGCAATCCAGGTCCTCACCCTTAACCACACCAACTACGACATCAATCACGACAATCACAGCATGCTCGAGTACATCAAGAGAGCGTGTCTGTTGCGCGAGGCTCACATCCTCGTCATCGACGACATCACCCATCTCTTCGGCACAGGAAGCCAGAGCGACGTGCGCTATGTGCTCAACACCCTGCGCTCCTGGACCAAGCAGTTCCGGTTCTCCATCCTCGTGCTGGCACACTCCAAGAAGAAGGGCTCATGCCAGTTGGCCGACATCGAACAGCTCGCTGGCTCATTCGAGTGCGCCTACTCCTTCGACTCCATCTTCTCGCTCAACCGTGCCAACAGCTACAGCAAGGCCAAGCGGGGAGTGTCACATTATATAAAACAGCACAAGACGCGCATGGGCGAAATTCTCTACCACGACATGAACGTGATGACGTTGAGTCTGGAATTCGACGACAAGACTCAGTCGCTCACCATGTGCAACCTCGCGCAGGGCGGCAACGAGCGACAGCTGGTGCGCGACTTCGGCTACTACACCGAGGAACAGATCATCGAGGCGGTCATCGACTTCAAGAAAAAGAGCTTCACCATACGAGAGATTGCCGACATGGTAGGCGTCTCCAAGTCCAAGGTGGGACGGCTGCTAAAGGAGCACTACCATCCCCAGGAGCCGCAGGAAGACGACTTCCACACAGTGCCACTGCCGCCACTCTCCACCGAGCCAATCAACCCGCACCGCATCAACCCGCACGAATTCATCGACCGTGGAGAAGAAGCTCTGCTGAGCGACGACGG
>CAMJZF010000107.1 GCA_946410125.1 uncultured Prevotellaceae bacterium | reverse complement strand
TGCATCATGGCACCCACCGAGATTCTTGCCACCCAGCACTATGAGAGCATCGGCGAGATGGCTAATGCTGTAGGGCTGAAAGCTGCATTGCTCACAGGTTCCACCCGCAAGAAGGAGCGAGACAAGATTCACCAGCAGCTCATGAGCGGCGATCTGAATATTCTTATTGGCACTCATGCCTTGATAGAGGACACCGTTCAGTTCAAGAACCTGGGACTGGCCATTATCGATGAGCAGCACCGCTTTGGCGTGGCACAGCGTGCCAAGTTGTGGCGCAAGAACACCACCCCTCCCCACGTGCTGGTGATGACAGCTACTCCAATCCCCCGCACCCTTGCCATGACCGTCTATGGCGACCTCGACGTGAGCGTGATAGACGAGCTTCCCCCAGGCCGCAAACCCGTGACCACAGTGCTGCGCTACGAGAACAACCACATGGCAGTGTATCACTTCATTGGCCAAGAGCTTAAGAAGGGCCGTCAATGCTACATTGTTTATCCACTCATCGAAGAGAACGAGAAACTCGACCTGCGTGCGCTTGAAGAGGGCTATGAGATAATTCGCGAGAACTTCCCCAGCTACCGCGTGGCCTACGTTCACGGCAAGATGAAACCCAGCGAGAAAGACTACCAGATGGGGCTCTTTGCCAGCGGCAAGGCGCAAATACTTGTGTCTACCACCGTGATTGAGGTTGGTGTTAACGTGCCAAATGCCAGCGTGATGGTTATAGAGAACGCCGAGCGGTTTGGACTGTCGCAGCTACACCAGTTGCGCGGACGAGTGGGCCGCGGTGCCGACCAGAGCTATTGCATACTGATGTCGAAATACAAACTGTCGAAAGAGACTCGTCATCGCCTGCAGGTGATGACTCAGACCAACGATGGCTTCGTCGTTGCCGAAGAAGACATGAAGCTGCGTGGACCCGGCGACATGGAGGGTACTCAGCAGAGCGGCGTGGCATTTAACCTGCGCATTGCCAACCTTGCCAGTGACGGAGTGGTGCTGCAGGCGGCACGCGACGAGGCGCAACGCATCCTTGACGAGGACTTTGAATTGCAGTCGCCCGACGGACAGTTGCTACAGCGCCACATGCGCTTCCTCTTTGCCCGCAACACCAACTGGGGAATGATAAGTTAGTGCATAGTAAATCTGGAAGAAAGCATTGGGCGGTTCTTGACTGCTTTTCTATATCTTTTCATAATTAACTACGTCGCATTTCTATTTTTTTATTATATTTGCCACATTCATTGTTGTTAATTTTACAAACCATAAGTTTATGAGACGAGTTTTTTATTATCTGTCAGCTTTTGCAATAATCCTGTTGACTCCACTGTCGGCATTGGGAAATCCCATTGACTGGAGCCAGGCCCAGGCAGTGGCATCACAGTTTGCCAAGTCTAAAATGTCACCTTCGTCAGTGAATCGCTGGCTCAGGGTGCAAAAGAACAGCCCTGCCAGTGATGCCCACGAGCTGCTTTATATATTCAACCATGCCGACGGGCACGGCTTTGTAATTGTTGCGGGCGATGATGCGGCGATACCAGTCTTAGGCTATTCCAATGAAGGTTCGTTCAGCTATGACAACATGCCCGACAACCTGCAACGGTGGCTTGAACTTAACGAACGTTATGTAGAGGCTTGCGCCGCACGTCACAGGCTGGCCTTCACTGCCGAGCAGGGCGAGCCCGTTGTCGCACCGCTGCTTGGCAACATCTTGTGGGGTCAGGGCACTCCCTATAACGACATGTGTCCCAGCTATGGCACCGGCTCGCACTACTATGTGGGATGTGTAGCCACGGCATCGACACAGATAATGCGCTACTACAGCTATCCCGAGCATGGCACAGGCAGCAAGACCATCACGGTAGACGGTAAAGATGTGACTTGCGACTTTGGCAACACCACATATTATTGGGACAACATGCTGCCATCCTATGACAACGTGGAGTACAGTGCAGAACAGGCTACTGCCGTAGCCACACTGGCAGCCCACTTTGGCGTTGCAGTCGACATGGAATACCAGCCTGCGGGCAGTGGCGCCCACTCAATGGCTGTTCCTCATGCGCTGCGGGAGTTCTTCAATTATGACAACGCCGTGACCATGCGCAAGCGCGACTATTACAGCAGCGAAGAGTGGTTACAGCTCATAAAGAGCGAACTTGACCAAGGCCGCCCCGTATATTATGCCGCGAGCAGCGAGACCGGCAGTAGCGGCCACGCATTTGTGTGCGACGGCTACGACAGTAACAACTATGTCCACATTAATTGGGGATGGTATGGAACCAGCAACGGCTATTTTCTTGTAAGCCATCTTGACCCCGATGATTTGGGAATAGGCGGCGGTACCGGAGGCTATAATCTTGATCAGGAGATTATTACAGGCATTCAGCCCCCGCAAAGCGACACCCACTATGAACGCCCACTTTACAACTCGCTGAGCCTGCGACTTATCACGCAAGACACCAATGAATTTAATGTCATGGTCACGGTCGAGAATTTCGACACAAAGCCATTTACCGGCGAGCTTGGTGTGGCATTGGTAAGAGAGAATAACATCGTGAAGGTGCTGAAAGCCGAGCAACACGACATCGCCGGCTTTGCCAACGGCCACACAGGACTCTTGGCAATGGCATCCATCTACGACATTCCCAAGCAGGTGGGCGATGATGTTGCCGATGGCGACGCCACCGTGTGGATGGCTTTTCGCGAAGACAGCCAGTCGCCATGGCAGCTAATGCGCTATTGCCGAGGGCGCGACAGCCGCGACAAGCCCTACGTAGGATATTTCCACACCACAGTGAGCAACGGTCGCATCGCTACCATTGACGACAGTTGTGAACACCCCGACGTAGAAGTTCTATCACCATTGGAGCCCCAAGGAGAAGTATACGAGCATGGCAGTGCCCTTTTCAACCTGAGCTTACGCAACAACAGCCCGAGCGTTCGCCTGCGCAACATTGTAGTTCGTTTCACCTCCACTGCCGACGAAAGCATTCATTTCGATTATGAGAATAATGTCAACATCTATGATGCCGTTACCGAGACGGTGCCATTGCTTGTCGTTCTTGACGAGGCAATGACCAAAGGCGAGTATCGGCTCTCGGTCTTTGAGAAGGGATTTGAGGAATACCCATTCACTCTCACTCAAGGAGAAAGCTATGTGAATGTGCTGCCTCAAGCGTCGACACCTGTCATGCGCCTCACCACAGCCGTGCAGTGGCGAATTGCCGATTCACAAGAAGAGATACACCAAGGCGACAATGTATACTTCGCGCTCAACACCCGCAACTATGGCAGTGCCGGCAATGTTGGGGTGATTCTCAACCTGGTTGATGCCAACAATCCGGCCAAGCGCTATATTTATCAGCAAAGCAATACCACAGTTGAGCAAGGCGAAGCCAAAACCCTCACATTCTATCGCAAGCTTCCTGTTGACCCGGGAGAATATCGAGTAATAGTGAGCTACTTGACCGACGATGGACAAGTTACCGACGACAGCAACAATGACCTCTATCCCGTGACAATTACGGTGGGCGAGGCTGCCGACATATATCTCAATGCTGTTTCCATCAACTTGCCCGACTATGTTGTGAAAGGAGAGCGCCTCACCGGCTCTGTTACCTTGAGCGCTCCTGCCGACCATAACGGATATGTGTATGTGCGCATGCGTCAGTACACCCTCACTAACGGCGGCATCATCTACATGGGCAACCAGCAGATTCCTGCCGGCGAGGAGCGCACCATCAACATCTCCAACCTTATAGACTTTGAGCCAGGACGCTATTTAATCATGGTAGAAGCGCGACAAGGATCGGTTTATGGCACTATAGGCAACTATGAAAATTGTTACAAACTCATTGATGTTGTCACCGAGCCCCCAGCACCCGCCGTCACGGGCGATGTAAACTGCGACGGTTTCGTTACCAGTGCCGATGTCACTGCCATCTATGACATACTGCTCGGCATCAACTACGCCTTCGAAGCCACTGCCGACGTAAACGGCGACGGCTATATCACGAGTGCCGACATAACTATCGTGTATGACATCCTGCTCGGCAACCCGTATGAGATCCATGAACATGTTGACTTGGGTTTACCCAGCGGCACGCTGTGGGCAACTACTAACGTTGGTGCCAACAGTCCTGAGGAATATGGCGACTATTTTGCCTGGGGCGAGACCACGAGCAAGGACATATATGACTGGAACACCTATCAGTGGAGCAACGGGAAATGGAACAAAATGACCAAATACTGCGTAAACAGCACTTACGGCGACAATGGCTTTGTTGACAACAAGACCGAGCTTGACCCCGAAGACGATGCAGCATCTGCCAACTGGGGCCCGGAGTGGCGAATGCCTTCAAAAGAGCAATTTGACGAGTTGCTTGCCGAATGTGACTGGGAGTGGACAACAAGCAACGGTGTGAACGGCTACAAGGTGACCAGCAAGCATAATGGCGCATCGCTGTTCTTGCCAGCCGCAGGCTACCATTTTGGCAGTGAGCTATACAGCACCGACACTATCGCCTACTTTTGGTCGCGCAGTCTCTACCCCACACGCTCCTATTACGCTTACTACATGTGGTTCCATACCTCAGGCAACAAGAGTGTGGAGCAAGGTGACCGCGACTCAGGTTTTACAGTGCGTGCCGTGCGTGCTTCCCAATAGTTTCAACATCTCGCCAATAAGAAAAATAGCGAATGCTTGGTCATCATTTTATCACTACATTTAGTGATTGCCGGTTTTAGGGAAAGGTTGTAATTTTGCAGTCGTGAAATTACGCGCCTACATATCATTTATTGCCGCGATGGCTGCTGCGATGGGCAATGCCAACGTCAGCACCGAAGTCATGCCCGACACCATAGTGGAGCTTGAGGGGGTAAGCGTTACCGCCATTAAGCAGGGAGCCAACGTTGACCTTGCCACGTCCTCTACAGTGCTGGGCAAGAGTGAGGTGGAACGCAATAGCATTGTGACAGTGCGTGGCGTGAGCGACCTGGTACCCAACTTTTTCGTGCCAGAGTATGGCAGCCGCATGACCTCGACAATCTATGTGCGCGGACTGGGTGCACGCATCGACCAGCCATCGATAGGCCTTAACATCGACAACGTGCCGGTGCTGTGCAAGGAGAACTATGACTTTGACATTGCCGACATTGCCCGTGTGGAGATGCTTCGCGGCCCGCAAAGCACCCTCTACGGCCGCAACACCATGGGCGGCCTGATGAACGTCTACACCCTGTCGCCCATGACATGGCAAGGGACACGCATCATTGCCGAGATGGCATCGCACATGAGCCTGAAGGTGGGTGCGAGCCACTATGCCCTCATCAACGACAAGTTAGGCATTAGCGGCGGCATCTACTACACGTCAACACGAGGTGAATACAAAAATGAATATAACGGCAAGCAATGCGACTGGGAGCGACAAGGCACAGGCCGCATCAAGCTTGTGTGGCAACCCTCACACTCGCTCACCCTTAGCAACACGTTGAGTGGCTCGCTGAGCAGACAGGGCGGCTATCCCTACGAATGGGTCGAGACTGGACAGATAGCCTACAACGACACCTGTTTCTACCGCCGCACCAGCATTATGGACGGACTTACCGTGACCAAGCGCTTTGACCGCTGGTCGCTCTCGAGCATTACAAGCTACCAATATATCGACGACAACATGACCCTTGACCAGGATTTCACGCCACTGCCCTACTTCACCCTCACGCAGGCACGCCGCGAGCATGCCGTAACACAAGAGGTGGTGGCACGCGGTGATGACAGCCAAGCCTACAAGTGGATAGTGGGAGCCTTCGGGTTCTACCGCCGCTACCACATGGACGCACCCGTGACCTTCAAGGACACAGGCATCGCCGAGCTTATCGAGGGTCACATTAACAGCATCAATCCTTACTACCCCGTGGTGTGGAACGAGCGCAGCTTCATTCTTGGCAGCGAGTTCAGCAATCCCACCTGGGGTGTTGCACTCTACCACCAGTCGAGCATCGACTGGAACAGATTCACGTTCACCGCCGGGCTGCGCCTCGACTATGAGCACGCATCGCTCAACTACCACAGCGAGACCCACACCGGCTATAGAGTGATAGAGACCGCCACAGGCAACGTGTATCACAACGAAAGCATCGACATTGACGACGGCGGCCGGTTGACAAAGCACTTCACAGAACTGCTTCCTAAGTTCACGGTGACCTATCATCTGCCCACAAGTGGCGAGTCAAGCCTTTATGCCAGCGTGAGCAAAGGCTACAAAGCCGGCGGGTTCAACACCCAAATGTTCAGCGACGTGCTGCAGCAACGGCTGATGGGCATAATGGGCATTGGTGCTGCCTACGACATCAACGACATCGTGGGCTACAAACCCGAGAAAGCCTGGAACTATGAAATTGGCGGACACTTCGAGAGTGCCAACCGCCACGTGAAGGGCGACGTGGCTCTATTTTACATTGACTGCCGCGACCGCCAGATGACCATCTTTCCCGACGGCACCACCACCGGCCGCATCATGACCAATGCCGGCAAGACCCGCAGCCTGGGTGCCGAGGCAAGCTTAAATGTAAAATTCACCGACGACTTAGGCATGAACCTGAGTTACGGCTACTGCGACGCACGGTTTGTCGAGTACAACGACGGCAAGGCCGACTACAAAGACAAAATCGTGCCCTACTGTCCCCAGCACACTGCTTTCCTGCAAGCATTCTACACCTATAATATAAAAGGTGGCAGCGACTGGGCACAAAGCATCACCATCGATGCCAATGCCAAGGGCACCGGTGCCATCTACTGGAATGAAGCCAATACATTCTGCCAGCATTTCTATGCCCTGTTAGGCTCAAGCATCACACTTGCCGGCAAGCACTACTCGCTGCAATTGTGGGGAAAGAACTTAACCGGCACTCATTACAACACATTCTACTTCGTGTCGATAAGCCACGACTTCCTACAGCATGGCCGCGGCCGCATGCTTGGCGCAACACTAAGATTAAACATATAGAAAGAAATAAACAAATAAATAACAATCGAATAAATGATGAAGCATTTTTTATTTTCACTTGCCCTTGTGGCATTGACACTGTCGTTCACTGCCTGCGGTGACGACGAACCCGTGATTCAAGACGAGCCAGTAAAAGAGACAGTTATTGGTAAAGACCTGATCAACTGGACAATAAAAGCAGCCGACAACACCACCAATTTTGTTGAAACTGCCGACTACACCTTCAACATTGAGCGCACCTCAAAAGAAGCTACTGTGAGCGTGCTTGCACAAGGCGTTCAATTTGACTCGCACATGCCCTTCGAGGTATCGTTCCGCATGGAAGACATCAAAGCCAAGGCATTTGACGACAACTTTGTGCGTTTCAAGGCGGAAAGCGTGAAATACTTCGACCCCGAAACTGGCGAAGAAAACACCCGCTACAAGATTACCAACGTGAGGGGCTACGTCGACAAAAAAAACAACGTATACTCACTTGACTACACCGTCAACGGCACTTGGCGAGTTCTCGTGTGCAACTCAACCGTGAGCACACTTGTTACAGACAATGACTACAGCGCTGCCTCCGAGCTCTACTACACTTACAAAATCGACGTTGCCACAATGAAAGCCGAGGTATTTATCTACAATGTTCAGTTCCAAGTGGGTGGAGCCACAAGCCCTGTGCTCAAGAAAATCTCTATCCCAAACCTCGATGTGGAATTCACCACTCTAGATTATTCAGAACTAACTGATGTTGATGACA
>CAMJZF010000106.1 GCA_946410125.1 uncultured Prevotellaceae bacterium | reverse complement strand
GCGCCAAAAGCGAACTGCTGCCATAACAAAGCAACCAAGGAAACAGTAAAATGATTATAAACCTCACTCAGCGAGGTGAGTGTTAAGAGGTTTTCTGTATCGCGGCTCTGCCGCGGTTAGGTAAAGGGGGTTACTGTGCTTTGTTGTTTTCTTCGTCGGCGTAGGTGGTGTATTGGGCTTGTTCCTGCTCTTGCTCGCGGCGTTGGCGCAGTTGCTCTTTCTTGCGTAGTGAGAAGTAGAGCAGCACGATGATGAGAAGGCTGATGCCAATGATTCCAAAGTAATAGAGATATTCGCCTCGTGCCAGGCGGTCGCGTCCAATCCATGCCATCGCTCCCAGATAGATGAGCATGATGATGGGAAATATTACCGAACGCTTAATTTTCTTGTTGCTCATGGTTTTCTTCTTTTATGATATATGGTGATAGATTAGGGTCGAAAAGTCCGTCTTTAAGATGGTTGTAAATCTTGAGGCATGCCCAGGCGTCGACAGCTCCATAGTTTTGCTGTGCCGGCGACAATTCGGGTGCTTCCCAGTTGGTGAGCTGCTGTCCCTTGGCAATTTTCCCTCCAAAGATGATGGCAAATATTTTTTGCAGACTGATGTCGGTGATGTAGTATTTACCCACAACTTCCTGCAGGTCGATAAATCCTGCCGGTTCCACATTGGTGAGCTTTGCCATTATCTTGAAATCGTCGTGCAACGAAAGCCCCACCTTGGTGAAGCTGGGGTCGGCAAGATAGTTGGCAAGTGCTACAGGCACACCAATCTTGCATGTGCGAAACAAAAAACACTCGTCAAGAGTGGATATTTGCATGAGAGCCGTTTTGTGCACCACACCCTTGCGAAATGAAGGGCGCGTTTCGGTGTCGAACCCCACGACAGGGCTCTGCTTTAGCACGTTGACAGCTTCTTTTACATGATATATAGAGTCGATGATGTGTATGTCGCCAGGAAACATCACCTGCGGCATCTGTTGAATATCGGTTTTTTCTATAGATATTTTCAATTTTCTGCCTCCTCGTCGTTTTGTACCTTTTTTGGTAGTGCAAAAATACTAAAATATCTTATATCGGCAACTATTTAGGAGTATTTTAACACTACAAAATGACATTTGCTTGGGTTTATAATCAAATTAGTGGTGTTTATTACCCTCAAGAATGGCTCTGGCATTTCGTTGCAGGCCAGCGAGTTTGGCTCGCTTCACTGCGCTATGGGAAAACAGTGTGCTGAACTGCTCTTGAGTCATCTCAAGGATGTTGTCAATAGTGAGAGAAAGCAGTTCGGGCCTGGGCTGGAATTCTGCTGTGGTGTTGCCCACGGCATGGCGGTTGTGGGGGCAGCACCTCTGGCACTCGTCGCAGCCATAGACCCTGTTGCCAATAACGTTGCCCACCCACTCGGGCAGGTCGCCACGGTGCTCGATGGTCAGGCATGAGAGGCAACGCCGAGCGTCTACCGTTTCGCCGCACTGCAGTGCTCCACTGGGACAAGCCTTCTCGCAGGCTCGGCACTGGAGGCATTGCTCCCGGCATGGCTCGTCGGGTTCCAGCTCAAGAGTTGTAACCAGTGCACCCAAAAAGAAATACGACCCCTTGCTCGGCAAGATAAGCTGGTTGTTCCTTCCCATAAAACCCACTCCGGCACGTTGTGCCCAGTATCGCTCACGCAGTGGTGCCGAGTCGACGCATGCTCTCGACAGGCAGCCGGTCTCATGCTCGATAAATTCTCCCAGCTGCCACAGCTTGCGCTTCATCACCTCGTGGTAATCACGCCCGTAGGCATAGTAGGCAAACTGTGCCGCGCCAGCCTTTTGAAACACTTGTGGGAAATAGTTCATCGCCACCACAATCACACTCTTGGCCCCATTGAGCAACAGTTCGGGATTGTCGCGCACCTCCATGTTGTTTTGCGCCCACTGCATGCATCCGTTCTTGCCGTCGGCAAGCCATTCATGATAGCGTTGCACTGCCTCATCATCAACGTGGCTGGCGCGGGCAATGCCACAGGCATCAAACCCCAGCTCCACAGCCATTTTCTTGATGATTGAGCTTTCCATAGTGTTATCGGGGGCCTATAGTGTCAAACTGGTAGCCTTTCTCCTGCAACCACTCGATGGCGCGTGGCAAAGCCCACTTCATGTTGCGCTCGGCCTTTAGTGAGTCGTGAAACACGATTATTGACCCGTTGCGCGTAAATCGCTTCACGTTGGTCAGCACCTGTTCAGGGCGCAGTTTCTTGCTGTAGTCGCGAGTCACCAGGTCATACATGATGATGGTGAACCGCCCCCTGAGCACCTTGCTCTGAGCCCATCGCAACAAGCCATGCGGTGGCCTAAACAGTGGCGACTGGATGAGGTCGTGGGCACGAAACACATTGTGCAAGTAGGTGCGTGTGGTGACATGGGCGCCTTGCAGATGGTTCATTGTGTGGTTCCCCACGGTGTGTCCACGTCGTTTCACCTCGGCAAAGAGTTCGGGGTTGCGTGCCACGTTGTCGCCCACCATGAAGAACGTTGCCTTCACGCCATAATGGTCAAGGGTGTCGAGCACCCATGGCGTTACCTCTGGAATAGGTCCGTCGTCAAAGGTGAGATATACCGTCTTCTGCCGTTTTTGAATTCGCCAAATTGTTTCAGGGAACAGCATGCGGTAAAGCAGAGGTGGGCGTTCGATGAGCATGAGTTGTATATAGGTTATTCTCCACAAAAACACCACCATGCGATCAAGAAGTAACGATGGTGGTGTTCTTGTGATTATATATCAATTTAAAAAGCTGCGTTGTCTTCTTCCAGTGCAAATGGCTGCTCCTCGGGCTCAGTGGCCTCGGCAGCAGCTTGAGCCGCCTGAGCTTGCTCTTGTTGCCTTAGAATCTGCTCGCGTTGTTCATAGGTCATTGTCAAGGCTTGGAGCAGGCTGGGCGAAATTGTTTCACCAGCCACGCTCACGTTCTTGAACTT
This sequence comes from uncultured Prevotellaceae bacterium, assembly GCA_946410125.1. Taxonomy (GTDB): domain Bacteria; phylum Bacteroidota; class Bacteroidia; order Bacteroidales; family Muribaculaceae; genus Sodaliphilus. The sequence continues at coordinate 4,851 of CAMJZF010000106.1, read as the reverse complement.
GTTGATAAGAGCATCAATGCCCTTGGGGTTCACCTTGCGATAAGCCTCAAAGAGTGCAGGAATAATCTGCTGAACCATGCCCAGGTCATTGTTGGACATGCGGTCTTCAAGACCTTGCTCTTGCAACTTCTCGTAGTAGATAGCATACTTGGCATATCGCATCAGCTCGCTTTCAATAAGCTTGGTGGCTTTATTGACAGCACTCTGGCTCTTGCCGTTGATGCCAATGTTGCCATAGCTTTGAGCGACGTAGAGACCCAATCCGCCTTGATAAGGACACACATTGTCGGGTAATTTCTCGCACATGAGGTCAAGAATGTGCTCGGCTTTCTTGTAGCGCTCGGCTGCGCGTGTCTCGTCGCCGTTCTCCATGGCAGTGTTACCCTCTTCACACAAGGCATCGGCAAGTGAGAAGATGGTGCTGCGGGTGGTGGTCACCATGCGTGTGACAGTCTCGTCAAGATACAGACTTCCGGGCTTTGCCTTGTCGAGGCCGCCCCATTTAAACTTCTTGGTAACGATGTCATACATCTTGTCGGTATTGCACATCTTGTCGGGATGAGAAGATGTGTCATACTTGACAGGAGTAATTTGATAAGCCATACCGGTGTTGAGCATGTAGGGCGAGAGTCCCAGGAAATAGCTTTCGGGGATTGTTGTAGCGAAGTAAACGGGTCGTTTCCAACCGCCTGCTATGCTGCTCGAGATAAGATCGACAATCATGATTTGACTGGCACTCATTCCACTGCCGGCAGCGGCCTTAAGGTCGATGGCAATTGTGTCGGTGGTCATGTCGCGCATCGATTCGGGAATTACTCCGGCAGCGATGGCGGCGTCCACGTTGGCTGGAATGATGACCTTTGAATTGGTGAACATAGGCTCGTTGTATTCGTTCTTGCGGTAGGTCTCGTCGTTATAGTAGTTGCTGAACAATTCGTCGGCAGTTACTGGTTGATCGCTTGTGGAACCGGCAAAGTAGCCAAACATGCGCTTGTCGTAGGCATAAGAAAGAGCGTTGGCATGCATGGGCAGTGGCTTGCTGTCGTAGGACGCACGTTGCATCTGGGCAATGTACCAGTCGGTGGCAAGATAGCTCAGGTTGACGGCACGCACGTCGGTGCGCACTCCCTCCACTTCTTGCAAGTACCACAGTGGGAAGGTGTCGTTGTCGCCGTTGCAGAAGATGATGGCATCCTTGTCAACACTCTGCAGGTAGTTCTCGCCGAAGTCGCGGGCACAGTAGCGTCCCGAGCGGTCGTGGTCGTCCCATGTTTGACTAACCATTTGCAATGGCACAGCCAAGCCGATGAGTGCTGCAACACATGCAAGGCCCAAAGCTGCACCGCTATTGGATTGTGGCTCGGCGGCAGCTTCCTTCTTGTCGCTCTCTTTCTTCTTCTCGATGAAGTTCATGGCTAAGCTCCACAGTGCTGCAATGCCCATTCCAATCCAAATGGCATAAGCATAGAACGAACCGGCATAGGCGTAGTCTCGCTCGCGTGGCTGGCTGGGAGTTTGGTTCAAGTACATCACAATGGCGATGCCAGTCATGAAGAAAAGGAAAAATACTACCCAGAACTGCTCAATGCCTCGCTTGCCGGCAAAGGCTTGCCACAGCATGCCTATAATGCCCAGTAGCAAGGGCAGCATGTAGAATACGTTATGACCTTTGTTGCCTGTGCCATAGTCCTCGGGCAGGAAGCGTTGGTCGCCAAGGCGTGGATTATCGATGAACGAGATGCCGCTAATCCAGTTGCCGCGTGTTACGTCGCCTGGACCGTTGCTCTGGATGTCGTTCTGGCGCCCGGCAAAGTTCCACATAAAGTAGCGCCAGTACATGTAGCTGAGCTGATAGCTGAAGAAGAACTGCATGTTCTCGACAAACGTGGGCTTGTTGACCGTAGTCTTTTGCAGGGCATTTCCGCTCTCGTCGACGAAGACCGTTGCTTCAACGGGCTCGCCCACAACCTCCTCGCCAAGAAGGCTTGCATAGTCGGCTGCGTGGGCCGAGCTGTGAATGCGTGGGAAGAGCATCTCGGTTTCGGGAGCATATTTTGGAGTCTCGCTTGGACCGAGGTCAACATATTCGTTGGGCTGACCTTCCTCGGTCTTTACCACGCGGGTGTATTTGTGCGAACCAAGATCCATGACTGGGGCGCCGCTCTCGTCGCGAACCACAGGCGAAGCATAGGTGTTGCCATAGATAAGCGGCGATTTGCCATACTGGTCACGGCTCAAGTAGCTTGTGAGGGCAAAGGGGCTGTTGGGGGAGTTCTCGTCGAGTGGCAAGTTGGCACTACTGCGAATGAGAACCAGCGCGTAGCTTGAGAACCCTATGAATATCATCATCATGCACAGGATGATGTTGCTGTAGATGCGTGGTGAAATGCGCTTGGCAAAGCCAAAGATGAAAATGCCGGCGGCAATAATCAAGATTATTGGCACGATGAGTCCGTCGCCTATCATGAGCATGCCCGAGAAAACGATGCTCAGGAACACCGACAGGCGTTTCAGGAAGTCGCTCTTGTTGCGGTGCAGTTCATAGAGTGCCCATGCAAAGAGGGCGAGCAGCAGCAGTGCGTAGATGAGCACACCGCTGTTGTAGCTCATGTGGAATGTGTTGATAAAGAAGCGCTCGAAGTAGCCTGCCATCTCAATGAAACCGGGCTCCAGTCCGTAAAGAATAAGAACAATTATCACAAACGAGATTAGCAATGTGATAATCGAGCCCTTGGCAGTGCTCTCTTTGGTGTTGCGATAGTAGAATATCAACGCAATGGCTGGAATAGCCAGCAAGTTAAGCAGGTGAACGCCAAGCGAGACGCCAAAGACATAGGCAATTAAAATCAAGTATCGGTCGCTGCTGGGACATGAGGCTCGGTTTTCCCACTTAAGGATAAGCCAGAATACTAATGCGGTGCAGAACGACGAGAAGGCATAAACCTCGGCCTCTACTGCCGAGAACCAGAAGGTGTCGCTCCATGCGTAGGCAAGTGCACCACACAGGCCGCTACCCATGATTACCAGATATTTAGCCAGTGAGATTTCTTCATCGTCACTCTTGACTACCAGTTTCTTGACCAGATGCGTTATGGTCCAGAAGAGCAGCAGGATTGTTGCCGCACTCAGGATTGCCGACATGGCATTGACCCATTTCGACACAGCCATTACATCGCCTCCGGCAAAATTGGCTGCAAACCTGGCAGCCAGAATGAACATAGGGTTGCCGGGTGGGTGGCCAATTTCGAGTTTATAACCTTGAGAAATAAATTCCGGGCAGTCCCAGAAACTCGCTGTGGGCTCAAGTGTGAGCATGTAGGTGATGGTCGCTACAAGAAACACAATCCAGCCCAAAGTGTTGTTGATAATATTATACTTCTTCATCTTCTTGGTTTAGATGTTATTATTATCGTGATAGAGATATATTCTTAAAAAACTTACAAAGATAAACATAAATTTCCAAATTCACGGTACGAGCGTGGCATTTGCTCTACTGCTTAATTAAAATTAACGAAAGGGTGGAGCTAAAAAACATCGCCTCAGAGTTCATTGACTCCGAAGCGATGTAAGAGATTGATTGTCGACAATGCGATGCTTATCCGCAGTGGAAGTAAGTGTCAACGAGCTTCTTGATTGCCTTGTGGTTGCTGCTGATGTCGGCACGCAGGGTGGTGTCGTTATAAGAGCGCAACTGGGCAATGATGCCGTCGATCATGGCTGGGCTGAACACGTCGTGCTGCTCATAGACGGCACGCTGCTGCTCGAGGCAGTCGGCGCTTGCTACGCAGCTGTCGGGAAGCTGAGCCAGCGTTGCGAGGCGGTCGGCATTCTCTTTGTCGTGGATGTTGACGTTAACATAGGTCTTCTCGGCAACCTCAAGAGCGTTTTCCATCTCAAAGCCGTGACGGCAAGCTACGCACAAGCCGGCCAGAAGCTGATAGAGGTCGGCGCTGCCGTCGGGCGAGCGCATTTCCACGGTTTGCTTGATGCTGGTGTCGCGCTTGCTGTCGCTCTCTTGTGGATTAGCAAGGTGGCACATGTCGGCATCGGCATTCCATCCCAGAGGCACGCGCACGAGTACCGAGCGGTTGCGGTCGCCCCAGCACACGTTGGTTGGAGCCTCCTGGTGAGGAACCAGGCGGAAGTAGCTGGTTGGGTTCTTGTTACCAAAGGCTGTGATGCTTGGAGCCAGGTCCATCATGCCGGCAATGGCTTTGCGAGCCACCTCGCTGAGCACGCCACCATCGAGCATCTGGTTCTTGCCGTCTTTCATGAGGCGCATGTGGATGTGCAGGCCCGAGCCGGCCTTGCCCACTGTGATTTTGGGAGCGAATGTTACGTCCTTGCCCAGCTGGTAGGCGAGGTTGCGGATTACCCATTTAGCGAGCATCAGTTGGTCGGCAGCATCTTCGGCGGGAACGGGCAGGAACTCAATCTCGTTTTGCTCATAGAGCATGCCGTCCTGGGTGAAGTTGCCCACCTCGCTGTGGCCATATTTGATTTGTCCACCGGTCTGGGCAATGTATTTCATGCACAGCTGGCGGAAGTCATTGTTCTTAGCATAGGGAGCACTCTCGTGGTAGCCGCGCTGGTCGATAGCTGGGAATGCCTCGTCGTCATCTTCAATAACGTAGTACTCAAGCTCGCCCATGGCGTGAAACTCCATGCCGGTAACCTCCTTGAAGGCGCGGCAGGCCTTGGCGAGGGTCTGCTCGGGAGAGCTGGCGAGTGGGTTGCCGTCCTTGTCGAAATAGGAGCAAAGCATACACAGCGTTGGGATCTCGGCAAAAGGATCGACAAAGGCTGTGGAGTAGCGTGGCAACACATAAAGGTCGCTGCTGCCAGCCTGGA
>CAMJZF010000105.1 GCA_946410125.1 uncultured Prevotellaceae bacterium | reverse complement strand
GTCATCTTCAGGTCGATGTTGCAATGCTGCTGGTCGTCACGGAAGATTTCCAGGTTGTGCATGGCAATGTCGCTGATGTCGGGGTTGGAGAAGGCGGGTCGGCCACCGCCGATGCAGCGCCATGTAGAGCCGCGGTCGTAGTTGACAAGAATCACCCGCTTGCCAGCCTCGGCAAAGTAGCGGAACGCTGCGCTGCCCGCCATGCCGCCGCCAGCAACTATAATCTGGGTTTCGGCCTTCTCGATAACGGAGCCGTGTTCGAAGACGAAGGTCTCCTTGTCATTGCCGTTGTAAACGTCGCCAAGAGTGACCTGATTGGCGAGTGGGGCGCGCGGAGTGCTGTCGCCTGTCACCTCAATGCCGTGAGCTCGCAGAATTTGCTTGGCTCGCGAGACGCATCGTTTGCCGCGGCATGGACCCATACCCATGCGTGTGGTGTGCTTGAGCTCGTCGACCGAAATGTACTTGCGGTCGCCAATCACTGCAAGCAGGGTCTTGACATCGACATCCTCGCAGTGGCAGACGAACGACTTGCCTTCCTCGGGATTGGTGAGAGGCCGCAGCTGCAGTGGCTCGGGGTAACGCTCCTTGAGAATGAAGCCGTTAACTTGATTCAAGTCGTTGGCCTTAGCAACCTTGACACGGGCAACATTGGTCTTGTTGGTCTTCTTGAGAACTTTCTCAATGGTGCCTTCGCCCACCTTGGAGCCGTTGTCGTCGACGAGGAATACTTCCTTACCTTCCTCGACGTCATATTCTACTGGCAGGAACACCACATTCTTGCGCTGGTCGTAGCCGAAGATTGCCAATCCCGGGCAGTGATTCACGCACTGCATACAGCCAATGCACTTGTCATAATCCACCATGGGAACCGACGAAGTGGTGGGCTTGCTGATAGCGCCCTGCGGGCACGAGAAGGTGCAAGGATTACAAGCGAAGCCGTAGAGGCAGTTGATTTTTACGTATGGCTTCAGGGCCATGCGCTCCTCATTAGGGATGCGCGGCTCGTCGAGCAGACGCACGGGGCGCTGCTGTGAGTCGATATACTGGCGTGAGACGTCGAGATAGTCCTCGTAGGGGAATCGAAGTCCCATTTCCTGAGCAACTTCGTAGGCAACCTGCTTGCCACGCAGCACGGCACTGGTGCCCTCGCCAATGCGAACGGCATCGCCGGCGCCATACACGTTGCGGCCAAATACCGAGCGCCCTTTCACGAGCAGCTGGTTGTCGGGAATAAGGCCGGTACATATATTGATAATGTCGATATCGTCAATTACTTGCTCGGTGCCGGGAATGGGCTTGAAATTTCGGCACTCGGCAATCACGGCTCCTGTAACGCCGGTGTAGTCATCGTTGGGGATGGCACGGATGAGCACGTGAGAGGTCATGATGGGGATGCCGAGACGGCGCACGCGGTTGGCCTGCACGGGGAAGCCTCCCTCGTGGTCCATACCCTCAATGATAGCCTTGATGGTAGCACCTGCCTGCATAGCCTGGTAGCTGGTGAGGTAGCCGATGTTGCCGGCTCCCACAGTGAGCACTCGCTTGCCAAGGAGGGTGTGCTCCTGATTCATCATCTTCTGGAACACTGCGGCGGTGTAGACGCCCGGCACGTCGTCGTTTTCAAAGACAGGCATGAAAGGCACAGCACCTGTGGCAACCACCAGATGGTCGGCATCGATGTAGCTCACCTCCTGAGTGACGATGTTCTTGAGGGCGATGCGTCGGCCTTCGAGCAAGTCCCACACGGTGTTGTTGAGCAAGATACCGTCGTGGTTGTCGCCAGCAAGAGTCTTGGCGATGTCGAAGCCGCGCATACCACCAAACTTTTGCTCCTTCTCAAAGAAGAAGAACTGGTGAGTCTGCATGTTGAACTGGCCGCCCTCGGTTGCGTTGTTGTCGACCACAATGTTGGGAATGCCAAGAGCAGTGAGCTGCTCGCGGCATGCCAGCCCGGCAGGGCCGCCGCCAATGATGGCAACAGTAGTCTTGTAAATCTTGGTTTCTCTTGCTGCACTTGCTTTGCCCTGAGGCATGTAGTCTTTGGGAATTTCACGCACTTCTTTCACACCGTCAACACTGGTGATACAGATGCGCCGCACCTGCCCATCGACAAGCATTTCGCAGGCACCGCACTTGCCAATGCCGCACTCGAGGCTGCGGTTGCGCCCCGATGTGCTGTGGCTGTGAACGATTAATCCTGCCTGATGAAGGGCGGCAGCTATGGTCTTGCCTTTTTGCCCGCGAACGGTTCTCCCTTCAAATTGAAATTCTACGTATTCTTCTTTAGGAAGATCAAGAATGGGATGCTTTTCAATTTTATACATGATGATTTGTTTTATGGATTTTTGTTATTCAGTATTAGGGCTTAATGATTACAAAGATAACATTATTTTGAGAATCTTGTGTCAATCAGGTATAATTATTGAGGAATTTTAACCCAAATCGGTCATTAGGCGACAGAAGGTCATGATTTTAGGTCTATTTATGCTATAACAGCTTTATGTTGGCATCTTGTTGCAGATATTGCCTTGTCATAGCCCGCTATGTCTTCGGCAATCTCTTTACAATCTGCTCAAAATAAATTCTGTTCTATCATAAATCCTAATGACCGATTCGGGTTTAACCCAATTGTTACCTATTGGTATTGGTTGATTGCCTCCAACGTGACGTCAGTCTTTCTTGTCGCTTAGCTTGAGCTTCTCGACAAACTGGTCGATTTTCTCCATTTCCTTGGGAATGTCGATGCGCTGAGGGCAATGGCTCCTGCACTTGCCGCACCCGATGCAGTGGTTGGCCTGCCGCAGCTTGGGCACGCTGTAGTCATAACCTACAAGGAAAGCCTTGCGTGCCTGCTTGTAGGCACTATCCTTCTCGTCCCTGACAAGGTTACCCTCCTTGATGCACTTGTTGTAGTGTACAAAGATTGCAGGAATGTTGAGTCCATAAGGGCATGGCATGCAGTAATTACAGTCATTGCATGGAATAGTTTGCAAGTCTACTATTTTGTCGGCAATCTTTTCAAGGAAAGCGTCTTCTTCCTGAGTTACGGGCTTGAGTGGCGAGTAGGTTTTGATGTTTTCCATCAGGTGGTCCATCCAAGTCATACCGCTGAGCACTGTGAGCACGCCATCGGGCGTTCCGGCATATCGGAAAGCCCATGAAGCTACCGAGCTGTCGGGGTCGCGCCGTTTCATGTCGGCGACAATGGCATCGGGCATGTTGGCGAGTCGACCTCCCAGCAACGGTTCCATGATAACAGCGGGAATGCCGCGTTTTTTCAGTTCGGCATACAGATATTCTGCATTGGTGTTTTCCTCATTAATCTCCTTGGCGTGTTTCCAGTCGAGGTAGTTGAGCTCGATTTGCACAAAGTCCCAGTGATAGTAGTCCTGGTCGTGCCACTGCAGCAGGTTGTCGAAGACAGCGATGTCGCCATGATAGCTGAATCCCAAGTTGCGAATCTTGCCCGCTGCCTTTTGCTCCACGAGCCAGTCGAGCAACCCATTGTCCATAAATCGCTCATTAAACTCGGCAATGGCATCCTCTCCACCTCCCACCGAGTGCAGGAGCATGTAATCAATGTAGTCGACCTGCAATTCCTTGAGCGAGTTGTAGAACATTTTCTTGCTCTCTTCAAACGACCTTGTCTCAGGAGCAAAGTTGGAGAGTTTGGTAGCAATGAAATACTTGTCTCGTGGATGACGATGCAGAGCAATGCCGGTAGCCGTCTCGCTCTTGCCCTGGCAGTAAGCAGGCGATGTGTCGAAGTAGTTAACTCCGTGCTCAATGGCAAAGTCAACTTCCTTGTTTATCAATTCCTGGTCGAGAGGAGCATCGGGGTTCTCCCTCATGGTTGTGCCTCCCTCAACAGGCAGTCGCATCATGCCGTAGCCCAAGAGCGACACGCGGTCGCCGTTGTTAGGGTTAACGCGATAGGTCATCTTGTCTTTTGGGACATCGGCTTCGGATATTGCTACGCTATTGTTGTCGTCCTTGTTGTTGCAAGCGGCGAGCAGAGTGCTCGATGCCAGAGCTGTACCACCAGCCACCTTCAAGAAGTGGCGGCGGTTCATCTTGTTATGGTTGTTGTCGTTGTTCATTGCAGTGGTGAGTTAAATGGTTCGGTGATCTTCGAGTCCTTCAACGTGAATTGCGGCCACAGGACGCGATGGGCACACATACTCGCAAGCTCCGCATCCAATGCACTTGGCAGCGTTGATGCTGGGCACCATGGGGGAGTTCTCGTCATTCTCGTCGAGCTGAATCATGGTGATTGCCTGGGTGGGGCAGTGGCGTGCACAGTTGCCGCACGACACTGGACTGCCGTCTTCGTTCTTGTCCTTGGTGGGAATGCACAGGAAGTGGGTCCATACTGCTGTTCCTATCTTGGTCGAAGATTTTTCCTCAAGGGAGATGGGGCGTATGGCTCCTGCGGGGCAAACCTGCGAACAACGGTTGCACTCGGGACGGCAATAGCCGTGTTCATAACTCATCATGGGCTGCATGAAGGTGAGCAATGCGCCGGAAGGTTGTAAAACCTGATTAGGACACTCGGCAACACACAGCTGGCATGCAGTGCAGTGTTGCCTCATGTTGCTGGCGCTGATGGAGCCTGGGGGCGTAATGGGATTCTTGCGCTCGGGCATTTTCTTGTCCTCGATGGCGGCAAGGCCTCCATCCACTTTTTTCTTGGCCTGAGCCATGGCGGTGGTGGCGATGGCTACTCCCGAGCCAATGAGGAAAGCACGCTTGCTCTTGTCCACGCCACCTTGCTCGCCGGCACTTGCCGTAGCGGTCACTTTGCGAGGGCGACCATAGTAGATGGCATCCTTGTGGCACTTCTCGATGCAGTTGCCGCAAGTGACGCAGCGGCTGTGGTCAACGGTGCCGTTCTTGTAGTCGATGCATGAAGCCTTGCAGTTGCGGGTGCACATTCCGCACTTGATGCACTTGTCGTCATCGATATGAATCTTTAGGATTGAGAATCTTGAAATGAAGCTCAAGAAGGTTCCCACGGGGCACACGGTGTTGCAATAGGTGCGGCCACCTCGCCAAGCAAGGATGGCGATAATGATGAACAAAGCAGTTGCAGTAGTCAGTGCCGCAATGCTCTTTATCCACACCTCAGCCTGGTAGACGCCATAGCTGCCATAATGCTGAGCAATGGCGGCAATGCCGTTGTTGCACCACAGGTAGATGGGCTGGAGCAGGTTGGTGGCTATCTGCCCATAAGTGCTGTAGGGGTCGAGCAATGCAGTAATCGAGCCAATGCCCAGAATTATTGCAACGACAAGCACCAGCAGCATGGGATAGCGCAGCCATTTCACCTCTTTGGAATAGGTGAACCGGTTTTTCTTGCGTTTACCATGAATCCAGGATATGATATCCTGCATCACACCCAGCGGGCATATCACCGAGCAGTAGATGCGCCCGAATATTAAGGTGAGCAACACCAGTGCTGCTATAATTACTACATTAAGAGCCAGAACAGCTGGTAAGAACTGAATCTTAGCCATCCATCCAAGCCAGTGATGGAGCGTGCCTGTAAAGTCCAGGAAAAGCAGTGTCACTGCCAGGAAGCAGAGCACTGCAAGAGTTCGACGTATTTTCTTTAGCATAAAGTATTAGTTTTAATGCCAACAAAGTTACAAAAAATAAGCTATTATACAAAATCTTTATAAAAAAACAAGGGTCGCACAGTGATTTTGTGCAACCCTTGAAGGTTATTGGTCGAAAGGTTTTAGAAAACCTTTACAGAGAGTGCTAAGAGACGATGTTACTCGGTGTCGGGCGAGAAACCGGAGTGGCGCACGCCGTGGCACCATATTCTGTCGTATAGAGCCTGAAGTTCGGGGTCTTCATCGTCAAACACGATGTAGAACGAGATGCTGTCGGTGGGCTTGTCGTGCTCATTCAATCCGCCATTCTCAACAATCTTGCCGTCGGTTATGATAGCCTTGCCAGTGCCTGCGGCATCATAATCCTTCCAGTCACACCAGAAAGTGAGATTGTCGTAGTTGATGTTTACAATCATCTTGTAGGCCCAGAAGGTCTCCTGGTCGTCGATCCACATGTAGTTGGTGCCATTGTCGGTGAGGTTGTAGGTGTAGATAGTGCCGTCAGCGTAATGGTCAAGCACTGTGCCATTCTCGTCAACAATATCATAAGCGACGTCCCAGTATCCACACATTTTCTCAATTGCTGTTCCGCCTGGTTCCTCATTGGTCTCGGTGTCGCAAGAGGTGAGAGCGGGAATAGCCAGCAAAGCTAAAGCTATGATAAATATATACTTTCTCATAATAGTTAACTTTATTCTAATGGTTTGTTATATTTAAGAATGATGTGGAAATCATATACATAATAACCAATATCATAAGTGACAGTCTTAGTCTCAGGATCGTAAGAACCATTCTCGAAATACTCATAGGAGTCGCCCCATCCTGGAACAACGCCCGAGATAACGTTGATGTTGTTATCATTGTCGAGTGAGATATAGCCCTGCAAAGCATATTTAGAACCATAGCCTGCGCGTTGGTCATACAGACCGCCAATCATGTCACTGATAAAGAAGATGCCCGAGGCAGCCTTCCTGATAGTGAAGTTGTAGCCTGCCAGTGAAACAGAGGTTCCTGCAATGCCCGAACCGGCTTGAGAAACATACTTACCCGAGATATCGGTCTTAACGGTTGGGTCACAAACAGCCACGGTGCGTGTTACCGACGATGGATAGCCATCGGGACTCACTGCCGAGTAGGTTACTTCATAAAGGCCAAGTTGGTTGACATCAATGTCTTCAAGACCCTCAACAGTAACCTGTGATGTGTAATCTTGTCCATCGAGCTCGGCTCTTACACCGGCATCAACATATTCGGTTCCGAGTGGAACTTCAACAAACTCGCCACCAAGCAGCTCAAACGACACGTAGTGTGTCAGTGTGGTGTCGGTCAACGCATCATTGTCATCACTGCAAGCAGAGAATCCTAATGCAAACAGACAAGCTGCCAGTGTATAAAATATTTTCTTCATGTTAATTTCCATAATAAATAATTTATAGCAGTGTTAGACATTAATGAATATCCCAGAACACTGGGTCGCTTAACAATTTAACCGATGGGGTGTTCTTGTTAAGGGTGCGAGCGTTGCTTGGATAAGGAACGCGCTTGGCAAGACCTCCGCCATTGATGTGGTTAACACCAGGGTTAATCATGTCGCCGGCGTTGTAGGCTGTTGGGTCGTCAAATACTTGTTTAGCAGTTAATGACGACAATGCGGGAACGTCGGTGCGACGAATCTCCGACCAAGCCTCCATGTGGTCTCTCATAAGCAAAGCCACCCACTTTTGCATATATATCTTATTGAGTTTCTCGGCTGTAGAACCGCTCCAGGCAACGCGAGGTCCTGCAAGGAACTCAGAGGCATCGGCTCCAACCTTTGAGTTGAAGTCAGCATTTACGCCAGCCTCATAGGCCTCCTTGGCAGCCCCGTCATTGTTGTTGAAGCGAAGCTCAACCTCGGCAATAAGGAACTGGAGTTCACTTTGAGTGAACAGGTAGATAGGCATTGCGGTAGCTGTTGCATAGTTGGCAAGGCTCACATAGTCGTTGCCATAGCTTGAAGAGATACCCATCCAGTCGCCGGTGAGAGTCTTGCTACCTGGAATCTGTCCATCGAAGCTCGAGTTCTTGGCACTCTTGTTGAAAGCATAGCCCAAGCGTGGGTCGTTGGTGAGGTTCATGTAGCTTGTGATAGGATAGGCAGCACAGTGGTTGCGGGTTCCTAAAGAATAGTATCCGTCATACCAGGGGTTGT
>CAMJZF010000104.1 GCA_946410125.1 uncultured Prevotellaceae bacterium | reverse complement strand
CGAGCAGCAGCGAGAGCACCTGGAAGTGGTAGTTCTGCTCGTTGCCCACCACATATATCATCTTGTCGATAGGGTAGTCCTGGTAGCGGAGCTTAGCGGTGCCAATGTCTTGGGTGATGTAGACGCTGGTGCCATCGCTGCGCAGCAATATCTTGTGGTCAAGACCGTCGGGGGTGAGGTCGGCCCAAACGCTACCGTCGTCCTTTCGGTAGAACACGCCTTTCTCGAGCCCTTCTTCAACCTTCTCTTTCCCTTCGAGATAGGTCTGGCTCTCGTAGTATATCTTGTCGAAGTCAACGCCCATGCGGCGGTAGGTCTCGTCGAAGCCGGCATAGACCCAAGAGTTCATCTTCTCCCACAAGGAGCGCACTTCGGGGTCGCCCTGCTCCCATTTCTTTAGCATGGCACGGGCTTCCTGCATGAGTGGCGACTGTTTCTCGGCTTCTTCTTCGTCGATGCCTTTAGCGGCGGCAATCTCCTTTATCTCAGCCTTGTAGTGCTTGTCGAAGAGCACGTAGAAGTCGCCAATCAGGTGGTCGCCCTTCTTGCCGGTGCTCTCGGGTGTGGCACCGTTGCCCCACTTGAGCCAGGCAAGCATCGACTTGCAGATGTGAATGCCGCGGTCATTCACGATATTGGTCTTTACCACCTTGTTGCCGCAGGCTTTCATGATTTGCGCCAAGCTGTAGCCCAGCAGGTTGTTGCGCACGTGTCCCAGGTGCAGGGGCTTGTTGGTGTTGGGTGAGCTGTACTCAATCATCACGAGCTGGCTCTCGGGTGTTTCCTGCTTAAAGCCGTAGTTCTCGTCACGGCAGATGCTGTCGAGCAGCTGTGCCCAGAACGAGGGCTTGATGCTGATGTTGAGAAAGCCCTTGATGACGTTGAATTTCTCTACCGCGTCGCAGTGGGCGGCGAGATGCTCGCCAATTTCCTGCGCCGTGGCATCGGGGGCTTTGTGCGATGCCCTCAGGAAGGGAAACACCACGATGGTGAGGTTGCCCTCAAACTCCTTGCGAGTGGCTTGAGGCACAATGCTTTGTGGCTCCACCTCCAAGTTATATAATTCCTTCACCGCCTGTGCGGTGGCTTGCGATAAGATGTTCTCTATTGACATGTTTTTAATTAATTTCTATTGTTGTGATAACTGTTACAAATTGCAAAGATAATAAAATGTTTTCACTTTTTTGGCAATCCCCCCTGGCTTTGTTGATTTTTTGTTGTTTTTAAGGGGGTGAGAGGGGAGTGTGAGAGCTATGAAGTGCGGTCGCGCTGCACTCAATTTCAAACAAAGAAAACCAAGTGAAAACCAAGAAAACAAAAAATTATATTTGTTGTTTTGGTTTGAAAGATTGAGAGGGAGAGTGGAGAGTGAGAGTGGAGAGCGAGAGGGGCGTGTGTGTTTTTAATGTTGTTTTTGATGGCGTGAATGTATAATTTCGTATTGGTTATTCATTGCTTAAAATATTTTTACTTATGGAGATAAAAGAAAAAACTCAGGGTTCAGTATTGCTGAACCGCAAGATGATGAATTGGGAGCTCTTTGCCCAGCCATGTTGCTTGACAGTGCTTGTAGTGTTGCTGCTCACCGTGTTCCTGATAAGCATTGTCAAGAGCGGTGATACAGAGCGCAGGAAATTAAAAAACTTTTATTGTATAATGCAGGTCTGCAAAAACGGTGATTATCAGATGCTTGAGATGCCGATGGCTAAAAAAGATTTAGCATTGAGTTTAGCAGAACAATATATAGTTGAGAGTAATAAATATAATAATATATATAATAATATATATAATCTCAACAACATAATTGTTCTGCTAAAAACAGTCGCGGTGAAGAAGAAATCTTGCATAAATATTTTGAGCAGTATCGTGGTGGAGCAGTTCTGCAAGAACGAGGGTACAGGCAAGAGTCGGCATAGAGAATCGTGAGAGCGGCGGGGGTGAAATTGCCTTCTAAAACTCAAAAACTGTGTTGTGGTTGGTGCCACATTTTGTTAGAAGAGAAATTTTTACTATCTTTGCATTGCATAATGCCTTATTAATTGTTAACTATATCATAATCTTAAAAATTATCGTTGTTATGAACAAGAATTACAAGACAAAGTCACGGAATAGGCTGCAAGCGTTGGCAGTGGCACTCTTGATGATGCTGCTAAGCCCGCTGACAGTGCTTGCTGTCGATTACGTGACGCTCAACACCGGCGCAGGCTACACCCACTCCTACCTGGTGAGCAACTGCACAGGCAAGCATGTGACGGTGAATGGCACCGGCACGGTGACGCTCAACGTCTCGGGCGAACTCAACATCAAGGAACTTTTTGCTCCAACTGCAACTGTCAACATCGTGCTCAGCAATTCTGCCATGTTCCGTATCGAGCAGGATGCCGACAACGAGAATGCCGCCGTTAATTGCAAGAACATCACTATCACCAACAGTAGCGGCGCCAGCCAGGGGCACGTGATTGTCACCGCTCCACGTACCGGTATCGCCATTCAGGAAGGCGGAAAGGTGCAGGTGAACTATCTCTCGCTATTGAGCGTGACCTCCCACACAGCGAGTGCAGTGATTGCTCAAAACAATTCTGTGCTTGAAGTAAACAATGGTTTGCTTTCACTCAATGGTGCTACCCATGCGTTCAGACCTTGGGATCAGAATTTTGTAACTGGCATATTTACTGTTAAGGGTTCTTATAGCAATGTGGAGGTGCGTGGCAGCATTGGCGGTGCTCACACCATCCAGTCGTTTAACGTGGAGGGCTGCAGCTACATGAACATCATTGGCAATAACCGGGAAACGGCGGTTCATGCCCACGATGTGAACATCACCGGTGGCAAGGTTTATGTAACCCAAACTGGTGGCACACCGCAATATACCGACGCTCACGGTCTTTTTGCCACTGAAAATGCCACTATCTCTTATTGCCAGCTTGAAGCCAACTCGGCTGCCGGCCATGCCATCCGCGTGCAAGGCCCGCTGGTGATTAACAATGCCAATGTGAGGGCTATTGGCGGCAAGAATGGTGTCATGACGTGGAGTGCCCAGTTGCTTGGCAATGCCGAGAATAGCAATGTCTTGGCTGTGGGTAATGAGTATGGGTTCTATAGCCAATCGTCCATCGACATCGCCAGCCACTCGCTCATTGGTCGCGGTGCCACCAGCGGCGTCACGGCATCGGTCATCAATGTCACCCCACAGCCTGGTTGCTCCTACCAGGCCTATGGCACCTACCCTTTCCTGGCTTTTAAGCAGTACAACCTGTCACCAGCAATCAATTTGCTCAGGCCAACGAGGATTATCGGCTCGCTGTCGCCCAGCAACACTAATAGCACCTATGAGGGTGGCAGTGCCATCAACTACAACATTCCAAGCGTGTCGAATGACCCTTGCAAGGTCTTTGCCCGCCCCAATGGCACTACGCTCTACAGTGGACTGGTGGAGCTCAAGCAGCCACACATCTACAACATTAGCGGCTCGGGCTATGGCGACTTTGGACTGCTCAATAGCGGACAAACCAAGATAACATATTCGGGTAGAACCGAGACGTTCGATTTCTCGCCGCTGAATCCTTATCTTACCTACAACAGCCCCACCAAGACGGTCAAGCTCTATAAGAAGCAGCACACTAACACCAGCGGCACCAGCAATGAGAAAATACTTGTGCAGCAGTGGGAAGGTAGCACAATGAGCAGTCTCAGTCGCACATTCTATGCGGCTGATGTGGATTATTTGTTCTGGTGCGAGGTTTCGCTCGATGCCTACGATGGATATTTAGAGACCAATCAATATCTTGTGCGAAAGGCGGCCAACACAGCCACTCCCGTTAAGCCCATTTTGATACTTAGCAATAACACCATTCGCGTGACCAACGGCCGCGCCGACCAGGAATATGCCGTTGTGCCACACTCGCTGTGGAGCTCCTACCTGAGCGACATCACCTCGCCCGGACAGTCGTTAGAAACGTGGTGGGTAAACTCAGTTAAACCCACTGCCAATGGCGCTGTAAACCTCACTGGCTTGGGAACTCAGGGCGTGATTAACCATGTGATTACCCGCTACAAGGAAACCGCGGGAATGCTCGCCGGCTCAATACACCGCAACAGCGAGATATTCTACGGCTCATCGGTACAAGTGCAAGGCGCCGAGTTGGAGCTCACTGCCGTGGGTAATAACTTTGTCACCCCCGACTTTGAGAACACCTACAGCACCAAACTCAATGGCGTGATAAAGGTTGAGGCGAAGCCAATTCCTGCCAATGCCACCAACTATCAGGGTGTGCTGGGCAGCAGCTGGGCATGCACCTACATGCAAGACGGCGTGCTGCCTTTCAAGTTCTATGCCAACTCGGCATGCACCACACCGCTCGAGAACAACACCTTATACACCACAGTCTATGCCAAGGCCAACCGCGAGGGCTACAAGTGGAGTTTGTTTGCCGACGTATATAGTGAAGATCCCGAGAATGATAACATTCCCACCGCGAAGGTCGAGGTGAACATCAGCGATGCCAACGGCATCTTCCGCCCCTATAAGCTCATTGTGAACCACGGCGAGGATCTCACCACTCACTCCACCACAGTTACCGGCATCCCGTTTGAGATTGTGCCTGCCAATGCCACATTCGATGGTGAGGTGAATGTGGTTTTTATACGTGCGATAGGCCCCTTCCCAGACTGGGCACAGCAAACTAACCGCATCCCCGCCTTTACGGTGGATAAGCAGAACCGCACCATCACCATGACGCCTAACACCCAGCCGATGCTCTATGATCACAATTACCGCTTTACCGTGCGCCACATGCTGAATGGCACCACCTATGGCTCGGGCTTGCTAAGCGTGCAAGTGGTGAGGGTGCCACTCAACAGCTTCAATATCTCACCGGCACAGGCGACTCTTGAACTGGGTCAGTCGCTGCCACTCGAAATCACCAGCGACCTGCCCGACGCCTGGAGGCAATACGAGAACCCCACCATGGCAAGCAGCAACGAGCAAGTGGCTACAGTGACCTACGACAATAGTCTGCGCACCTTCGTGGTCACTGCCACCGACGACCCGGCAATGATTGGCAAGTCGGCAACTATCACCATCACCATCAACGGCATTGAGGAAACATGCCAGGTGACGGTGGGTGGCGAGGTCTACCCCATCACAATTGCGGGAACCAAGGTGAATTCGGTCAATCAAGACGACGTGCTGGGCGACGGTAAGGTACGATATGCCGCCGGCACACTCTACCTCAATAACTTGATGCTTTACAATTCGTTTGGAGCCACAGGTGCTATTAGGTTCTCCTACAACGAGGCATTGCCAGTGCTTAACATCGAAGCACAAGGCACCAACTTGATTCAGAACACTAATGGTCCTGGTTTTATTTTCGATGACGACGTTGTGGTTTCGGGCGATGGCACCTTTGAGTGTGGTGGTTCTTCCTATGGCATGACAGGAGCTTCATCCAATCTCACGGTGACTGGCAATGCCCTGGTTCATGCTCTTGGTGATAATCGTGGGTTGCGCGCAGCTTCGCTCAGCGTTGTTGGCGAGAACGCCCAAGTTAAAGCCAAGGGAGGAAACATCTGGTCGATGTATATAGTCGATAAGCAGCTGTGGGGCAACATCACCGAGCCGGCAGGTGCCTATCTTGATGCCGACGGCTACGTGAGCCTGGGAGGCAACGTGGTTAAAAACCAGTACGTTGTTATCAACGGCGTTGCCGGTCAGTCGGCAATCGTCGGCGACGTTAACGGCGACGGCTATGTGACCAGTGCCGACGTCACGGCAATCTATGATGTTCTTTTAGGTACCGACCTCACCTTTGAGGCAACTGCCGATGTCAATCGTGACGGCTACGTTACCAGTGCCGACGTCACTGCCGTTTATGACATCCTGCTTGGGCAATAGAGAGAATATAGTTTTAGATATTTAGACAATAGTATAACTGACTTTGCTTGCAAGCATTAGCTTTTGAAATGATGCTTGCAAGCATTTTTCTCCCTGTTGTGGGGGTGTCGTTGTGAAAATAGTGAGGTAGACCTATGTTGCAGATTATTAGCATAATGGCGGCAGGCATTGGAGCGGGGTGGCTACTCAGGCGCCACAACTTCAAGCTGGTGGGTATCTTGCTCACGGTGCTGGTGTGGGCATTGCTGTTCTTCCTTGGGATAGAAGTGGGGGAGAACGAGCAAATCATCAATAGTCTGCAAGCTCTTGGGCTTGAGGCTCTGTTGCTGTCGCTTGCCGGCACTGCAGGCAGCATCTTGGGCGCGTGGGCGCTGTGGCGGTTCATTAAGCGCAAGGAAGGAGGCGGGCAATGAAGGGCAGCATGATAATCGTGGGGTTCTTTATTTTAGGCATTATAGTGGGGCTGAGCCACTTGCTGCCACCCATGAAAAGTCTTGGCAACGTGAGTTATATAACTTTGTGTGCCTTGATTTTCATGGTAGGGTTCCTCATTGGCAACGATGCCGAAATTTTCAGGAAATTCCGCAAGCTTAATCGCCTCTACATGCTGCTGCCGCTAATGACCATCGTGGGCACGCTTGCCGGATGTGCCATCACCACGCTAATGCTTCCGCATCGCTCGCTTGCCGACTGCCTCGCGGTGGGGTCGGGCATGGGCTATTACTCGCTCTCGAGCGTTCTCATTACTCAATACCGTGGTGCCGACCTTGGCACTGTGGCACTGCTCGCCAACATCGTGCGAGAGGTCATTACCCTGCTTGGGGCACCGCTCATGGTGCGGTGGTTTGGCAAGCTGGCTCCTATCTCGGTGGGTGGTGCTACCACTATGGACACGACACTTCCCATTCTCACCAATGCCTGTGGCAAGGACTTTGTCATCGTCTCCATCTTTCACGGTTTCATAGTAGATTTTAGCGTGCCGTTCCTGGTAACATTCTTTTGTGAGATATAAAATTCACTCAAAACTAAACAACAACTGAATAATCTGATTTTATCTTGGCTAATTCAAACCAAAAAATAACCAAGTCAACCAAAAAACTTTGTTTTCTTGGTTTTCACTTGGTTTTCTTTGTTTGACAAAAAATGAGAGGGAGCTTCTTGCTTGTTATTGCCTTGGACGGCGGGTGAACCGCTGGCGGTTGAAGATGCTCTCCCAGCGCAGCTTGATGACGCCAAACAGCGCTTCGCTGAAAATGCCACCGCTCATCTTGCTCGTGCCGAGCACGCGGTTGATGAACACGATGGGCACTTCCTTGATGCGGAACCCCATCTGGTAGGCGGTAAATTTCATCTCTATCTGGAAGGCGTAACCCTTAAACTCAATGGCATCGAGGTTGATAGCCTCAAGCACCTCACGACGGTAGCACACAAAGCCGGCTGTGGTATCGCGTACGTTCATGCCTGTGACAAAGCGCACATAGGCCGAGGCATAATACGACATGAGCACCCTTCCCATGGGCCAGTTCACCACATTGACGCCAGAGATGTAGCGTGAACCAACCGACAGGTCGGCGCCTTCCTCGGCACAGGCGCGTTGCAGCGGTATGAGGTCTTCGGGGCGATGCGAGAAGTCGGCATCCATCTCAATGATGTAGCTATATCCCTTCGCGAGTGCCCACTTGAAGCCTTCGATATAGGCAGTGCCCAATCCCAACTTTCCGCTACGCTTCAAGATGTGAATGCGCTCAGGAATCTCGGTGATGAGGCGTTCCACTATTGCCGCGGTGCCGTCGGGACTGTTGTCATCAATCACGAGCACATCAAAGCGGTGCTGCTCCTCAAGTGCAAGCACGGCCTTGATGATTGCCTCGATGTTCTCTTTCTCGTTGTAAGTGGGAATGATAACTATGATGTCGCTCATTGTCTTATGATTTTTTATTGAATCTGTTGCAAAACAGCTATTTTAGTCGCCTTCGGCGAGAAATCTAACAAAT
>CAMJZF010000103.1 GCA_946410125.1 uncultured Prevotellaceae bacterium | reverse complement strand
ATTCGTGTGCGTGGTGCTACTTCAATCTACGGTAGCAGCAAGCCATTGTGGGTTGTCGACGGTGTGATTCTCGAGGATAACGTTGAGCTCGATGCCGACGCCCTCTCGAGTGGTGATGCCACAACCCTTATTGCCAGCGCCATTGCCGGTATTAATGCCGACGATATTGAGAGCTTCCAGATTCTTAAAGACGGTTCGGCAACATCAATCTATGGTGCTCGCGCCATGGCAGGTGTGATTGTCGTTACCACCAAGCAAGGACGCTCGGGCCAGGCAAGTATTAACTATACCGGCGAGTTTACCTATCGCCTGAAACCCATGTACCGTGAGTTCAACATCAGTAACTCACAGGAGCAGATGGGTATCTACAAGGAACTTGAGGCCAAGGGATGGCTCAGCTTTGCTGGTCTTGCCAACTCTTCGAGCTCGGGTGTGTATGGTACCATGTATAAGCTCATGGACCAGTATGATCCCGCAACTGGCACCTTTGGCTTGCCCAACACACTTGCTGCCAAGAACGCTTACCTGCGTGAGGCAGAGTTCCGTAACACCGACTGGTTTGACCTTTTGTTCAATAGCAATGTTTCACAAAACCATGCCATCTCTATTTCGGGTGGCACCGACCGTGCCCGCTTCTACACTTCGGCTTCGGTAATGTATGACCCAGGATGGACCAAGCAAAGTGAGGTGCAGCGTTACACCTTTAATGCCAATGCCAGCTATGACCTGTCAAGAACCTTGACCATCAAGTTGTTGACCAGCGACAGCTACCGCAAGCAGCGTGCACCTGGTACTCTTAGTCAGGACATCGACGTGGTTAACGGTGTTTACAGCCGCAGCTTCGATATCAACCCCTATAGCTACGCTTTGAATACATCGCGTACTGCCGATCCTAATGCAATCTACACTCGTAACTATGCTGCATTCAACATCTTTGATGAGCTTGAGCAGAACTACATCGATCTTGGAGTTACCGACCTCAAGTTCCAGGGTGAGATCAATTGGAAGCCGGTTAGAGGTCTTGAGTTGAGAGGTATCGCATCTTATCGTTACAACAGTTCTACTCAGAACCACTACGTTAAGGACAATTCTAACCAGGCCAACGCTTATCGTGCCGGTATCGATCCTGAGAACGCTACAATCCGTCAGGCTAACCCCTACCTCTACACCAATCCCGACGAGGAGAGCGCACTGCCTGTTACTGTATTGCCCAAGGGTGGTATTTTGTTCCACGACGTGAACTCAATGTCGCAATTCGACCTGCGTGCAACAGCTCAATATAACAACACCTTCAACGATGTTCACATCATGAGCGTCTTTGGTGGTTACGAGCTCAGCAAGATCGACCGTCACGCCGAGAGCTTCGAGGGTTGGGGTATCGTTTATGAAAACGGTAACATTCCTTTCCTCGACAAGAACCTCTTCAAGCAACAGGTTGAGGAAAACCACAACTACTATAGCGAGGCATGGGGCTATCGCCGCAACATGGCTTACTTTGGTACAGCAAGCTATTCATACGACGCACGCTATATGATTAACGGTACTATCCGTTACGAGGGTTCTAACCGTCTGGGTAAGGCCAAGAAGAGCCGCTGGCTCCCAACATGGAACGTTTCGGCTGCTTGGAACGCAAGCGACGAGAAGTTCTTTGTTGAAGCTCCATTCTACCAGAAGGGTATCTGGACCTATGCAAAGCTTCGTCTGTCTTACTCGTTGACAGCCGATGCGGGCCCAACAAGCGTTTCTAATGCACTTCCTATTTTCTATCCCGATAAGCCCTGGCGCTTGGTTCCCGACGATAATGAGATGGACCTCTATCTCGCTAACATTGCCAACGAGGAGCTTACCTATGAGAAAAAGCATGAGTTTGACGTGGGTGTTGACCTTGGTTTCTATCACAACCGCATCAACTTGGTGTTTGACTGGTACAAGCGTAACAACTTCGACTTGATTGGCCGCGTCTTCACCGAGGGTGTGGGTGGTGTGACCAGCAAGATGGCCAACGTTGCCGAGATGAAGTCGCACGGTGTTGAGTTCACTCTTTCTACCCGCAACTTCGAGGCAGCCAAGCCAGGCGATTTCGAATGGTCGACCGACTTTACATTTGCTTATGCCAAGAACAAGATTACCAAGCTCGTGTCACGTAGCCGCATTATCGACCTCGTGCCAGGTACCGGTTTCGCACTTCAGGGCTATCCCGTGCGTGCCATCTTCTCTATCCCATTTGCCGGCTTGAATGATGAGGGTCTTCCCACATTCTACGACCAATATGGTGATGTTACTATCGACGGTATCAACTTCCAGCAGTTCGACAACCTCGACTTCCTTAAGTATGAAGGTCCAGTTGATCCTCTCTACACTGGTGGTTTGGGTAACAACTTCAGTTGGAAGGGCTTCCACTTGAACCTGTTCTTGACTTATTCGTTTGGTAACAAGCTGCGCTTGCCAGCCGACTTCTCTTATGCTTACGGCGACATGACCGCTAACAGCCGTGAGATGAAGAACCGCTGGGTTGTGCCTGGTGATGAAAACTACACCGACATCCCTGCCATCGCATCTACTCGTCAGTATGAGAGGTGGTCGGGTCAAGGCGTCCGCATTGGTACTGCCTATAGTTCTTACAACTATAGCACCGTGCGCATTGCTAAGGGCGACTTCATCCGCCTCAAGGAGATTTCGCTCACCTACGACCTTCCCGCTAAGGCTCTCAAGGCAATGCACCTGAGCACTGCTTCGGTTAAGCTGAGTACGACCAACCTGTGTCTGCTCTATGCCGACAAGAAATTAAATGGTCAAGACCCAGAGTTCTTCAACGCCGGTGGTGTGGCTGCGCCAACTCCCAAGCAGTTCACCCTTACCCTGCGCTTAGGCCTTTAATTCAATGAATGATAATAATTTAAAAATAAATTATATATTATATATTATGAAATTCAGATATTTAATAATGGCTGGTATGGCGCTTGTTGCAATGTCGTCATGTAGCGACTTCCTCGACAAGGCGTCCGATACTCGCGTGACTCTTACCAACGAGGAGCAGTTGCGCATGCTCATGACCAGCGCCTATCCACAGTACAACTACGCCCTGTTCTGCGAGTTGTCGACCGATAACATCATCGACAACAACGCTCCCGGCGTTGATGGTGTGCGATACAACTTGGGATCTTACAGCCGTAATGACGACCAAGCCTTCGCTTGGACCGAGATCAACAACGAGACCGGTAGCGACACTCCTTCAGGATCATGGGAAGGCTACTATAACTCTATCGCTACTTGTAACCATGTCCTCCAAAAGATTGAGGAATTTGAGGCCGAGGGCAAGACCAGCGAAAAGTTGCTCGCCGTCAAGGGCGAGGCTCTTGTGACCCGTGCTTACTCTCACTTCATGCTTGCCAACATCTTCTGCATGCCCTATCGTGGTCCTGAATTGAGCAAGCAATATCCTGGCATCCCCTATGCCACCGAGCCCGAGACCACTGTAAAGCCTCACTATGAGCGTGGAACACTGGCCGAGACCTACGAGAAGATTCAGGCCGACCTCGAGGCGGGATTGCCACTTATCAGCGATGCTATCTATGAGATTCCCAAGTACCACTTCAATCGTCAGGCTGCCTACACCTTTGCATCACGCTTCTATCTGTACAAGCGCGACTATGAGAAGGTGCTCGAGTGCGCTAACACCGTCTTTGGCGGTCCCGACGTTGACCCATCGCCCTACATGAGCGACATCTGGGCTCAAGATAATCTCAACTATGAGGATGAGTACAACCGCTATTATGCCAACTCTATGCATCAGCGCAACTTCCTGTTAATCCCCACTTACTCAACCTACAGGCGTCACATCTCGGGTGGTCACCGCTACGCTATCAACCGCGACGGTATGCGTGGTTCGGTGCGCGGTCCTGGTCCCACTTGGGAACGCTGCCGCTACCAGAACACTCAGCTCGGTTGGGTATGGGCTATGCACCCCTGCATCTTGGCAATGTGGGTTAACGGTAGTCAAGAGTATGGCGTGTGGTGGGCCGGTACTGCAGGAGAGCAGTTTGAGTACACCGACAAGCTCGCAGGCATTGGCTATGCTCACCAGGTGCTCGTTGAGTTCACTGGCGAGGAGGCTCTGCTTAACCGTGCCGAGGCCAAGTTGTTCCTTGGCGACATTGACGGTTGCATCGCCGACCTGGGCGTGTGGGATGCTGCTCACCGCAACAGTCCTAACGTTGACTCCGACGGTCGCATGGACCCCTGGAGCAAGGAAATCGTGTGGAACTTCTACACCAAGTGCATGGAGAAGTACAACCGCAACATCCAGCCTCAGCATCGTGAGCGCTTAGGCGCTAAGCTTCTCGACTCTATTTACTATGGTATCGCTAAGCCATTGCACTTGGACGAGGTTTGTCCTTCTGAGCGTTATCACCTCACTGCCGACATCCTGCCTTACATGCAGTGCATCCAGCACTTCCGCCGCTTCGAGTTCTTCCAGCGTGGTCTGCGCTGGTTCGACATCAAGCGTCTGGGTATCAGCTACACTCACACCATTGGTAAGGAAGGTCGCGTCGAGACTCTTCAAGTGCTCGACCCACGTCTGGCAATCCAGATTCCTAACGAGATTATTGCAGCCGGTATCGAGCCTAACGAACGAGAATTCGAAAAAGTAGCAGCATCGGCGTCGCCCAAGGTTGGTAAAAACTTAGCAGAACCCTATAACGAATAACACATTTTACCGCTATGAAGAAATATTTTAAATATATCAGTGCTTTGGCACTTGTAGCAATGGTGTCGATGTCGCTCTCATCGTGCAGCGAGAAGGGGATGGGCGAAACCATCTTCCCCGACGTGAGTGATGAGCTCGACCCCAACAGCTACACTTATAAGTTCGACAAGTGGCTTAAGGCGAATTATCTTGATGTCTACAACTTGGACTTCCAGTACAGGTTGCAGGACAACGAGACTAATATGTACTACAACCTTGAGCCTGCCACACTCACTAATGCTATCGACCTGGCTGTGCTGGCCAAGTACATGTGGTTCGACATTTATGAGGAAGTAACAGGTAGCAAGGAATTCGTTAAGATGTATGGTCCACGCATCCTCATGCTCGTGGGCTCGCCGGCTATCAACCCCCAGTCGGGAACCATTATCGTGGGTCTTGCCGAGGGTGGTATTAAGGTGACACTGCTGCACGTTAACAGCATGAATCCTCTTGATATCTATGGTCTCAACAGCGACTACTTCCACACTATGCACCATGAGTTTACTCACATCTTGCACCAAACCAAGAGCATTCCCCGTGAGTTCCAGCTCCTGTCGCTCGGTCGTTACGATCCTATCAACTGGCAAGACCGCAAGTCGACTGTTGTGCACTCGCTCGGTTTCGTAACTCCTTATGCTTCGAGCGAGATTCGTGAGGACTTTGCCGAGACTTGCGCCAACTATATCACCCTCACCGATGCTCAGTGGGAGAGAATTTGGCTTGAGGCAGGTCGTGGCTATGTTACCGATGGTAACGAGGACAGCGACGAGATGAGTAACCTCAACTACTATTGCTTCTACTACTTTGAGAACAACGACGCTACCAAGGACGAGAACAAGAAGTATGCCAACGAGAACCAGGTTGTTGAGCAAGAAGATGGCACCTACATCCTGCGCAACCAGTATCAGCGCGGTGTCGCACCAATTACTACAGGTGAAGACGGCAAGCGTTATGACGCTAATGGTGCATTGTGCGACGCTCAGGGCTTTGTTCTCAACTCAAGTGGCGCTCGCATTCCCATCACCGTGTTTGAGGTAGAAGACGCTGACGGCATTGATGGTGTTCAGATGCTTGAGACCAAGATTAACCTGGCTCGCAACTGGTTCCGTGAGCAGTGGGGCATTGAGCTCGACGACCTGCGCAATGCGGTTCAATCTCGCCTGCAGTCGTTTGATGCCAGCACTCTCGAGGATCTGCGTCAGCAGGTTTACGGACAGCAGTAATGCTACACAGGGTAATGTTTAACAATTAAAAGAAACATCAATATATTATTATGAAGAAATATATTTATCTATCGGCTATGGTGATAGCAATGTCGCTCGCCGCCTGTGCTCCCAGCGAGGTTGAGGACCTCTTCGACGAGAGTGCTGCAGCCCGTCTCGACAATGCTGTCAACAACTATACTGAGTACTTCAAGAAGGACGGCGGTCGCTGGCTCATGCAGTACTTTGCCAATGCCGACGAGGAAGGTGTAAACTTTATCCTCAACTTCAAGAACGACGGTTCGGTAGAGATTTCTACACAGAATGTGAACGTGGGCGACGGCACTTTCCAGAGCGACGTGTCGCTGTGGCAGGTTGTGGCCGACTACGGTCCAGTGCTCTCGTTCAACACCTATAATAAGGTGTTCCATGAGTTCTCGAGTCCTCAAAGTGATGGCACCGGCCATGGTGGTGACTATGAGTTTATCATTATCGGCACCGAGGATAATCAGGCTCACCTGCGTGGCAAGAAGACAGGTATCGACATCATCATGACCCGCTTGGGCAGTGATGTGGCAGCTACCGATGCCGATTATTTCGCCGCTTACACAGCTAAGCGTGCCAAGGCCTTCAATGCTCGCCTCACCGACTATGTGCTCACTACCGCCAATGGCAAGCGCTATATCTGCAATGATGTGTCGACCATGCTCTGGAGCTTCTATCCTGAAGATGGTACCCTGCTCGACAACGGTGAGTACATGAACGCTATCATGACCCTCGATGGCCTGCGCTTCATGCAGCCTCTCGACTTCGTTACCGAGTATAACGAGAATGATGTGCCTCTGCAGAACTTCAAGTTCCAGGACGATGGCTCACTCTTGTGTACCGACGATGGCGCTTCGCTTATCACCGGTCCTGCCCCAGTTGACGCTTTGCAGCAGACTACTGTTACCTGGACTTTCAACGCCTCGGGCTTTGGCGGCGAGTTTGCCACCGCCTACACCGACCTCGTTGCTCAGTGTAAAGAGGCTCCATTCAAGCAGACCTTCAACTGGATGCAGCTTCGCATGTATCAGGGCAAGTTTGGTATCTACTTCAAGAACGGCCGTTACACCGGTAACATCTATCTGGGCATTGAGCGCATCGACGGCAACACCGTTAAGTTCATCTTCGATCCTAACGATGACGCTTCGTTCGACGCTAACGGTAAGACCCATTACACTCGCCTCGAGGCTATGCAGCGCATGCTGTC
The DNA here is from genome assembly GCA_946410125.1 of uncultured Prevotellaceae bacterium. Taxonomy (GTDB): domain Bacteria; phylum Bacteroidota; class Bacteroidia; order Bacteroidales; family Muribaculaceae; genus Sodaliphilus. Next base: position 1,161 of record CAMJZF010000103.1, on the reverse strand, counting down.
GCTGCTCACCAGCACCGAGTTCACTCTCTCGAGCGAGAGCGTGATGGTCCCCAACCCCATGGTTGGTACCAGCAAAGCCAACAGTGCTAACTCGTTCACAATTGGTTTCCAATAATAAGTATCATCCCAATCGTGATAAATAAAAGTGGCGGCTCGCACATCGCGAGCCGCCACTTGTCGCTATTTAGTGGCAGTGAGTGCGGGCAAAGGGGCACGTTAGTTTAGCGACCCTCGTGCCCCAAGGCCTATCCCGACCTACAAGGCACCCTTCCTTCTCCCCTCCTCAACAAGAATTTTTATAAGCAAAAATCATTGTTTTTTTTTGTTCTTTTGTCAATTTTGTATAACTTTGCACATTAATATATTACTGTGAAACAAAACCTGCAATAAATCACTTTTATTTTATAATTAATTTATTTATTAACTAAAAATTCAAAACACAATTATGAAGAAATTATTTACTCTTCTTTTAACAGTTGTGACTGTTGCGGCTTTTGCGGCTCCCGCTTTGCAGAAGGCTAAGAAGCAACAGCCACAAATGACTGATGCAAAGATTGAGATGAATGCTCAGAAGGCTGGTTTGTACACTGGCAAGGCTGGCATGACCAAGGACTTCACCAGTGGTGTAGATACCATGTATCTCACTCCTAAGGGAACTTTCTTCTCGGCTTACTTTCCTTATGTTGACCCTAAGTCTCAAAAAGTTAGCTATTTCTATTGCTACAACCTTGGTGTGCTTCCTACTAATGTTGAGACCACTTGGAGCAATATCTCAACTGGCACAGCTACCGGAAACTTCGACTGGGCTTACTATAACCCCAACCTCGATGAGGAACACGTCTCACTGATTGAGGGCGAGAAAGACCTTGTGGCTACCTTCCCCAACTATCCCGGTTGGTGGATTTCGCCTCGCCTCTATGCCGATGCCTACGCTGAGGATGGTCCTTACTTCGCTTTTGATGGCGCAATGCAGTATGGTGGCAAATGGGAGGATGACGTGAACGGTGACGGTAGTGTTTACACCACCATGTATCAGTTCCCACCCCGTGCTGAGTACAACGACATTATGCGCACTTCGTTTGGCGCTGGTAAGGGTGAGGATGCCAACTCTTTCTATTCTGATCTGCCCGCTCCTTACAAGCCCGAGGGTGCTACCGATGG
>CAMJZF010000102.1 GCA_946410125.1 uncultured Prevotellaceae bacterium | reverse complement strand
GCCATCTAACCATTTCCACCTTGCACTGAAATCACAAGGTCGTTACCAGCGCGCTGGTAACGACCTTGATTTTTCTATAAATATCTAATATTATTCTTGAATCCACCATGGAGTTGAATTCTCAGGATTTGATGTTTGTTTATTACCATTAAGCTTGAATTTACCATGAACTCCATAATCCCTTGGGTCTTTCTCCCAAGGACTCTTTAAAGTTGTGTATTTCGACCTTCTCAATTTCATCAATTTTTCAGCATCGCCATAGACGTCGACAAAACTATAAGAAATGTAACCAGGGCACGAATTAACTATCAACCCTGTGGTGTCTCTGTCAAAAATATAGCCTTGGGCTGGATCGGATAATTGCGCAGAATCAGCATTAACCTGAACAGAGTCTTGATTAACCGGGCAAGAGTCATTCTCGCTTGTCATTGCACCCACATAAGCTGCAGATGCAAGTGCCAAAGATATGAGCAATTTGATTTTCATAACGCAATAATTTTGAGGATTGCCCCAAAAATACTTTTTTACTTTTAAATCAACAAATCAAAGCCACAAGTATTAACAAAATTTATGATGCACAATCACTTAGAAAGGATTTTGCATTACAAATTAATATTAGGTTTAAATTGTGTTACTCAAGTCCACTAAGGCGGAGGAGAGGCTTGACATCAAGTTTGCAACCACGAAACTTCTTGAATAGTGTCATGGCATCCTCGGTGTCGCCACCGAAAGATCGGACTCGCAACCGCAAGAGGTATGAACCAAAACGCCCTCATTCCCACCCCTCATTTCGCGACAAGTCGCTTCCCTCAAAACACCGTGCAATGGTGATTACACACTTACAGCAATCGTTGACCTCAACGCAGTAAAGCCCAATATCTTATTAAGGTTCATCTCAACTATTTCTTATTTTAGTATTGACTTCTAATAAAAATCTTAATAGAACTTCTCATCTATCTTGGCCATAATTGCTGGGATGCCGGTGCTTTGAGTGCCGTATTTAGTCAATGAGTAATTTAGGCTCAATTTCCAAGCAAAATATCATAAATCATTGTCACATCGGCCGATGTGACTGTCCCATCACCGTTAACATCGCTTGTGGCTAAAAACGTGGTGCTACCAGTTAGCAGATAATCATAAATCGCGGTAATGTCGGCCGATGTTACCCAGCCGTCGCAATTCACATCACCCGTCAGCGCAACAGGCACGGCAGGATAAAGATTGAGGTACATACCCTGCCAGTCATCAAACGACAGCTTGCCAACCTGCAGCGTGGCAATGTCGAAGTAGCCGTCTTGCTGGCCGTGCCATCCCCAATTCACATGCACAAGTCCGTTCTCGTCATAGCCATCGATGATGAAATTGTGGCCCACAAGTATTCCCACCTCAAAGTTTATATCTTTGCCCGTATATAGCACTGGGTGACCATCACTTAGCATGCGATAAATCATCTCCATCCACGCTGGCTCGTCGTAGAGCGGACGATTAAGCACTTGTGCCGAGGGGTTATAGCCGAAGTTGTTAATCATGGCACTGAGGATGTTTTCGTCAAAGGTGCTCCCACCCAGGCTGTTCCAGTTAGCCTGGGCTGCTACAGCCGCATGATAGCACAGTTCTGCAGCAGCCTTGCCATTCTCCTCACTGTAGTCTCCGCTATAGTCGTCAAGCATTTTATCCCACTCGTAGGTGGCATTCGCAAAATCCACACTCAGCGTCACATTAGCTTGGCCATATTTCACCACCACCGATGCACTACCCTTGCCATGCTTAGGATAATTGTAGTATTTCATCAGCTGGGCCATTGCTGCCGGGCCACATCCCACGGCATTGTGAGTCGAATCGGGGATATACACTCCATAGTGACTCATGTCGGGGTCATATTCTAAGAACGGGCACATGTAGCGGAATGGCTCATTCTGCCCCCACTTGGTGGTCGTGAGTGGGTCAACTCGTGGTTTGAACCGCGATGCATCTGGCTTGGTGGTCTCTTTCAGGCTTGCACTCCTGATGGCACGCAGCCACCAGTTGAAACCTGGATTACTGGATGTGGTCTCGAATGAGCCTTCCGCCGAGTAGGCCAGCACAACAGGAGCCTTGTCATCGGTCGAGATCAGGGCAAATCCCCCACCCTGCTGGTTATAGGCAGTCATGTGCTCGCTCACTGCCATTCGCTCCACAGGGCGGCTCGCCTTGAGCACATGAATCGCAGCGGCACGCATCTGCATCTCGCTACGCCTTGCGGCTTGCACTGGCATCACCAGCGCCAGCACCACAAGCAGCAATAAAATCACGTTATTGTTTCTCATAACATCACGGCTACATTAGTTAATAAAAAGCTGATTTCTACAAACAGAAAACATCAATGATTAATTATCATTGAATTCAACCATACAAATATAATAAAATTCTTAATACAAAATAGCCGACTGCCATTTTTTTATGCAAAAAAGAAAATCAGCCAACGTGCTAAACATTAGTGCATTGGCTGATTTTATCTTGTGATCCGCTTGGGGCTCGAACCCAAGACCCCAACATTAAAAGTGTTGTGCTCTACCAACTGAGCTAGCGAATCTCCGTAAAAGCGTTGCAAAGGTACTGCTTTTTTTTGAACTGGCAAATTTTTTTACGTGATTTTGCTAAATTTTCAAAAAAAGAGACCTTTTTCATTACATTATCGCCCCATCAGCGCCTAATTAATCGGTTGACAGGATTACATCGACGCATTTTGTGCCATTAATCTTGCCTTACAATCTTTAATTAAAATGGCACATCTCCTGGCGACACCAAGTCACCGGCCTGTTGAGGCTGGGGCTCTGGTTGTGGAGTAGATTGTTGAACCGGCTGAGCGCTATCGGTGCGCTGACCACCACCCAGCATTTCAAATGACTCAACATAGATTTCGGTGACATAGCGTCTTATCTTGTTACGATCCTCATAGTTGCGAGTACGCAGGCGACCTTCAACATATAGTCTTGTGCCTTTGCGAATGTACTTCTCGGCAACCTCGGCATTGCGACCCCACATCACAAGGTTATGCCACTCGGTGCGTTCTGGCACCTGAGTCCCCGACGAAGTGGTATAAGCACGATCACTTGTTGCCAATGGAAAAGAAGCAACAATCTGCCCCTGCGATGGGTAACGGACTTCGGGGTCACGCCCCACGTTTCCTAATAATATAACTTTATTTACTGACATAATTTTAATAATTTTGTGTTATTCAAGTTAGTATTTCCATTATTAAAACACCTGCGCCTTGAGTGCGAGGCCCACCTTCTCGTGGAAACCGAAGAGCAAGTTCATAACGTGCACGGCATTACCGGCCGCCCCTTTCAAGAGACCATCGGCAAATGCCGTGATGTGTGCCATGCCATCGGCAACTTCAATATTGATAAGGCATTTATTTGTATTAATCACATCGCTCATGTCTACAGCCTCATCGCCAACAAAGGTAAAGTTGTGATCTCCATAGTAATCCTTGTAGATGGATTTTATCGCACCAGCATCAAGTTGGCAAGGCATTGTTAACGAAGCGACCATTCCACGTGACGAAGAGTCTTTGCCACAAGTGATTTCTATCCTGCCATCGTAGTCGGGCTGTAATACCTTGAGCACATTACACACCTCAGTGCCAAGTTCTCCTTCATTGGCTGGAGTAATCATCGTGCCGCAATTAATGCGAGATGATATAGAACCATTTAGCATATTGTTTTTGGCGGCAGGAATAAGAGCCAGCAACAATAACATAGCCTGGGCACTCGGCAACCTCACCACACCATAGCAATCATGAACCATAAACTTGCGGTTTATTTCACACAGGCCATACATGCACGGCTCTACATTAGTGATTGAATGCCCAAAGTCCACTATGCGCATCGTCGCTTTTACTTCTTCAGGAACATTTTCATATAATGATGCATCGGAATCGCAAGAGAACACGAGATCTACATCGGCAACCGACGGTGATGTGAATTCAGCATCACATTCTCCTAACAGCCCCTTGTGGCATCCCGACAGCTTGCCACTTACACCTTTAGCTGAAACCCATTTTAAGTTTACATCAGGATGATTGATGAGCAGTCTCACCAACTCACCTGCTGCCACTGTCTCGCCTCCTGTAATTCCTATGTTTATCATTATAATACTTTTATTGTTATTTCATCTGAGTCTCTAAAGTGGGATGAACCTTGAAAAGAACTTCATAGCATCCTCATGAGAAAGAGATTCATTCATGATGGCAAATACTGTGTCGGCTCCGGCAATTGTTCCCAGCACCTCGTCTGAGTGACTCATGTCTATATCGTAAGCAAGACCGGCGGCATATCCATTGCGAGTCTTTATCACAGCAATGTTTCCCGACAGCTTGATAGATATAAAGCCAACTTGTTGATGAACTGTCATGCTATGCTGACCACTCATGAGCATACTATCTTGCAACTTATTGTTGTCAGGGATAATATACATGTATCCACCGCCGTTCGTCGCTACTTTTGTTATCTTCATCGACTTTAAGTCGCGCGACAATGTGGCTTGAGTAACTTTACATCCATTCTTTTCAAGCAGTTGAGCCAGCTCGTTCTGGCTACCAATAATATTTTTCTTTACAAGATTCACAATTAGCTGTAGTCTTTCTTTTTTATTCTTCATTGCTTGTCCAATTTTAGGTTATTTTTTTGAGTTCGTGTCTTAATGTCTTTGTATTTTTTGCAAAGATAGAATAAAAAAGAATATTAACCTAAAAAAAATACAAAAAACAGCATAACACATTATTTTTGCGCCAAACGCAAACGTTTGCACTGCCATTTAAATAATCATCACTCATAATAACCTATATATTAGACAATAAAAGCATAATTTTGCAACAAAATCAACCAACCTTCATAAAGTGAATATTATAAGTCATATTTTTTTTAGTTTATAATATTATCGTTTTCTACTCTTGAGAACTGGGCGACGACAAGCTTTGTGGGAGGGACGAACTGATGAAACGGTCATCGGAACAAGCGACTTAAATGGCGACGGCTTCGTTACTGGCACCAATGCAACAGCTGTTTGCTACATTCTTTTAGGTTTTTGTAAAAAAACAAGAAAAAATGATACACCATATATCTTTTTTTTACTATTTTTGCAAGTCTCATAGCTAATAACACTATTTACTAACCATAAAATTTGCTTTATTATATGAAGAAAATTTCTACTCTCTTATTAATCATCGCTTGCGTTGCTGTTACTGCAAGCGCTACAGTTACAATCAATGTGCGCACCACTACTGGCGAGGCACCATTCCTTTACACTTGGGGCGGAGCATCTAACGGTGAGTGGCCTGGAACTATCATGGATGAAGATATCACTTCAACTACCGACGACGGTCTTGTGTGGTTCACCCAGGAGTTTAATTGCGATGCACTCAACCTCATCTTCAATGACGGTGGAGATCCTGTCATTAAGACCGAGGACATCATGGGTATTACAGGTACGGCTTACTTCACTTTCGACCCCGAAGAAGGCGAATTTGAGAATGTCACCAGCACCTATATTGAGGTACATGAGTTTGACCCTGCCACTCTTCCCGAGGCTGTTGTCTGGGTTGAGGGTAAGGAATTTGCTTATTTCGTAGCTCCTGCTGCTTGGACCAGTTGCAAAGTTTGGGCTTGGAACAACGAAACCGGCACCAATTTCACCGGTGGCACTTGGCCTGGTGCCGCTTGCTCATTAATTGGCAACACTACCGATGGTGCACCTGTATTCCAATGGATTGGTGACGACATTGTAGAAGGCGATCGTCCAACCGGCATCATCTTTAACAACGGTTCATCGCAAACTGCCGACATGGTATATGTTCCTGGTGGAGTTTATGACATTACCGGCAAACTGCTCTACACCGTTCCTGGCGGTGGTGTTGAACCTGTCCCCGGCGATGTTAACGGCGACGGCTTTGTTACCAGTGCCGACGTTACTGCCATCTATGATGTATTGCTCGGTACCGACAACACATTTGAGGCTAATGCCGATGTCAATGCCGATGGTTTTGTTACCAGTGCCGATGTCACAGCAGTATATGATATCCTGCTCGGTAATAATTGATGTCTAACCACGAACTAACAAAAAAGGCACCTCAAGGTGCCTTTTTTGTTATCCCACTACCAAGTTTTACTTCCTGTGTATCGTCACTTGCGTAGCGCCAAAACCATATTCCTGGAAACTGGCATCTTGAACGGTACACGCAGGCCATTTACGCTTTAGCTCATCAAGGATTGCCTTGCGAAGCACTCCCTCGCCCTTACCATGGATAAACACGATTTTCTGTCCAAGTTTGTCCTCGTTGGCTTTCATCACTTCACAAAACTTTGCAAGCTGATAGTTTAGCATGTCGGCATTGGAAAATCCCCTCAGGTCATCAAGCAGCTCGGCTATGTGCAGGTCTTGAACGATGGTTTCCATCTTCTTCTTTTTATGCACAGGCTTAGCCTGACGCTGAGGGCGGTCAAGACGTCGCTTGTCGCGCATGGCGTTTTCAAGTGCACTGCTGTCGATGCGCACAGGCTTCACCGGCAAGTCATTACGGGTGATGTCTAACTGGAGCACTGGAGTGTCAAAGTACTCATTGGCATGGAAGCAATGAAGCTTGTAAAACTTTGTCACATCAAGCTTGAGCTGCACCAGTGCAGGATTCTTGAGTTTAAAACTCTTGCCTTGCTTGAAAGCTATGTACTGAACCGCTACATGAGTCATGTCATTAAGGTCGTTGTGACCAAACTCATCAAGTGGCAACTGAGTATTGGGCTCCACAACGTCGTGATAGCGCGTTGTCCATTCTTTATCCTCATCACCACGGGTCATGTAGGCAAAATACAGGAAATAGTTGCTGTCATTGACGAGCATTGAGTAGAACGTGGTGGTGTTCAAGTGCTTTATCTCACGAGGCTCAAAGGCAAGCACGATATTCAGCACCTCGCCTTCCTCGGTCTCAAACACTGGCTCCATTGGCTCAGGCTTGGGCTTGGGGGCAGGAACATCGGGCTCCACAAGTTTGCTCTTTATTTCCAAGGGTTTCTCATAGGTGACATGGTGGGGCTTGGCTGTGTCGACAACGACGACTTCACGGGCCAACGCCGGGCGCTCAAAGCCGTCATTGTCCTCGACATAAACCATTTTACCCTCTATTCGGGTAACCTTGCCACCTCCCACATCATTGAGAAAGCGAACTATATCATTGACTTTTACCATATCACTTGCACATTGGGCAACGGGGCTTGATTTGCTTGAAGAAGTCATTGCCCTTGTCATCAACGAGGATGAATGCAGGGAAATCTTCTACTTCAATTTTCCAAATCGCCTCCATTCCAAGCTCAGGATACTCTACACACTCAATGCTCTTGATATTGTTCTGGGCAAGGATTGCTGCAGGGCCGCCAATGCTGCCAAGATAGAAACCGCCATGCTTCTTGCAGGCATCGGTAACGGCTTGCGAACGGTTACCCTTTGCAAGCATAATGAGGCTGCCACCGTGATCCTGGAATTCATCTACATAGGGGTCCATGCGTCCGGCTGTGGTGGGGCCCATCGAGCCGCATGCCATGCCGGCTGGAGTCTTGGCTGGGCCGGCATAGTAGATAGGATGCTCCTTTAGATATTGTGGCATGCCTTCTCCTGCGTCAAGGCGAGCCTTAATTTTAGCATGAGCAATGTCTCGACCCACGATGATGGTACCGTTTAGGCTAAGGCGTGTGCTCACTGGATATTGGCTCAAAATCTTGCACACCTCGCTCATGGGCTGGTTGAGGTCAATCTTCACAGCATCGCCCTCTCCTGCCTCACGCAGTTCTGCAGGTATCAACTCTCCTGGGTTGTCATCAAGTTTCTCAATCCAAATGCCATCCTTGTTAATCTTTGCCTTGATGTTGCGGTCGGCACTACAGCTCACTCCCAGACCAATGGGGCATGATGCACCGTGACGAGGCAGACGAACCACCCTCACATCATGTGCAAGATATTTGCCGCCAAACTGTGCTCCAAGACCTATGTTTTGAGCCTCTTTGAGCAATTTCTCCTCCAGTTCTATATCGCGGAAGGCACGCCCGGTCACATCGCCGGTAGTTGGCAACTCGTCATAGAAATGGGTCGAGGCAAGCTTAACGGTGAGAAGGTTCTTCTCTGCACTGGTTCCACCAATCACGATAGCGATGTGATAAGGTGGACAGGCGGCAGTACCAAGCGATTTCATCTTCTCTACCAGGAAGGGAATAAGAGTGCCCTCGTTCTGAATGCGGGCTTTGGTCTCTTGATAAAGATAACTCTTGTTGGCCGAGCCACCGCCCTTGGTCACGCACAGGAACCTGTATTCCATGCCCTCGGTGGCCTCGATGTCAATCTGGGCAGGGAGGTTGCAACGGGTGTTCACCTCGTCGTACATGTTCAGCGGAGCGTTCTGTGAATAGCGCAGGTTGTCCTGCGTGAAGGTGTTGAACACACCCAGCGACAGGGCTTCCTCATCCTCGAAACCAGTC
>CAMJZF010000101.1 GCA_946410125.1 uncultured Prevotellaceae bacterium | reverse complement strand
CGCTCAATGCACCATCATAAGGAATACCATCAACTACGTAGAGGGGGTTGTTGCTGGCGTTAATAGAGCCGAAACCACGAATGCGGATAGCAACATCGGCACCTGGCTGACCCGAGCTACCGCCAATCTGGATACCGCCCACGTTGCCCTCCAGAGCCTTGGTGGCGCTGGTGATAGGACGAGTCTCGATTTTCTTGTTGTTAACGGCTTGAGCCGAACCTGTAAACGAGGTCTTCTTGGTTTGACCATAGGCCACAACCATTACCTCGTCGAGAGCGAGACCCTCTTCCTCGAGAGCAATAAGTAAATTACTTGCAACTGCCACGACTTGCTCTTTGTAGCCCACGTAGGAAACGCGAAGCTGCTTAACGTTGTCGGCGACAGTTACTGTGAACTCACCATTAATGTCGGTTGCGGTACCTTGGTTAGAGCCAACGGCTTGAATGCTCGCGCCAATTAGCGGCTCATTGTCACTGGCACTCACTACCTTTCCAGTAATGGTTCTGCTGGCAAATGCACCAAAAGCAATGATGCATACTGCCATGAGAGTTGAAAATAATCTCTTCATACAGTAAACAATTAATGATTAAACTTCAAACTTATATAATTAAATAAAATTTATATTTTTTAGGTTCTTGTTGTTTTACTGCTTGACAGCCAATAATCTCAGTGTGTTTATTGACTACAGAAATGTAAATTTTTTACTCTAATGTTGGTTTAGTAAACAATCAAAATACACATCTTGGTTATTACGGCCTGTCAAATGCAAAATTAGGAATTATTATCAAAAACGAGGTAATAAATTCTAAAGTTTAACTTTTTGGGGTTGGTTTTGTTTTTATTGTTTGGCATTTAGTTTTTTATTCACATTTTTAGGTTGGTTAACACTTCCTCTTTTATAAATGGTTGCTGAAGGCTGGGTTGCCTTTATTGTACTGTGTTTTCGGTTTTGATTTTTAAGATTTTACGCGCTATTAACATTGATATTGAATTCAGGTCTGACCCACAAAAAAAAGATAGGATGTGGCAGTTGTTGTTTCTTGTTTTAAATGTTAAAATCGAATTTGTTTAACATTTGTCAATTTAACAATTGCCACATCCTTTCTTAATCTTTGTCACAAAAGCAACAGGTTTTAGGATGATATGTTAGTCATCGCTGCAAGCTGGTTCAATATTTTTCTAATTTCCCAGCAAATGATTGTAAATGGCGGTTACGTCGGCACTGGTAATGTATCCGTCGCCGTTGATGTCGCCATAGCCGTAGTACTGCAGGTCCTTTTGCAACAAAACGTCATATAGGGCGGTCACGTCGGCACTTGTCACCACTCCATCCTCGTTGATGTCGTAGAGGTTTGTTGTCCGGCTTGAGGTGCTGGAGCCTGCCTTAACTCTCTCGCCATTGCTGTAATAGTAGATGGAGAAGTGATAGGTGGTGCCATGCTCCAGACCGGTGAACTCAAAGTTCAAGGTAGTGGTACCCCCACTGTTTAGATAGAGGGGAGTGGCTATGGAGTTGTCGCCATAGCCGGTGTTGCCCGAGGTGGGCCAGTGCTTCCACGCCTTGGCCACAATGTAGTCGTTGTAGGTGTCGGTACCTGTGTTCTTGAGCACGCTCTTGACGGTGATGGTGGTGCCCGACACGGTGGCGGTGTTGGTGGCGGCGAATGATGCTGCGGTGGTGCCTGCAATGCTCACACTGGTGTTGTATAGCACCTTGTTGCCCTTTTTGTCGGCAGTGAACTTTAATGTGTTGCTGCCCGTCTGCGATGGTGTGTGATACATTGTCACAGTGCCACTTGCTCCAGGTGCCACGTCGGTAGCAGTGCCGCTCACGAGTGTGTTGTTGACCCACATGTAGATGTAGTTGTAGTCGGTTTGTCCTTGATTAGACACACCCAGCTTTATCTCTAACGGGCTGCCCACCTTCTTGACCGAGCCATAGTTCACAGAGTTAATCTTCAGGTTATTGGCCTTTATTTGGTCGATGGCATCGAGTGTGAGCGTGGTGGGAGTGATGGTGGCTTTCACATAGTTGGCTTGTGCCCCTCTTGCCAGCAGCCATGTTGATTGACCGCTGAGGCGGCAAATGGGCCTCAGGTAGTAGGTTCCCGACGACAGGCCGTTGCCTATTGCGATGCTGCCTGTGGGGTAGGTGTAATAGCCTCCCTTAATCACCTTGTCGGTGGCCACGGTGTGAGTGCTCTTGAGATTGCCGTTGCTGTCGTAGAGTCCCCATCCCAGGTCGTAGGTGTAGGTCTGGCTGGAGTTGTTCCAGTAGTTGGTGATGAGTTTCACGCCTGTGAACGAAGCCGAAGCACCCAACCTGATGTAGCTGGTAGTGGGAACTTCAACCGCAACAATATCATCATCTTCAGAGCTATAGATGGCCACAGCGTTATAGTCGGTGTTGCCTTGGTTGGGCCGGCTTGGCTCAAGGCCAATGATTGCTTGCAGGCTCAGGGTGTAGTCTTCCTCGCCGCTGGCGGCACCGGTGCCGCCGCTGTTGCCGTCGCTCATGGCATTGAGCGCAAAGAATCCGTTTTCGTTGCCTCGCCACCCCCAGTTGATGTGGTAGAGTCCGTTGCCGTCATATCCGTCGCACAGGAAAGCATGGCCGCCATTGAGCTTGCGTGCACTTATGAAGACTGGACGCCCTGCTGCAATCTCGGTGTAGATGGCATCTTCCCATGCCGCCGCAGTCATGTCCTCGCGCTTGATTTGCTGGCTGAGCTTGCTGTAGCCAAAGTAGGCTGTGAAGGCGTTGCGCTGGCTTGTTGCGCTCGACGAGCTCTTGCCATATTGCATTTCCACCGCCTGTCCGCAGTATTTCACAAGTTTCTGCACCTCTTGTGCGCTGGCACTGTTGCTGGCTTCGTTATGATACCAGGGGTTGATGATTGCCCAGTTGAAATGTGTGGATGCTAGAGCCGGGCGATCGGCGGTAAAGCCATTGTTGGTTGAGGTGTAGGCAGGAATGGCATCGCAGCCATAGCTCGACTTGTAATAGTACATGAGCTGAGCCATTGCTATCGCCACACATCCCGCAGGGCTATAGCTTGTGCCGCCATCGGTGGTGGAGTAACTGGGGCACTGCTGGTTGAATGGCAGGCCTTGCGCCCATTTTGAGAAAAGCAGAGGGGCAATCTTGCTCTTGGTGGCACCTATCACGCTCGCGTCGTTGTCGACTTGCGATTCGGGCTTTATCATGTCGATTGCCTCGATTTGCTCAACGTAGCCGCTAAGCCAGTCCTGCACGCACTCGGGCACCTCGCTCTCATCGAAGTAATCCTCGTCGCCATAGGCAAGGATGGTGCGTGCCCTGTCGTCGCCGGCAACTATCACCCATCCGGGTCGCTCAGGATTGTTGAAAACATAGTAGGCGGCATTAGAGCCATGCCCTTTCATTATAGCGGGCTTTTGAGGCATCATTGCATTGAAAAACTCTCCCGCAATGGCTCTTGCCCGGTTTTCACTCACTCTTGCCGCCCATGCGTTGCATGCTGTCACCGCAACAAGTAGTAATAAGGTGAATAATTTCTTATTCATATTATCTCTTTTTTAGGGATTAATTCTTGTGTGGCTTGACAAATAATTATTGGCCAGGTTCCACTTGGGGCTTTTGCGGCATGGGAATGTCTTTCACATTATCTATATAGGCATCGATGTCAACGGTGTCGATGGCGGTGACAATGTATTTAGTGTCGCCTCGCCAGGGAACGGTACTCTTATATTCCTTGTAATGAACCTGAACGGCAAGGGGAGTCTGCTTGAGCTGTCCCAGGCGTTGTGCAATAGAGTCGTCGTCGACAGTGAAGTTGAACTCGCTCTTGATCACGTTGCCGGGTGCTACCACGTCGTAGCTGAGCATCTTGCACTCGTAGGTCTTGAACACGGTGCCGCGAAGTGTCACCTCGGCGATGCGACCCTTAATGTCGCTCTCCTGATACACATGGAAGTAGCGGTCGCGAATGAAGAAGATGATGAGCAACAGCACAACAAGCACGCCAAGTGCCAGGAACATGCGCTTCTTGTTGCTGCGGCGCTCGATAGTGGTTTCTATCAACTCGCGCTCTTCGCGCTCTTCCTCGGTCTCCTCATGAGGAGCATTGTCCTTCTTGGGTGCACCACTCTCAAAATAATCGTCAAAATTGTCGTTGATGAGTTTCATATAGAGTTATCAGTTATCAGTTATTGTGAATTATGCATTGTGCATTATGCATTGTGCATTATGCATTATGCATTGTGCATTGTGCATTGTGCATTATGAATTGTGCATTATGAATTGTGCATTATGCATTATGCATTGTGCATTGTGCATTATGAATTGTGCATTGTGCATTATGCATTGTGCATTGATTAAATTTTCATGCTATCGCCTTGGTTCTCGGTGAGAATCTTGGTCTTGCCTTGGGCAATGCGACGGCGGTCAATCGCCATGCTAATGAAGGCATACACGCCAAGCACGATGAGCAGGCACGTCTGCACGCCCCACACCACCCAGGCAAACGCCGAGGCCTGTGGGTCGTAAGGTGTAGTGGGAGGGAAGGTGCCTACGCCATAAAGAGTGAGCCCGAAAATGATGGCAAACTGCCATGGACCAAGGCCACCGTTGCTGGGTACTGCCATGCCAATACTGCTTAACACAAAGAGCACAAGTATCGCCACCACGCCCAGGTCCTTGGTGCAGGAGAAGGCAAACGAGGCGATATATAGCTGCATGAAGTAGCATCCCCATATCAGTACGGTGTAGAGCAGAAACATCCACTTGCCGTCCATCTTGCCAATGGCGGCAAAACCGTCCCACAGGTTCTTGAGCATGAGTCGGAGCTTGGCAATTACCTTGTTCTCGCTCTTGCTGCGGAAAATCCACACCAGGGCAAGCACTCCAAGCACTGCGAGCACTACCAGTAGCCAGAAGACCCATGATGTGTAAATTGAGCCTCCGCCGTCGCCGCGCTGGTCAAAGAACTTATAGAAGGCATCCTGAGCAATAAAGAATGTGAAGAGAGTAATCAGCCCCACCGTCACGGTATCGCTCAGGCGGTCGCCCACCATCGAGCCTAAAACCTGTGTGAATGACGCTTTCTCGCGCTGGGCAATGTAGCCCGTGCGCCACACCTCGCCAAGCCTTGGAAAAAGCAGGTTCACAAAATAGGTACCGAAGATGCTGTTGATCAGTGCGCTGAGCGATGGCCTTATGCCAATAGCGTTGAGTTGCAACCTCCACCTCAGTGCCCTGAACACGTGGCTGAAGATGCTCACGATTATAACCGGCACAAACCACCAGTAGTTCACGTCGTTGCTCAAGCTCTGCTTGATGGCGCTCCAGTCCACGTTTTTCGACAGGAACCACGCCAGTCCCACACTAATGGCAATGGGTATGCCATATTTTAATAATGCTGAAACAATCTTTTTCACAAAAAATATTATTAATTTTTTATATTTTTCACTACCTTTGCAATTTGCAAAGATAACATTTTTTATTTGTATCACTGCAACCAAAAGCCGTTTTTTTGTGACTAAGGCTTAAAACTCGGGTGATTAACAGTTAAGATCTTAAAAAAATCAATTATGCAGCAGGTTAGAGCAAAGAAATCGCTTGGACAACATTTTCTCATCGACCTTGATGTGGCGCAGCGCATTGCTGCCACCATCGACGACTACAGGCACTTGCCGGTGCTTGAGGTGGGACCCGGCATGGGAGTGCTCACGCAGTTCTTGCTGCGCGCTGGGCACGACTTGAAGGTGGTGGAGCTCGACAGCGAGAGCGTGGAATATCTCAACGCCAACTTCCCGGCGCTGGCGGGACGCATCATTGAGCAGGACTTCCTCAAGCTCGACCTCACGGCCGCATGCGGCGAGGGCAAGATGGTGGTGATAGGCAATTATCCCTACAACATCTCGTCGCAGATTTTGTTCCGAGTGCTCGACTACAAGGACCAAGTGACATGCTGCAGCGGCATGTTCCAGCGTGAGGTGGCTCAGCGCATTGCCGCGGCACCTGGCAGCAAGACCTACGGCATACTGAGCGTGCTACTGCAGGCATGGTACGACATTGAGTATCTTTTCACCGTCGATGAGGGAGTCTTTGACCCGCCTCCCAAGGTGAAGAGTGGCGTGATACGCCTCGTGCGCAATGATGTCACTGAGCTGGGATGCGACGAGCGCTTGTTCAAGAGCGTGGTGAAGACCAGTTTTGGTCAGCGCCGCAAGACGTTGCGCAACTCGTTGCGAGGCATGATACCGCCAGCGGCATTGTCCATCGTTGACGAGCAGTACGGCGAGCTGTTCAAGCAGCGTCCCGAGCAGTTGAGCGTGGCGCAGTTTATTGAGTTGACCAACATAATTAAAAATCTTCAAAAATAAAAAATAGGGGAGAGGAATCATGAAAGATTTTGACCTTGACTATATCGACAAGCTTAAAGAACTTATAGAGGCCAAAGATGAGGCGCAGGTGAGAGTCGACATACAAGACCTGCACCCTGCCGACATTGCCGAGCTTATCAATGAGCTTGATGATGCCGACGACGCGTTGTTTGTACTGCAGCTGCTCGACGACGAGAGCACTGCCGACGTGCTTGTGGAGCTTGACGAGGACGAGCGTGCCGACCTGCTCGAAAAGATGCCTAACGAGACCATCGCCAAGACTCTGGAGCAGATGGATGCCAACGATGCCGTTGACCTTATCCAGGAACTTGACGAGGAGGACCGCGAAGACGTTATCAAGCACATCGACGACGTGGAGCAGGCTGGCGACATCGTCGACCTGATGCAGTATGACGAGGACACCGCCGGTGGTCTCATGTCGACCGAGATGATAGTTGTCAACGAGAACCTGTCTATGCCCGATTGCATCAAGGTGATGCGTGAGCAGGCCGAAGACATGGACGAGATCTACAATATCTATGTCGTTGACGACGACAATCGCCTCAAGGGTGTGTTCCCCTTGAAGAAAACCATCACCAATCCCTCGGCCAACAAGATAAAATATGTGATGGAGCCAAATCCCATCTCGGTGAAGACCGATACCCCCATCGAGGACGTGGCGCTCGACTTTGAGAAATACGACCTCGTGGCAATGCCTGTGGTTGACTCCATTGGCCGACTTGTGGGGCGCATTACAGTCGACGACATTATGGACGAGGTGCGTGAGCACAGCGAGCGCGACTACCAGCTGGCTACCGGTCTTACTGCCGACGTGGAGACGGGCGACAGCGTGTGGACCCAGTTCAAGGCTCGCTTCCCCTGGCTGCTCATTGGTATTGTGGGTGGTATTGCCAATGCGCTGATTCTCGACGGCGGTGATGCCGATGCCAACGAGTGGCAAACCATCTTGCCGGGCTTGGCATTGTTCATTCCCTTGATTGGCGGCACGGGTGGTAATGTGGGCACCCAATCGAGCGCGATTGTGGTGCAGGGTCTTGCCAATGGCTCTCTCGAACTCAAGCAGGCAGGGAAATATCTGGGCAAGGAGTTCCTCGTGGCTATGCTCAACGCGGTGCTCATTGCCGGACTGGTGTTCCTCTACAACCTTATTTGGCCAGCCGATGACGACCCCAGCAAGGCCCATATAACCTCGCTGGCGGTTACCATCTCGCTGTTCTCGGTGGTGCTCTTTGCTTCGGTTTTTGGCACTTTCGTGCCCATCGTGCTTGAAAAGCTCAAAATTGACCCTGCCATTGCCACCGGCCCCTTTGTCACGGTGACTAACGACATCGTGGGCATGGTAATCTACATGCTCATCAGTTCAGAACTTATACATTTAATGATTTAGACCTGTTATAATGATTATGAAAAAGACAATATCAATCGTTGTTCTTGCCCTTGCCGCGTTCTTGCCGGTGCAGGCAGTGGCTCAAAACTTGAAGACCGCCGGCAAGGGTGTTGCCGACATCGTGCCCGGTGGTTGGGAATCGACATTCAAGCAGGGCGACCTCAACCATGACGGCATTGCCGACCTGGTTGTTATTGCAACTCCATGCAATAAGGAAAAGATGAAGGTGCGTGATGATGGTTATGTCTATAACTTCAACCAGCCGGTGCTCGCCATCTATTGGGGAAAGAAGGGCGGCGGCTTCTCGTTGTTTAAGCAATATGGCAAAGCGATACCGGCGCGCGCCAGCGAGTTCCTGAGCATTACGCCCTCGGTCGACATCACATCTAAAGGGGTGCTGAAAATCTCTATAGAATATTTTGCAAGTGCCGGCAGTTGGTCGCAACCGACAACAACCTATCTGTTCCGTTATCAAAATGGTGATTTCTTCCTTATTGGAAAAGATGAAAATGAGCTGGCACGCAATACCGGGAAAACAGTAGAAACCAGCGAGAATTATCTCACGAGAAAACGCTGTGTCACGACAGCCAATGCCTTCAACAACAAGAAACCTGTTGTAAAATGGAGCCGTTTGCCTAAAGCTCCTCTTAAAGCATTAGGATTCTCTCTTGAGCAATAGAGTTGTTGACTTAATACTTGTTGGATAATATAATAATCGCCAAGGTGCTAATTATTGAGCACCTTGGCGATTGTTAATTCGTGGATTATGCTTTGGCTTACTCGTCGAGGCTCGTCTGCAACCACACGTCGTAGATGGTTGCACCCGCTGAGTTCTCCATGGGTGGTATGTCGTAGTTGAAATTGGTGTTGTTGAGTTGGCACGCCACAGCTCCTTTAGGTGCATTGGT
>CAMJZF010000100.1 GCA_946410125.1 uncultured Prevotellaceae bacterium | reverse complement strand
GTTAATGAAAGAGTTGCGAGTCATTTGATCGATGGGGCCAATCTGGCTCAAGGGGAATAAAATCTTGGCCCTCTGCACGATGCTTGGTGCGCCCTTCTCGTCGAGGAATGAAACAAGAGCCTCTCCTGTCTCAAGGTTGGAAATTGCTTCCGAGGTGTCGAAAGCCGGATTGGTGCGGAACGTCTCGGCTGCAACCTTTACAGCCTTAATGTCGCGTGGCGTGTAGGCTCTCATAGCATGCTGAATGCGGTTGCCAAGCTGTCCGAGCACTATTTCAGGAAGGTCGGCAGGACTTTGAGTGACAAAATAGATGCCAACGCCCTTGCTTCGCATTAGGCGAATGACCTGTTCAATCTTGTCGACAAGTGCTTTAGAAGTGTCTTCAAACAGCATGTGCGCTTCATCAAAGAAGAAAATCAACTTTGGTTTTTCCTGGTCACCAACTTCAGGAAGATTTACATAAAGTTCCGATATCAACCATAACAGGAAAGTAGAGTATAGCTTAGGATTGCGCTGAAGTTCGTCGGCTGCCAAAATGCTCATTACCCCTCGACCACCCTCGGTGGCAATAAGGTCGTTAATGTCGAATGACGGCTCGCCAAAGAATTTGTCGCCGCCCTGGTCCTCAAGTGCCAGCAGTGAGCGTTGAATAGCTCCAATGCTCGCACTCGACACATTGCCATACTTAGTGGTATATTCCGAAGCATGCTTAGCCACATAGTCGAGCATTGCCCTGAGGTCTTTCAGGTCATCAAGCAGAAGGCCTCTCTCGTCGGCAACCTTGAAGACAATATTGAGCACACCGCTTTGAATGTCGTTCAGCCCTAATAGTCGAGAGAGCAATAACGGTCCCATATTGGACATACGCGTGCGCATGGGGTGCCCTTCCTTGCCAAAGACGTCATAGAACCTGACAGGACATCCCTCAAACTGCAAATCGGCTTCTTCAAGTCCAAATTCGGGCATCCGTTTTTCTATGAAACCGGTTACTTTTCCAGGCTGACTTATACCCGACAAGTCGCCTTTCATGTCGGCCATGAAACACGGCACGCCGGCATTGCAGAAACTCTCGGCAATTACTTGCAGAGATACCGTTTTACCAGTACCCGTTGCACCGGCTATTAACCCATGGCGATTAGCCATCTTTCCATTAATGCATATTGCTCCCTCGGGTCCATGAGCAATATAAAATTGATTGTCTTTATACATGATTGTGAGTGTATTGGTGTTCTATTTCCTACAAAAATACACATATTTTGTTAAATGCCAAACAATTTATCATGAAAATATCTTTTATTGTTAATAAGTTTTGTTATTATTGTGTCTTAATACATCCCAAGACATCGGGTTAAAATTTGCTTGATATTAATATTATTATTAAATTTGCGCCATGCAAAACGAGGAGACATTACAACAGATAAAGGCAATGCTCAGTCGTAGCGAGTCGCGCGACGTGATAGCTCATTGTGATTACATTATAAAGAGTGAGGAAACGCAAGACAATAAGTTGTTTATTGCAGAGGTGTTCTATTTGCGCGGTAATGCCTATCGCCAATTAGGTGAGTGGGGGAATGCCATGAGCAGCTATCTTGAGTCCTCTGAGAGAAATCCAAATGGACCTGCAAAGCAAGCCTACCAGCAAGCGTTACAGATACTTGAATTCTACAACCACGACCTTTACAATCCTTAAGGGTTTAACGGTTTAAGGGTTTAAGAGTGGCTAACGCCAATAACTGAAAACTGAAAACGACAACTGATAACTGACAACTAAGAACTCTAAAATGAAATGTGTTGATCATTTAGACGATAAACTCGGTGCAAGGGTCAGAGATTGCATTAGGGGCTGCTTGATGGGTGGTGCTGCAGGCGACGCTTTAGGCTATCCCGTTGAGTTTATAGGTCGCAAGCATATTCAATCTCTATATGGTGAAAGAGGTATAACACAATTCAGGCTCTCTCAAGACGGCAAGGCACTTGTGAGCGATGACACACAGATGACGCTTTTTACAGCCAATGGCATGCTTATGGGGCTTACCAGGGGGTACATGCGCGGCATAGAATGCTGCCCTGAGGCTTATGTGAAACATGCCTACATAGACTGGTATTACACTCAAATGAATTCTTTTGACAAAAAGCAATTCAAATATACATGGTTAAGAGACCTGCCCGAAATGGCACATCGCCGGGCACCAGGCATTACTTGCCTGGATGCTTGCAAGAGCATCATCAATAATCAAGAACCATACAACAACAGCAAGGGGTGTGGTGGCCTCATGCGAGTAGCTCCAATAGGGCTACTCGATGCGTCGTTCAAGCTAAGGAATGACCGTGGCATATATGACACCAAGCACTTGGCTGAGGCTGGAGCCGAAATAGCTAAAGTTACTCACCTTCACCCTCTTGGCTACCTGCCGGCAGCATTGATGACGTTGCTCATTTCTCGAATCGTTCCATTAACTCCCGAAGAAGTTAAAGCTTCAATAATAGATATCGTGAACGACTCATTGCAAACTATGATGCAAATCTATGACAATGAATTTGTCGACGACAAAGAATATCTGAAAAACATAACGCTGAAAGCAATAGAGCTGGCCCAATCGGGAATAGACGATGCTCAGGCTATAAAACAGTTAGGCGAAGGCTGGGTTGCCGAGGAGGCTTGGGCTATTTCTATTTATTGCTCACTCAGGCACATCGGTGATATGGAAGAAGCCATAATTGCCTCAGTAAACCACGATGGCGACAGCGACTCTACCGGTTCTATAACAGGCAACATTATGGGGGCTATTTATGGCTATGAGGCTATCAGGCAAAAACGCATGTTTTGCCCCGATGGGAAAGAACTGGAAGACACAATAGAATTGTCAAACATAATTTTGGCATTGGCCGATGATTTATATTCAGGTTGTATAATTTCGGAATATGATCCCATTGACACTCTTTCCAAAAAACAATGGTTTAATCGATATTGCAAAATGATGCCAGTGGGGTTAAATGGTGATTTATAGTATTACATGCTTGGCATTCACATTGTGGTTGACGAAAATTGATGCAACGGGTGAAAACCGAGAAGCGTCTTCGGTAGTGCAGTATTGACAAGTGCCTCCACGAGTGCATCGCTGCTCCATTTCGGGGTGACGATTAAGATAATCTTTCAAGCTCTTGGCAACAATGGGACCCTGCTCAATGATGTTGACTGCAGGTGGTGTAAATTGTTTTATTTTGTCATATAGCAATGGATAGTGGGTACATCCCAGAATTATGGAGTCAATATCTTCGCATTGTTTCATAAGGGCCTCAACATCTTTCTTTACAAAATAATCGGCACCAGGTCCATTGCTCTCACGATTCTCAACAAGAGGGACCCACATGGGGCAAGCATGGCTATAGACCTTGATATCGGGGTGCATCTTTGCAATCTCTATGTCGTATGAAAGACTCTGCACGGTACCTGGTGTGCCAAAGATACCCACCTTGCGTGTTTTAGTAAGATTGCCAATTTCTTCAACAGTGGGACGTATTACTCCCAGAACACGACGGTCTGGGTCAAGATTTTTCAGGTCGCGCTGTTGAATGGAACGCAATGCTTTGGCCGAAGCCGTGTTACAAGCCAGAATAACCAAATGACATCCTTGAGAAAAAAGATAACTCACAGCCTGCAAGGTAAATTCATAAACAAGCTGATAAGAGCGATTTCCATAGGGAGCACGAGCATTATCGCCAAGAAAAATGTAGTCATATTGTGGAAGAGCCTTACGTATTTCCCTTAAAATTGAAAGACCACCGAAACCGGAGTCGAAGACGCCGATTGGCGCTGGTTGAGAACTGAATTTTGTTGCCATGAGAAAGAATGTTGGCTATCGGTTTAACTTCTTGATAATGTGAGAAACAACCCCCCAAATGATGAAGTTGCTCTCTTGTGGCACTTTGATGACGGGATACTTGCGGTTGGCAGGCACTAACGCCACCTCGCCGTTATTGATGAGAACTCGCTTGACCGTGAAATCACCATCAAGGAAACACACCGCGATGTCGCCGTCATGCGGTTCCAGCGAGCGGTCAATGATAAGCATGTCGCCCTCATAGATGCCAGAGTCTACCATTGAGTCACCAATAACCCTTGCGCAGAATGTGGCAGCAGGATTGGAGATGAGCTCATGGTTTAGATCAACGGCATCGGCAAAAGCCCCCTGGGCAGGACTAGGGAATCCAGCCTGAATGCGCTCATCAAACATCATCAAAGAGCTATCGCTGTTTTCTTCAATTTTTTTAATCTCGAGTATTGCCATGTAGTGCAAAGGTACAACTTTAATTTCATGTACGCAACATCAATAATAAAAAACAGGCTCCAAGCACAAGTCTTGAAGCCATGTTTTTGAGCCGTTAACAAGTAATTACTTGAGGGCAGGCATTTTCTTTGCAATGTTAGCAGGAATACATTCTTTATTGATGACAATGTTCATGGTCTTTGCTTTAAAGTAAGCCTCGCTAACATAGAAGAAACCATGATAAAGTTGGTTGGTATCCCAGCTGTTTTGCACCTTGAAGTACTTGTTGCCATCCTGATCTACTGCCTTACCAACGATTACCATACCGTGGTCGTCGGTTGTTTCTTTGTTGTCAAACATGAGCTGGCGTGATTCTTGAGTTACGGTTTCCTCATTGCCCGGACCCTTGATTTCCCAGCGTTGCTCATCACGATCCTTGTCGGTCATTTGATCCCAACGCTCACGGTCGGTGCCACTGAGGTCATTCTCGTTTTTCTCTTTCACGAGAACTGCATATCCTTTGCGCCACTTGAAACCGCGCTCACTAACGTCGGCGCCCCAAGTGATGGTATAGCCCTTGTCAATAGCGTTGTTGGCAATCTCCCAAAGGTCATCGAGAGGTACATTCCATGACTTCTCCCATGTCCAGTTGTCAGCAACCTCAAGAACGAAAGGTTTGTAGAACGGATGGTGAGTGAACGAAGTTACAGAAACATAGTCGTCCATGTTAAGAGGCAGTGAAGCTGCATAGCTTTGTGGGGTGTAGGTCTTTCCTTCCCAAGTAAAGGTCTCAGGAAGCTTGCCCATGTATCCGTCAAGAACACCCTTGAATGCATCCATCCATGAAGGAGTGAGTTTCTTGAGCTTGCGCTGGTTAACTACGTTGACCATGCCCTGGAGCATAGCGGTGAGCTCAGCGGTATTGAATTTCTTTTCGCCGTAGGTCATTCCTGTGTAAACCTCGTTGGGAACCATACCATAGTTCTGCCAAACATAGGCAACATCAAGACCTGCGCCTCCTTCGGCAAAGTTGCTTGTACCGTCCATGCGAATGTTCTTGATAGCCTTGTCAAGATAGCAGTGATAAACCACGAAACCTTCACTCAGATGAACTTCCTTACCGGTCTTGCGCATAATTTCATTCTCAAAGAAAGTGTTGCTTGAATAGCACCAGCAAGTACCTGATTTGTTCTGATCTTTTACTGGAGTTGATTTAATGACTTTCACGTCGGTGAATTTGAAGCCAGTACTGTCGGGATTTACGACTTTGTCATCGGCCCATGCGCCAAGTGCAATGCTGGCAGCAAGAAAAGTGATAAAAAGATGTTTCATTGTGTATTAATTAAAAATAAAAAACTATTCGTTTGGAATGTAATGTTAATGATTTTGCAAAAATACAAAAAATATCCGATTTTTATATTACTTTTGCAGAAAAATTGTATTTCAGTCTACAAACAGATGATAAATATAGAAATTGATTCTCGCATAAGACAGGTCTGCCCTCAACTTGAGATAGGGTTGTTGAGTGCCAATGTCGTGAACAGTGACACCTGCGATGAGCTTTGGGGTGAGATTGAACGAGAAGCAAGCATAATAGCCCAAACCTATGAACTGCTTGAGATTAATAAGAGACCTGCCATAGCTGCTACTCGCAAGCTATACAAGTCGCTTGGGAAAGACCCGGGGCGTTATCGGGTGGCAAGTGAGGCACTATGCCGGCGAATTGTGAGAGGGCTTGGCCTATATCGTCTCACAGCACTCATTGATATTGTTAACCTTGTGTCGTTTAAAAGTGGCTATGCGATAAGTGGACTTGATGCCGACAAGCTTGTGGGCGATACACTTAGCATGGGCGTGGGCGAGAAAGACGAGCTGTACTGTGGCATTGGGCGAGGTCCTTTAAATATTGAAGGGCTTCCTGTCTACCGCGATGCTGTTGGAGGGGTCGCAACCCCCACAAGCGATGAGGAACGCACCAAGTTCACTTTAGATACCCGTCGAGTTCAAATCAACATCAATGCATTCGCCCCTGAGATGCCACTTGACGAAACCCTGTCGTGGACAGCTGGTCTATTAGAGAAATATGCTAATGCTACAAATATAGAAACAACTATAAAGTCATTTAAATAAATTATGAAAATATTACAAATTATAGAGGACAGCATCAATTCTCGCCACATAGAGGAGATTGCCGATGTGTTGCGCGATGGTGGTATTATAGTATACCCAACCGATACTGTTTATGCAATAGGCTGTGATGCGTTAAATAATCAGGCAATAGAGCGAATTTGCTCGCTCAAGGCTATGAAGTCGGCAAAAACTAATCTTTCAATCATTTGCAGCGACATTTCTGAAGTTTCGCAGTACGCAAAATTTGATAATACTCAATTCCGCCTGATGAAGAGCAATTTGCCAGGGCCATTTACTTTCATTTTTACGGCTCTTTCTAAGTTGCCTAAGGCATTTAAAGGTCGTCGCACTGTTGGAATCAGAATCCCTGAGAATAAGATAGCCACCGCTATAGAGAAAGAACTTGGGCACCCAATCCTTACCACATCGGTGCCAGGACGCGATGATGACTACCGTTGTGAACCAGAATTGATTGCCGAGTCGCTTGGTTCAAGCGTTGACATAGTTGTTGATTCGGGCAGGGGTGGTCTCATTCCATCTACAGTAGTCGACTGTACTGGCGATGAACCAGAAATCGTGAGACAAGGAAAAGGCGAGTTACAATAAATTAATTTATAAAAATGAAGACAATCAAACTGTTATTGGCAATCATTTTAAGTGCCACTTTAATGTGTGGTTGCAGTGGGAATAAGCAGGAAAAGAACGAATTGTCATCATCGGCAGTTCCCAATGTGGTGCAGGATGATGAAATAAGCACTGCCGACGTTGATTCCACTTCGCAAGAAGCAAAAGCAACCCCTGAAGAGAAGATTGTGGTTCTTGACTTCTTTGCCACCTGGTGCGGTCCATGCAAGGCCATGGCACCGGCGATGGAGAAGATGGAAAAGAAATATGGCGACAAGATTGAATTTCGCAAGATTGATATTGACCAGGAGCTTCAGCTTGCTCAAGAGTATGATATCAGTGCCGTTCCCACACTTGTGATATTGTCACCACAAGGCAATGTGGTAGACAAAAAAGTGGGAGGTCAACCTGAAGAAGAGCTCGACAGGATATTTGGAGGGTTATAATTCAGTTCTTGGAGAATCGCAACATAGGAGTTGCAACGCTTAGTTTCACCTTTTGCTTTTTGAGTTTAAAAGGTGAAACACTTTTTATCGTCTCTTCCACCTTACTTGCTGGTATGGCAACAAGCGAATAGTGGTCAAAGACATCTATTTTACCAATATCTTCGGGCATTAGCATTGGAGCATTTTTAGTTAGAAATCCCACGATGTCACCACGTGAGATTTTTTCCTTTTTACCTGCTGAGATGTATATTGTTCTTATTGATGATACTTTGTTGTGGTCAATGCTTGAGAAGTGAAATTCATTGTTGAATCTAATGAAATGGGGTATAGGTTCACTTGTTGATTTTAAGACATAAACACTTCCAGAGGCATCAACTCGAGCTGTCCTGCCATTGCGGTGAGTAAAGATTTCTTCAGTTAAGGGAATGTCAAAATGAATAATGTGTCGCACTGAGCTAATGTCAAGACCTCGTGCTGCAAGATCGGTTGCCGAGAGAAGCAATAGAGAGCCATTGTTGAACATTGCTACAGCTTTTTCTCGTTGTATTTGGTCTAATGCTCCATGATAAATTCCAACAGAGAAATTTTCTTTTTTCAATGTTTCAAATAATTCTTGAGAAATTTCCCTGAGATTAGAGAAAATGATTGTACTCTCATTAGGGATAGAACGCAGTAGCCTTATCAATGTCGCAACTTTGCTGTCTTCAGTGCATGTAACACTCCAAAAAGTTGTCCTGTTAATAGGGGAGAGGTTGTTGTCGATAGAGTTGATGGTGACGGTTTCTTTCAGTTTTAAGAAATCAGGCAAGACTGGAATTGAAGTGGCCGAGGTGAGAATCTTTCTTGCCGATGATGGAATAGCAGTCAAGATTTGCTCCATCTCACTCATGAAGCCAAGCTCGAGTGATTTGTCAAACTCGTCAAGAATGAGGCATTGCACCTTGTGTAAGTTAATGTTGCCACGCTTAATGTGGTCAAGGAGTCGTCCCGAAGTGCCAATAATGATGTTTGGAGAGTTTTGAAGTGAATGGGACTCATCAACAGCATTGTGACCGCCATAGCAACAAGAAATCTTCATTCCCGGTACAATCTTTTTTATTACGGTAGTAATTTGCAAGGCAAGTTCACGAGAGGGCACAATGATGATTGATGTGTCGTCACCTTCAAAGGTTAGAAGTGGAACAACAAAGGCAATAGTCTTGCCCGACCCTGTAGGTGAGAGTACAATTATATCTTTGCTGGTGCCTTCCCAAGCGTGCACAACCTGTTGCTGCATGTCATTGAGCGTGATGTGCATGTTGTTCTCAAT
>CAMJZF010000099.1 GCA_946410125.1 uncultured Prevotellaceae bacterium | reverse complement strand
CCATTGAGGATGCCAACACCATCGTCAATGTCTACACCACTCAGGGTCAGCTCATACGCCAGAACGTGAAGGTGGCCGACGCTACCAAGAACCTCCCTTGTGGCATCTACATCGTGGGCAACAAGAAAGTCGTGGTGAAGTAATGTGATTTAAAATCTCGAATGTTTCTATATTGAGAAATTTCGAGAAAAACCGTAAAAGGGCAGTTTCCACTTGGAGGCTACCCTTTTAATTATGTTTATTGAAAAAAATCCATCTTTGTTGCATATTTCCACATTTATTATTAAATTTGACGGCTTTTTATAAAAAATATCATAAACATAAGTGTAAAACAACTATATCATTTTTAAATTCATCATCAATGAGAAGACTATTATCACTACTTACTGTCATTGCAGTTGCGCTTCAACTGATGGCAGCTCCTGTTGATGTATCAACAGCGAAGACCAAAGCCCAGCAGTACCTTGCTCAAAAGGTCTATGCCGGCAAGTACATGGCTCCCAAGGCTACACAAGCCACTCTCATCAAGACCGAAATGGGTGACAAAGCCCAGACTCCGGTTTACTACATCTTCAACACTGAAACCACTTTTGTCATTGTTTCGGGTGACGACCGTGCCGAGGAAATCCTCGCCTATGGCGACCGACCTCTCAACCTTGACCGAATCCCCACCAACATGCAAGTGTGGCTCGACGGATACAAGCGTCAGCTCGACTGGTTGCTCACTCACCCCGAGGTCAAAGTTGACAAGACCGAATACCGATCGCCAGCACTCAAGGCCACTACCTATGGACCACTGCTCACCTGCCTGTGGGACCAGACTGAACCTTACTGGGATCAGTGCAAGTTCACCTACAGCGGCACAACCTATCAGTGCTATACCGGCTGCCCCTCTACCTCAGCTTCGATGGTGATGTATTTTTGGAAGTATCCCACCGAACCGGTTGGACCACTTCCCGCTTACACTTCAACCCTTGAGTTAGGCTACTGGAACAGCGTGAACTTCACCTATCCCGCTCTGCCACAAGTAACCTTCGACTGGGACAACATGAAAGACCATTATGGCACTTGGGTAGATGAAAACGGCACCTCACATAACGAGACCTATACCGCCGAGGAGGGTGCTGCCGTAGCCACCCTCATGCGCTATGTGGGTCAAGCCGAGCACATGATGTATGGCACCGCCGCTGCCGGTGGCAGTGGCATCTACACTTCCGATGCTCAAATTGTTGCCGACATGTACATTGGCTTCGGCTATGATGAGGCCACAACACGTCTGGTGCAAAAAGGCAACTACTCCGAGGCTCAATGGGCACAGCTGTTGCAAACCGAGATGATTGAAGGACGCCCCGTTGTGTTCATGGCTGTTGACAACGGAGCAGGCGGTCATGCTTTCAACGTCGACGGATATGATTCTAACCTCAACAAGTATCACATCAACTTTGGATGGAGTGGCGACGGCAACAACTGGTGTGCCATGAACGCCTTCTCCGATGGCGAAGGCTACACCTTCAACAGCGACCAGCAAATGATTATCGGCATCCAGCCACCTATTGGCATTATTAAAGCCAATCCTTCGGAAGTCAATTTCCAAGGATTTGCCGGTGAAACCTACACACAAGTAGTGAGAGTGCAGGCTCGCAACATTGAGAACAATATCACTATCGCCAAAAGCGGTGATAACGTTTATTCAGTAAGCCACACAACCATTACCCCCGAACAGGCTGCCAATGGTGTTGACGTTACTGTCACCTATGCGCCCACAACCGCAGGCACTACCAATGCAACACTCACTCTTTCTTGTGCCGATGAAGAGGTTGAAAACGTAGTAGTTCCCATCACCGGTGTGGCTCAACCAAGAGTTCCAACTCTCATTGTTGATCCACAAGCTCTTAACTTTACAGCATCACTGTCGTCCGACATCAATAAGACAATAAGTGTTACCGGTGCATTCTTGACCAACGACATTAACATCACATTGAACGATGAAAACGGAGTGTTTACCGTTTCACCAACTACCATCTCCAAGAACAGCACTAACGTTAACACTCCTGTTACCGTGACTGTAACTTTCAACTCACCAGTTGAAGGAAACTACACCGGCTCTCTCACTATTGCCAGCAATGGTGCCGAAAGCAAGACCGTAACTCTCACCGCTAAAGCGCATGATGGTGGTACTGCTGCCGACCCATTCCTCGACATAGCAAAATATGAGACCATTGATGAAGCTGGTGCCACAGTAAGCGGCATGAGCTCCATCTACAAGTATACCGAGTATGCCGAAGACGATTGCGCTTGGCTCACTGTTTCTAACTATGGTGCCCTCAAGACCGATGCCACTCAAAACTGGTTTACAATATCCGGTACCGAAAAAACAGGTTCTGAAACTTGGAATGCTACCGACGTTTTCCTGGGCAGCTCAAGCTATTTCTCAGGCAGTGCTTACTATACCGACTGGAACGAGGACTACCAGACCTTCTACGTTACCAACTGTACTCAAGTTAAGCAGTTTGCCAACAACCGCAGCAACACTACTTATCCATTGAAGATGGAGATTTACGAGTGCACCCTCAATGCCGACGGTTCTATCACTCCAAGCACTACAGCCGTTGAGACTAAGCAAAACACTACCACCTCAACCGAGGTTCTTGCATCAAGCGAGCTCGATGAAACCAAGATTTACAAGGTTGCTATCTACAACGACTACTCCAAGCTTTATGAGATAGGTTTCAAGACACCTATTTCACAACTTGAGACTCCTGTTGCTACTGCCGCTACCGACGTTACCGCCAGCAGCTTCACCGCCAACTGGAACGCATGTGCAGGTGCCGACAGCTATATCCTGCAGGTTATGCCCAAGAACTACGACATCCTCACCGAAGGGTTCTCGAAGTTCACCAAGACAGGTGCGGTAGAAATGAGCGGTTCGCTCGACGACTACATGGACAACGCAGGCTGGACCGGCAGCAAGCTCTATGAGGCCATTGGCGGCATCCGTCTGGGCACCGGCTCTTCGACCGGCACTCTCACCTCTCCAGCTCTTGACCTGAGTGCCAGCGAGGGTAAAGTTACCGTTGCTTTCAAGGCCAAGACCTTCAACAACGATGTTAACTGCAACCTCAAGATTTCTTGCGGCAACAACACTCAGACCGTTACCTTGCCCGACAACAACGAGGCAAGCTATAACGTGGTTCTTGACTGCAATGCGACCGCAGGACAGAAGATTACTTTTGCAACCACTGCCAACGGCAAGCGCGTCATCATCACAAGCATCCACATCATGGACGGCGACCACGGCACCACTTCGCTCAAGTCGATTGACATTGATGGCATCACCATCAACGGCATCACCGACAACAAGTACACCGTTACCGACCTTGATCCTAACACTACCTACATCTACGACGTGAAGGCAGTTTACGGAACCAAGCAGAGCAAGTGGTCTAACAAGATCAACGTCACTACTCTTAACGAGGATGTAGAGCCGGGCATCACTCTTGCCGAGCTTCTTGAGACCGGTGTTGACGGAGAGCAGTACACCATCAGCAACGACCTTGCCGTGGCCGACGTCGCCGACTATCTCGACTACGCTTTCCTCACCGACGGTCAGGACAACTGGATTTGCGTCAACGCTGCCGAGACCGAGCTCTTTGCTCCATTTGTAAACAACGGAGTAATCAAGGGCGGTACACTCAAGGGAGTGCTCAGCAGAATGGGTCTCAACCCCTTGTTCACTGCCAATGCCGAGGCACAGGGTGCCGACAGCGAGGTAGACTTCACCATTGAGCAGATGTATCTTGATGATGCTTTTGCACCTAAGGTTAACCAGGTAATCGACGTTGTGGGATTCTGGAACGCCAACGACGGAGCCTTGAGAGCCTATGCTCCCGGTGGAAGCCAGGGACCAAGTCTCACTCTCGACTACACATGGGGTGCTGCCAGTAACACGCTCCAGAACGGCTTGAGATATGTCGTGCGCTGCGGTATCAACATCAAGGAGCCTTGGCACACTGCAGCTGGAATCGCTCCACGCGACTATGAATACGACTTCCAGAACTACATTGCACGTGCAATGCGCTTGCCTGAGACTCCGACTGGTATCGGTGTCATCGCCATTGAGGATGCCAACACCATCGTCAATGTCTACACCACTCAGGGTCAGCTCATCCGACAGAACGTGAAGGTGGCCGACGCTACCAAGAACCTACCTTGTGGCATTTACATCGTGGGCAACAAGAAAGTCGTGGTGAAGTAACACCAATCTGAATTTGCTCAACAATAAAATAAGGTGGGCACCATCGCGAGGTGTCCACCTTATTTTATTTTGATATTTGCCAATTAATTGCTAATTTTGCCGATAACTAAAAAAAGCTCACCATGGATGAAATACAGATACAAACACTTATAAATGACCTCGCACTGATTTTGACTCTTGGTGCAATAGCAACCATCATCTTCAAGCTATTGAAACAACCTGTTGTGCTGGGATATATCGTGGCTGGATTTATTGCCAGTCCGCATTTTGCGTTCTTGCCATCGGTGGGTAATGAGGCAAATATTGAGTTTTGGGCTCAAATTGGCATTATCGTGCTTCTGTTTTCTCTGGGACTTGAGTTTAGCTTCAAGAAACTTATCAATGCCGGAGGCACCGCCATAGCAACAGCACTGATAATAGTGCTGGGAATGATGGGCACGGGTTTTGTCATTGGCAAGAGCATGGGCTTTACTACAGTCAACAGCATTTTCATGGGAGCAATGTTGTCCATGTCATCGACAACGATTATCCTCAAGGCTTTGACCGACTTAAACATGCGGCATCGCAAGTTTGTGCCAGGTGTATTTGCCGTGCTCATTGTTGAAGACCTGTTTGCCGTTGTCATGATGGTAATACTCTCATCGATAGCCATCAACAAGACTGTTGCGGGTGGCGAGATGCTCAAGAGCATCCTTCAGCTGTCGTTCTTCCTGATAATTTGGTTTGTTGTGGGTGTATTCCTAATCCCTACTATTTTCAACAAGTTTCGTCGCGTCATCAGCGACGAGATGATGCTCATTATTGCCATGGGACTGTGCTTCCTAATGGCGATTTTCTCGGTCGAAAGCGGCTTCTCGATGGCTTTGGGCGCATTTGTAATGGGTTCTATACTCGCCGGCACGAGTGAGGCCGAACGCATTGAGAACATTCTCAACCCTGTAAAAAATCTCTTTGGAGCTGTGTTCTTCATCTCAGTAGGCATGATGGTAAATCCCGATATCATTGTAGAGCATGCAGGCACCATAACACTGCTCTCGGTAGTTGTTATCGTGGGCATGATTGTCTTTGGCACTACAGGAATGCTTGCCACTGGACAGCCTCTCAAAATAGCGATGGAGAGTGGATTCAGCCTCACGCAGATTGGCGAGTTTTCATTTATCATCGCCACCTTAGGCACCACGCTGGGAGTGCTCGACAAGAGCGTCTATCCTATCATCGTGACGGTGTCGGTTATCACCACTTTTACCACACCTTTCTTTATTAAGAGTGCTATTCCATGTTACAAGTTTGTGGAAAAACACCTTCCCCAGCGGTTGAGTGTGCTTCTTGAAGGATATAGCAAGACTGCCAGCAGCAATGTAAAACTCTCGCAACGCAACATGTGGGTTAGCATCGTCAAGCGTCACGTTACACGACTCGTGCTTTTTTCGGTTGTGATAATAGCTGCCATCTTTGTGTTGCGCACCTATATTATCCCACCCGTGAGCAAGATGCTGCAGCAGCTCATGAGTCATGGATTGGCTCTATTCTTGAGTATGGCAGGAGCCTTGTTGCTGCTTTCACCTTTCTTTTATGCTATTATCACCCCAAAACTCAACCGCAAAGAGCGAAAAACTTTACAACAAAAGAACATCAATGGCCTTGTCGTAATGCCACGAGTGGTGATGGTGGTAGTGGGTGGAATGCTTACCATGGGATTTATCACTTCGTTGCTCTATGGGTTCTATTCAAGTATCACATCGGTAATAGTGGCAATAGTCTATATTTTTGCCTTGCTGTTAATCTTCGCCCCAATGGCTCGCAAGCAGCTCGACACCCTGGAAAAGCGATTTATGAGTAACGTCAACGAACGCGAGAACCGCCGAACAGGCAAGGAGAACAACCTCGTGAGCGATATGCACCTTGCCTACATGACGGTGGGCTATGACTGCCCGTTTGTTGGCGAGCGGCTCAAGAATGCCGACCTCAGGCGCAAGTATGGTGTGAATGTGATAGCTATTTTGCGCAACTCTGTTCGCTATCCCGTGCCCACCGGCGACATGCGCATTTTCCCCGGCGACCAGCTTGGTGTTATAGGTACCGATGAGCAAATACAAACCTTGCTTCCATTGCTTGAAGCCAATAACATGACAACTGCCGAAACCACCAGCGAGGTGCAGTTCACACACTTTGAGTTGAGCAAAACGTCACCACTGGTGGGCAAGCGTCTCGGCGACACCAGTCTGCGTGAAGATTACAAATCGATGATTGTGGCAGTCGAGCGTGGCGATGATGAGTTCCTTTCACTCACCCCCGACATAGAATTTGCTGCCGGTGACAACATTTGGGTTGTTGGCGACAAGACCTTGATGAAAAAGCTGAAATAAGATGCCCTTGTTGCCTATCAATCATTTGGGCATATAGTCGCTGTACATTTCTTCATCATTCCCTTCTTTGGGCATAAAACGAGACCCATCCTCATGATTTTCAGGCTTGGAAGCGGTTGCCGGTTTTTCTTCAACTTCAGGCTCCACTTTCTCGTGGTTTTCATGTTTGCCATGCTTGCCAATTTTGTATATCTCATCATGAATGCCATGCCCCACCTTGCTAATGTGCTTCTTGCTCACGACAAAACGCTTGTCGATACTCTCCTCAAGACGCTTGTTAAACTTAAAAGGCATGAGTGATATCAACGCCGACACAAATGCCAGTATTGTTAAGCCGGCACTCAAGTAGTAACCAATTCCCAAGCGGTCGATAGGCATTCCCTCGCTCATCTCGGTATCGGCTGCTACGGCAGGATCGTGAACCAACGAGAAGCCTTGAAACTTTGTCACCAAGTCGACAAAGAAGAAGATTGCCATGAAAATGAGAATGGCATCAATAATCCCCCAATAACGGCTTTTGAGGCAGTTGAAACCAATGGCAAGGAATAGAGTAATAAAAGGAGTGAGAGCATATAATGAATACTTCATGCCAAGCTGGTAAGTAATCAAGCTGGAACTGAACTCCAGTCCCGTGAGGCTTCCCATGTGAGAAATCTCAAACAGAGGCAAAAAAACATAGCATACTAAAGCAAGCAGAAGCAATATATTAGTGATCGGTTTCATGTTAGTTATTTATCAAGGTGTATATTATTATAACAGCGAAGTTAGTGATTTTAGTGTAAATTGAGGCTTTATTTATTACAAATTAATGTTAAGGCCATCGTCTTTTATAATTTATAAATCGTTAACAGTATGTCTAAGTTGCTGAAAATCTTGAATATAGCATTAATCAACAACTCTTTCATAAAAAAAGCCGTATTTTTTTGAAACAAATGGTATAGTTTTTGCGTCTAATTAGTAAAAAAGTGGCTAAGACCACCATAACGCAAATAAATGAGAAAATGAAAAAAACTATTTCAATCCTGTTGATGACATTATGCACACTCGTTGCCACAGCACAACAATACAGTGTGCAATGTCAAGTAAACGATAGCGAAGGGGAAGGAATTCCGTTCGCTACAATCTACATCTACAACAGCAACGACACATCTAAAGTGATTACTACCGGCGTGAGCGACGCTTTTGGAAAAGTGGAACAAGCCATTGCCAAGGAAGGAACCTATCTCATGCGCATCAATTTTGTGGGCATGACCGAAGAAAAACGCGACTTCAAGATTACTAAAGCTACTCCTGTTGCACAGTTAGGAACTATCACGCTGTCCACTTCGTCAACCATGCTCAAGGAGGTGGTGGTGTCAACCCAGCGCCAGCTCGTCAAGACCGAGATTGACCGCCTGAGCTACGATGTGCAGGCCGACGCCGACAGCCGCACCAACAACGTGCTCGACATGCTCAAGAAGGTGCCTATGGTCACCGTCGACGGGCAGGACGAGATTCGTGTGAAAGGCACCAATTCATTCAAGGTGTACCGCAACGGGCACCCCGACCCCGCTCTGAGCGGTCAGAACATGAAAGAGATTCTCAAGGCGGTGCCAGCCAGCATGATAAAGAAGATTGAGGTGATTACCGACCCAGGAGCAAAATATGATGCCGAGGGCACCAGTGCCATCCTCAACATTGTGATGGCCGACTTTGGTGGCGGCGGTGGAGCCACAATGAACGGTGTGACAGGCACCGTGGGTGCTGGAGTAAACAACACCGGCAGCATCAATGGCAATGCCAATATCACCGCTCAGGTCAACAAGGTGGTAGCGTCACTTAACTACGGCTATCACGGCCAGAACCGTCACGGCTCTCACAACCTGAGCGATAGCGAGTACACCTATAACAACACGGGCAACGTGCTCAGCACCGACAACGACTCGCGGGCCAATGTCAACGTACACTATGGCGAACTAAGCGCCAGCTGGGAGCCCGACACCATCAACCTCGTGTCGCTCTCGTTTGGCGGCTTCTACTACGACTATCATGGCGACGGCATCAACCATGCCCGCATGACCGACCGCGATGGCAACATCCTGTATCGCTACACCACCAACGGGCACTCGCCTAAGGGCGACTTCTACGACCTTCACGGTCGCCTCGACTATCAGCACAAATTGCGTCATCCGGGCGAACTGCTCACGCTGAGCTATATGCTCTCGACCAACCACAACGCGGCCAAGACCATCTCAACCTTCAGCGACATGC
>CAMJZF010000098.1 GCA_946410125.1 uncultured Prevotellaceae bacterium | reverse complement strand
TATTTTTGCAAAAAATAAAAACTATTACCACAATTAATTATAAACAATTATGACACCATTGATTGAACGTTTTATTAAGTATGTGAAGTTTGAAACTACCAGTGACGAGAACACTGGTGTTACTCCATCAACCCCCACCCAAATGGTCTTTGCCAAAGAGTTGAAGAAAGACCTTGAGGAAATGGGACTTAGTGAGGTGGAGCTTGACGATAACGGTTACCTCTATGCCACACTGCCAGCCAACACCGACAAGGCTATCCCCACAATAGGATTCATCGCTCACATGGACACTGCCCCCGACATGAGCGGCAAGGATGTTAAGCCACGCATCGTGGAGAAATATGCCGGAGGACCCATCACCCTTAACGAGGAAAAGGGCATCGTTCTCGACCCCATTCAGTTTCCTGAGCTTGACGACCACATTGGGCAAGACCTTATCGTAACCGACGGTACCACACTGCTTGGTGCCGACGACAAGGCAGGAATCGCCGAGATAGTAAGTGCTGTAGAATGGTTCCAGCAGCATCCCGAAGTTAAGCACGGGAAAATTCGCATTGGCTTCAATCCCGATGAGGAGATAGGCCTTGGCGCTCACAAGTTTGACGTTGCGAAATTTGGTGCCGATTGGGCTTATACTATGGACGGTGGAGCCGAAGGCGAGCTGGAATATGAGAACTTCAACGCTGCCAGTGCCAAGATAACCATCAAGGGGTTGAACGTTCATCCAGGCATGGCCAAGGACAAGATGATAAACGCTATACTTGTGGGCAATCAACTCATGTCGTTGCTGCCTCAGAGCGAGACCCCTGCCACTACCGAGAAATATGAAGGCTTCTATCACATAGTGGGAATCGAGGGTACCGTAGAGGAGTGCAAACTCACCTATATCATCCGCGACCATGACCGCGACCGTTTTGAGAAGCGCAAGAGCGAGGTGGAACGCATAGTAGCCTTTATCAACGGCACCTACGGCGACATTGCAACCGTTGAGCTTAAAGACCAGTATTACAACATGCGGGAAAAGATTGAGCCGGTAATGCACATTATCGAGACTGCCGAGCAAGCGATGTGCAACGCTGGCGTGAAGCCAAAAGTTCAGCCCATTCGTGGCGGTACCGATGGCGCTCAGCTGTCGTTCAAGAATCTTCCATGCCCCAATATATTTGCCGGAGGCATGAACATGCATGGACGCTATGAATATGTGTCGATACAAGCCATGGAAAAAGCCATGATGACAGTGGTTGAGATTTGCAAAATAGTAGCCGACAAATAAGCGTTCTATACCTTGAATAATTTGAGTCGATCAATTTATAGAACAGCTCAATAGTAATTTGTCAAGGCAGGCTAAAGTCCCTGCCTTGATTTTTTTGGGGCAAGTCAAAAAAATCATTCTATGTGTAACTGAAAACTGAAAACTATTTCGTAACTTTGCAGTTTGGGAAGAAGGCGCAAATCCCAAGTAAAAACTGAATTCCCGTTGCGCTTGTTTATTTATATTGATATTAAATGGCTCAAGAAATAGAACAACAAGATAATCAACAACCCCAGCAAGGCAGTGACTTTGGCGGATATGAGAAACTGGTGACCCTTACGCCACGAGAACACATCAGGCTGCGTCCCGGCATGTACATTGGCAAGCTTGGTGACGGCTCGCAAAGCGATGACGGCATCTACGTGCTCATGAAAGAGGTGATCGACAACTCCATTGACGAGTTCAATACCGGTTTTGCCAAGCCACGCATCGACATCACTGTTGAAAATGGCAAGGTGAGTATTCGCGACTACGGCCGCGGCATCCCCTTGGATCAGGTTAAAGATGCGTCATCTAAGATGAACACCGGTGCAAAGTACGACACTAAGAACTATAAGCGCTCGGTGGGCTTGAACGGAGTGGGCATCAAGGCGGTGAATGCCTTGTCGTCGAGCTTCTTCATTAGGTCGGTTCGCGACGGTCAGTGCTCGGCAGTGTCTTATAAAGAAGGCCTTGTCGAGGAAGAAACCGGCATTGTTGCCGCCAATCCCGACGACGAGAACGGCACCATGGTGGAGTTTGTCCCCGATTCGTCAATTTTCAAGAACTATGAGTATCGTGACGACATCATCGAGGTGATGATAAAGAACTACTCGTTCCTGAACACCGGTCTGTCGCTCTACTATAACGGCAAGCGCTACCACTCTCGCAACGGCTTGAGCGACCTTGTGAACGAGAACATGACCAACGACCCCCTCTACCCACTCATGCACTTCACTGGCGATGACATAGAGGTGGTGATAACCCATGCCGCACAGATGGGCGAGGAGTTCTATTCTTTTGTCAACGGTCAGCACACCACTCAGGGCGGTACCCATCAGAGTGCCTTCCGTGAGGCTCTGTCGCGCACCATCAAGGATTTCTATGGCAAGAACTTTGAGTATAGCGACATTCGCAACGGTATTGTTGCGGCAATAAGCATCAAGGTTGAGGAACCGGTGTTTGAGTCCCAGACCAAGATTAAGCTTGGCTCGAGCGTGATGTGGAAAGACGGTCCCACCATCTACAAGTTCATCAACGACTACATCAAGAAGGAGCTTGACAACTACCTGCACAAGACCCCTGCTACCGCCGACGTGCTGCTCAAGAAGATTCAGGAGAATGAGAAGGAGCGCAAGGCAATAGCCGGTGTGACCAAGGTCACCCGCGAGCGCATGAAAAAGGCGGCGCTGCACAACGATAAGTTGCGCGACTGCCGCGTGCACTATAACGACAGCCGTGGCGACCGTCGCGAGGAGTCGTGCCTGTTTATCACCGAGGGTCTCTCGGCAAGCGGCTCGATAACTAAGATTCGTGATGTGCAGACTCAAGCGGTGTTTTCGTTGCGAGGCAAGCCGTTGAACACCTTTGGCCTGCCGCCGGCTCAGGTCTACAAAAACGAGGAATTTGGCCTGCTTCAAGCCGCGCTCAATATTGATGACGGCATTGATGGCCTGCGCTACAACAAGGTGATAATCGCCACCGATGCCGATGTTGACGGCATGCATATCAGGTTGCTGCTGCTCACTTATTTCCTGCAGTTCTACCCTGAACTCATAAAGACAGGTCACTTATATATACTGCAGACGCCCTTGTTCCGCGTGCTAAACCGCAAGGAAGCGAAGCGTAAGAGCCGCAGTGCCGGTCGCGAGGCTAAGAAGAACAAGGTTGAGACCTATTATTGCTACAGCGACGAGGAACGTGTTGCCGCCATCAACAAGCTTGGCGACAATGCCGAGATAACGCGATTCAAAGGACTTGGCGAGATTTCTCCAGAGGAATTTGTCGATTTCATAGGTCCTGAAATGCGTCTTGACAAGGTGAAGCTTCGCAAGGAGGACAATGTAAAGCAACTCCTTACTTTCTTCATGGGAAAGAACACAATGGAACGCCAGAACTTTATTATTGACAACTTAGTTATAGAAGACGATGAAGACATCACAGTTCACTGACGGCAAGAGCAAGAAAATTGCCATGTTTCAGGGGTCTTTCGACCCTTTCACTCGCGGGCACGAGTCGATAGTGCGCCGTGCATTGCCACTCTTTGACGAGGTGGTAATCGCCGTTGTGAGCAATATAGCCAAGAAGCCTTTCATGAGCTTGGATAACCGCATGTCGCTCGTCAAAGCGGTCTTTGCAGATGAGCCACGCATCAGGGTGATTTCATCTCAAGGTTTAACTGTTGACGTTGCACGTGAAGTGGGTGCTACCTGCCTGCTGCGCGGGGTGCGGATGATACAAGACTTTGAGAACGAGATGCACATGGCCGAGATAAACCGCAGGTTAGGTGGCATTGAAACGGTGCTTCTCTACACCTTGCCTGAGTTTAGCCACATCAGCTCGACAATAGTTCGTGAACTGTACAGCTATGGCCAAGACGTGAGCGACTATCTTCCCGTGAACGCGCCCAAAGACCTGCTTGGAAAATGAAAATTACTTTTTAGAATAAGATTTTAAGGATAGATATGAAAAAATTTGCTTTTACTTTAGGTATATTAGTTGCATGCTCGGTACTCGTTGGAGCGCAGTACAATCGCGGTGGAGTGTTCCAGAAACTGCTCCAGGCACAGTATGCCATCTCCAATTTCTATGTTGACACAGTAAATACCGACAAGCTCACCGAGGAGGCTATCAAAGGAATGCTTGAGAGTTTGGACCCTCATTCAACCTACACCGATGCCAAAGAGACCAAAGAGCTCGAAGAGCCGCTGCAAGGAGAGTTCAGCGGCATAGGCATCCAGTTCAACATGAAGCAGGACACGCTGTATGTTATCCAGACCATAGCCGGCGGTCCCTCCGAAAAAGTTGGAATCATAGCCGGAGACCGCATAGTGACCGTCAACGACACTTCCATAGCCGGAGTGAAAATGAAAAACAGCGACATCATGAAGCGGTTGCGCGGCAAGAAGGGCACCAAGGTGACCGTTCAGGTAAAGCGCGGTAGCAATCCTGAGCTAATTACCTTTCGCATCACCCGTGACAAAATACCGTTGTACAGCGTTGACGCAAGCTACATGATAGACGACAAAACGGGATATATACAGATTTCGCGCTTTGGAGCCAAGACCCATGAGGAAATGGTCGAGGCAATCGAGAAACTCGGCAAGCAAGGCATGAAACAGTTGATAATCGACTTGGGTAATAATGGTGGCGGCTATCTCAATGCTGCGATAGACATGTGTAACGAGTTTCTTCAGCGCCGTCAGCTCATTGTTTACACTCAAGGCA
The DNA here is from genome assembly GCA_946410125.1 of uncultured Prevotellaceae bacterium. GTDB lineage: Bacteria > Bacteroidota > Bacteroidia > Bacteroidales > Muribaculaceae > Sodaliphilus. The sequence continues at coordinate 4,140 of CAMJZF010000098.1, read as the reverse complement.
TCAATTCTCCGCGCCAAGAGGGTAATGCCGATGGCTTTGGTCGATACAAAGACCTTAAGCTTGCGGTCATTGTCGACCAGTTCTCGGCATCGGCAAGCGAAATTTTTGCCGGAGCGATGCAAGATTGGGACAGGGCAGTGGTTGTTGGACGACGCTCTTACGGGAAGGGCTTGGTTCAGCGTCCATTCAAGTTTGATGATGGCTCAATGATGCGCCTTACTGTGGCGAGGTATTACACGCCATCGGGACGTTGCATCCAGAAACCATATACCAAGGGCGACAAAAAAGAATATGAAGAAGACTTGAACGAGCGCTACAAGGAAGGAGAGTATTACCACCTTGACAGCATCCAGTTCAATGATTCATTGAATTACAGGACCTTGAAGAACGGCCGCACAATCTATGGTGGCGGCGGTATAATGCCCGATGTATTTGTCCCCGTTGACACAACCGAGAACAGCAAGTACTACCGTGACATGATGGCTAAGGGCATCATCAACCAGTATTCGGTTGATTATGTTGACAAGCACCGCTCACACATCAAGAGCAGCTACAAAGATGTGTATGACTTTGACAAGCGCTTTGCTCTCACCGAAGCCGACCTGAAGGTTTTTGTTGCAATGGGAGAGAAAGACAGCGTGAAGTATAATGAAAAACAGTACAAGACGAGCGAACGTCTGTTCAAGACTGTGCTCAAGGGACTGATAGCGCGTGACGTGTTTGCCGATCCAGGTGCTTACACAATGATTGTCAATCACTACAACAAGGATGTTCAGGAGGCTCTGCGGGTAATCAATGACGAGAAGCTTTACAACTCATTGCTGCAGTTTGGCAATCCAGAATATGAACGCCTTGCTCGAGAGCACAAAGCAAAGAAAAAGAAATAGAAGTTGCCCCGAAATCGACAATTGGCGGTAAATAACTGAAAACACAATTATGGCAGGCATGGGACCAGGCATGGGGCCTGGAATGAGAGGCGGTGGCGGACGCCGCGCACAGGGTACGGTAAAGATGCCACCGGGTGGCATGAAGACAGCCGCAAGACTGCTTAAGATGGTGCTTGGCACCTATAAGTGGTCGCTGCTTACTGTGGCTGTGTGCATCCTTGTGACAACAGCCACCACGCTGACGTCGACACTGTTTACTCGCACCCTTATCGATGACTATATCGCTCCGCTTACTGCCGAGGCTCATCCCGACTTTGGCCCGCTGGCAGTCACACTTTTCAAACTGGGGGCAGTGCTCGCAGTGGGAATTGTGTGCTCCTATCTTAACAGCCGCTTGATGATTAACGTGAGTCAGGGCACCCTGCTCAAGCTTCGCGAGAGACTCTTTGAACACATGGAGTCGCTGCCCATCAAGTTCTTTGACCAGAACTCTCATGGCGATGTGATGAGCGTGTATACCAACGATGTTGACTCGTTGCGTCAAATGATAGGCAGCAGTCTGCCCAACGTGTTCAGTTCGCTTATAACCATTACGGCGACTCTATCGAGTATGCTCGTGCTGAATTGGCAACTTACGTTGCTCACAATTGTGTTGACTTGTGTGATGGTGTTCACCACCAAGAAGCTGGGCAGCCGCTCGGCGACCTATTTCCGCCGTCAGCAGAGCGATATGGGCACGATGAACGGTTTTGTGGAGGAAATGCTCACGGGGCAGAAGGTGGTGAAGACCTTCTGCCATGAAGATGAGGCTATTGCCGAGTTTGAACGACTTAACGAAAATCTTCGTGACAGTGCCTGCAATGCCAACAAGGTAGCTAACATTGTGATGCCCATCAACGGCAATATCTCTAATTTTATCTATGTTACCTGTGCTGCCGTTGGCGCGATGTTCTCACTCAGTGGAACGTGCTTGACCATAGGCACACTGGTGTCGTTCCTTACACTTATCAAGAACTTCACTCAGCCTGTGTCGCAGGTGAGCAATCAGGTCAACAGCGTTGTGGCATCGCTGGCAGGTGCCGAGCGTGTGTTCAATATCATGGACCAGCAGGGCGAGGATGACGGCAAGGCTGCCGTGAGGCTGGTCAACGTAAGGGAGAATGCCGATGGCTCGTTAACCGAGACATCGCAGGTTACAAACAAATGGGCATGGAAAAGACCGGTGGATGGAGGCTTTGAACTTGTGAAGCAACAAGGCGAGGTGGATTTCTCGCAGGTGGACTTTGGCTATGTTCCCGAGAAGCAAGTGCTCTTTGACATCGAGCTTGACACCGAAGCCGGGCAAAAGGTAGCCCTCGTTGGCGGCACGGGAGCCGGCAAAACAACGATTACCAACCTTATCAACCGTTTCTATGATATTCAGGACGGCAAAATCTTCTATGACAACATTCCTATCACGATGATATGCAAGACCGACCTTAGGCGGAGTCTTGGAATGGTGCTTCAGGAGACACATCTATTCACCGGCAGTGTGCTCGACAACATTCGCTACGGGCGACTCAATGCCAGCGATGAAGAGTGCATAGAGGCAGCTAAGCTTGTTCATGCCCATGACTTTATCTCTCGTCTTGCCAACGGCTATAACACAATGCTTTCGGCCGATGGCGGGAACTTGAGTCAAGGGGAGAGGCAGCTTATCGCTATTGCACGCACGGCAGTAGCCAATCCGCCGGCATTGATTCTCGACGAGGCAACGAGCAACATCGACACCCGCACCGAGCGACTGATACAGCAAGGCATGGACTCGTTGATGAAAGGGCGTTCAACGTTTGTCATTGCTCACCGCTTGAGCACCGTTCGCAACGCCGACATAATCATCGTGTTAGAGCACGGTCACATAATTGAGCGTGGCACACACGAGGAGCTGATAGCCATGCAGGGTCGTTACTATCAGCTTTACACAGGCAATGAAATCAATAATTAAATATATAAAATAAACAACCAAAAAACTGTAATATGTCGAAGAAAATTACCGAAAAAGTGACTTGGGTGGGAAAAGTTGACTGGGAACTCACTCATTTCCATGGAGATGAACTGTCGACCTTTAAGGGGTCAAGCTATAACTCATATCTGATAAAAGATAAGAAAACCGTACTTATCGACACCGTGTGGGGACCCTACGACCGCGAGTTTGTGGCACGCTTGAAGGAGGTAGTTGACCTTAAGAGCATTGATGCCGTCATCATGCAGCACAACGAGAGCGACCACAGTGGTGCACTGCCCGAATTGATGCGCGAGATACCCGATGTACCCATCTACTGCACAGCCAAGGGTAAGGCCATCATCCAGGGGCATTATCATCAAGATTGGAACTTTGTGACAGTGAAGACCGGCGACAAACTCGAGATAGGGGAGAGCACACTCACCTTCATCGAGGCTCCCATGCTGCACTGGCCCGACACCATGTTTACCTACATGGACAGCGAGAACATATTGTTCTCTAACGACGGCTTTGGGCAACACTATGCCACCGAGTCGCTCTACGATGACCGCGTGGATATGGCCGAGATGCTCTATGAGGCAAAGAAATACTATGCCAACATTCTGGCGCCATTCAGCATGATGGTGACCCGCAAGCTCAACGAGATTCTTGCCATGAACTTGCCTCTCAACATGGTTTGCCCCAGTCACGGTGTGATTTGGCGCAAGAATATCAACCTGATTATCGAGAAATATCAGCAATGGGCAGCCAACTATCAGGAGAACAAGATAACAATCGTCTACGACACCATGTGGAACAGCACCCGCATCATGGCGCAGGAGATTGCGCGTGGCATCCAGGAGGTTGACCCCGAGGTTGAAGTGAAGATTTACAATGCAGCACATGAGGACAAGAACGATGTGCTTACTGAGATTTTCGCATCGAAGGCTGTTCTCGTGGGTTCGCCCACAATCAACAATGGCCTTGCTCACGCTGTTGCCGGGTTGCTTGAGATGGCAAAGGGCATGAAGCTCAAGAACAAGAAGGCAGCCGCCTTTGGCAGCTACGGCTGGAGTGGTGAGGGCATTAAGCTCCTGAGCGGTCTGTTGAGCGGTTGTGGCTTCGAACTCATCAACGACGGCATTCGCATTCAGTGGGTTCCCGACCAGGCAGCCATTGAGCAGTGCCGCCAGTATGGTCGCGAGCTTGCCAAGGCACTGTAACCAAGTTAACTGAAAACTCAAATAATATAATGCTCCTGTTCCTTTATTG
>CAMJZF010000097.1 GCA_946410125.1 uncultured Prevotellaceae bacterium | reverse complement strand
GTTAGAATAAACCTCGGTGTCGATTACGAGAATGTTGACATTCTTGCCGCTGGCAATCACATGGTCGAGACCGCCGAAGCCAATGTCGTAGCTTGCGCCGTCACCACCGATAATCCACTGTGAACGCTTAACCAAGTACTGACCAAGACTCTTAACCTTCTTGTCGGCTTCGGCATCGCTGTTCTCGATGGCAGCCATAATCTTGTCGCTAAGTTCACGGCTCTTAACACCATCGTTCTTGTTGTCAAGCCACTCTTGATATAGAGCCTTAACGTCGGCGTTAACATTGTCGCTTGCAATAGCGTCCTTAACAAAACCTGTAACACGGTTACGCATCTTTTCATCGGCGATAGTCATACCCATGCCAAACTCGCAGAAGTCCTCAAACAATGAGTTTGCCCATGCAGGACCATGTCCCTTCTCGTTAACGGTGTAAGGAGTTGATGGAACTGATGCCGAGTAGATAGAGCTACAGCCGGTGGCATTGGCAACCATCTGACGGTCACCAAAGAGTTGAGAAATCAACTTAACGTAAGGAGTCTCACCGCAACCAGAGCAAGCACCGCTGAACTCAAAGAGTGGGGTAGCAAACTGCGAGTTCTTGACATTAGACTTGATGTCTACGAGATCTTGCTTAGTCTTGACATTGGCAATGCAGTAATCCCACAGTTTCTGGTTCTCAACCTGTTGCTCAAGAGGCACCATTGTGAGGGCTTTCTCGCCTTTCTTACCTGGGCAAACATCGGCACAGTTGCCACAACCGAGGCAGTCCATAACGTCTACAGCCTGAACGAACTTCAAGCCAGTGAGAGTCTTGCCAATAGCAGGAAGCTTATCGGCCTCGGCAAATGGTGAAGCAGCAGCCTCTTCCTCATTCATGAGGAATGGACGGATAGCAGCGTGTGGACAAACGAGAGCACACTTGTTACATTGGATACAGTTCTGAGCGTTCCAAACGGGAACGAAGGTTGCCACACCGCGCTTCTCATAGGCAGCGGTACCTGCATCCCAAGTACCATCTTCGCGACCACGGAATGCCGATACTGGCAACAGGTCGCCATTCTGAGCATTGATAGGACGAACAACGTCGTTGATGAAAGCAGGAGCATTATCATCGATGCTGTTGTCAACAGGCAGGTTGCTCCATTCGGGGTCAACTGTGAGTTGCTCAAACTCGCCACCACGGTCAACGGCCTGGTAGTTCTTGTTTACAACATCCTCACCCTTGCGGCCATAAGACTTAACAATGAACTTCTTCATTTGCTCAACAGCGAGTTCAACGGGGATAACGCCGGTGATGCGGAAGAATGCCGATTGCAGGATAGTGTTGGTGCGGTTGCCTAACCCAATTTCCTGAGCAATCTTGGTGGCGTTGATGTAGTAAACGGTGATATTGTTGTCGGCAAAGTATTTCTTTACCTTGTTTGGCAGATTCTTTGCCAGAGTTTCGCCTTCCCATACTGTGTTGAGCAGGAAGGTTCCATTCTTCTGCAAGCCACGAGTTACGTCATACATGTGAAGGTAGGCCTGAACATGGCAAGCAACGAAGTTTGGAGTTGTAACAAGGTAAGTAGAACGAATTGGCTGGTCACCGAAACGGAGGTGCGAGCAAGTGAAACCACCCGATTTCTTTGAGTCATAAGAGAAGTAAGCCTGGCAATACTTGTCGGTGTTGTCACCAATAATCTTAACCGAGTTCTTGTTGGCACCTACAGTACCATCAGCTCCAAGACCGTAGAACTTTGCCTGGAAGAGACCTTCGCCACCAAGTGCGATTTCTTCCTTCTGAGGCAGTGATGCAAATGTTACGTCATCCTCGATACCAATCGTAAACTGGTTCTTAGGCATTGGCAATGAGAGGTTCTCATAAACCGAAAGAATTTGTGCGGGGGTAGTGTCCTTAGAACCCAAACCATAACGTCCACCAACAATGAGAGGTGCGTTCTCGGCTCCGTAGAAGCAGTCTTTAACATCAAGATAGAGAGGCTCACCAACGGCTCCAGGCTCTTTAGTGCGGTCGAGCACGGCAATGCGCTTGGCAGTGCTTGGAACGGCAGCAAGGAAGTGCTTGGCCGAGAATGGACGATAGAGGTGTACTGCAACCAGACCAACTTTTTCACCTTGCTCAGTGAGGTGGTCAATGGTTTCACGGATAGCCTCAGTAACCGAACCCATAGCGATAATAACTCGGTCGGCATCCTTGGCTCCATAGTAGTCAAAGAGACTATATTTGCGTCCAGTAAGGTCGCTAATCTTGTTCATGTAGTCTTCTACGATGGCAGGAACTGCTGTGTAGTAATCGTTGCACGATTCACGGTGCTGGAAGAATACGTCAGGATTCTCGGCAGTACCACGAGTCACAGGCTTGTCGGGATTCATTGCGCGCTTGCGGAAACCTTCAAGAGCTTCCATGTCAACAAGAGGAGCAAGGTCGTCTTGGTCAAGAGCCTCAACTTTTTGAATCTCATGAGAAGTGCGGAATCCATCGAAGAAGTTAACGAAAGGAACACGTCCCTTGATTGCACTCAGGTGAGCAACAGCTGCGAGGTCCATAACCTCTTGAACAGAACCTTCACAGAGCATTGCGAAACCTGTTTGGCGTGTAGCCATCACATCCTGGTGGTCACCAAAGATGCAAAGGGTGTGAGAGGCGAGAGTACGAGCCGAAACATGGAAAACACCGGGAAGCAACTCGCCGGCAATTTTGTACATGTTAGGAATCATAAGCAAGAGACCTTGCGAAGCGGTGTAGGTTGTAGTTAAAGCACCTGCTTGCAGAGAACCGTGAACGGCTCCTGAAGCACCAGCTTCACTTTGCATTTCTTGCACGAGAACAGTCTCGCCAAAGATGTTCTTGCGACCGGCCGCGGCCCATTCGTCAACGTGCTCAGCCATTGTAGATGACGGAGTGATGGGGTAAATAGCGGCAACTTCGGTAAACATGTAGCTGATGTGAGCAGCCGCTTGATTACCATCACAGGTCATGAATTTCTTTTCTTTAGCCATAATTTTAGTTATTCAAAAAGTACTTTAAGAATTTATGATTTATGAAATTGTGAATTAGTTTTCTATATGCAATAGTATCATTTTATAAAAACGGTGCAAAGTTACGCATAAACTGGCACATCGCAAAGTAAAATCAATAAAAATATCAACCGAATGGCTTTAAAAACAAGATATAAAAACAACTTGTTCAACAACATTAAAGACATCGTTGCGAATGAAAAGCAAAACGATGTCTTTAAATGTGTTTTTTAAGGGAAAATGTCTATTTCTTGTTTAATCGAGTGTGAACATAATCAACTATTAGCTTTGCCGTAGCTTCGGGACCGAGTTTTGAGGAATCGATAGCCAGATCATAGCTTTCGCTGTCCCCCCAGTGCTTGTCGGTGTAGAAGTTATAGTAATTGGCACGCAGCTTATTTTGCTTGAGTGCCATCTCTTTGGCGGCTTTTTTGTTGTCGCAGTCGCCACGGGCAATAATGCGCTTAACGCGGTCTTCCATTGAAGAGTGAAGGAAAATGCTTATTACGTTGCACTTGTTGCGCAGAATGTAGTCGGCACTGCGTCCTACTATTACACACGGTCCTTTTTGTGCCAACTCTATCATCACTTGACTTTGTGCATGATATACATTGTCTTCCTCAACAGGCTGGTCACCGACAAACAGCGCACCGCTATAATAGCCGAGATTGAAAGACCATAATGAAGAGAAAAAATTAGGAGTGCGCTCATCGGAAGCTTCGAAGATTGCCGGCTTGACCCCGCTTGATTTAGCGGCTTCGAGCAGCAGTTCTTTATCGTAATAATCGATGTTGAGCATTTTTGCAACCATTTGCCCAATTTCTCTTGCGCCACAGCCGAATTGGCGCCCCAGTGTTACGACATAATTCTTTGACTTATCCATGACTTGCGGTGATTTACAAATTATTGAGCAAATATATTGAAAATCTTTGATATTAGCAAGATTTTTAGGCTAAATTATTCTTCAGTGAGTTCAATGTCTATATCAAAAGCATCGCTGTCGTCGACAGGAGTTTCTGGTTGTGTATTTGTTTTTGGAGGCTTAGGTGAATGTAGCTTGTCATTGTTGTTAATGATGTACTCTTTGACTTGAACATTGTGTTGCCTTTCATTATAGGTAGCCTTGTAGTATGTGGGTTCAGGAACAAGAATGTCAAGCACTTTCTCAAATGTGCGTTCAAAGACAACTGACTTGCCTCTAACTTTCTTGAAGTAAGTCTTCAACAGCTCCTTGTTGTCATCATTGGCAACAAGTACAAAATGGCAATTCTTCACGAGAATATCGCCTTGAAAATGCACGTCATGCAAGTCAAGAATGTCTTTCGAGGCAATGTTTATAGCTATGCCGGCACCTGCATATTTCAGCTCTACCAAGAAAACTCTGTTGTCCAAGTCTTCAACTGCAATATTGCTCATGATATTCAGCAAATTCTTAGTGAAATCATATTTCTCGTTGGCGACAGTAAGACATGGCATTTTAGTTTCAATAGTTTTGTCGGGAATTACAAATGCGGAATCCTCGATAAATTGCTTATTGAGATTGACTCTAATCTTCTCGGCACCCATTGTTAGTGTTGTGAGCGCAATTAAACACACTAAAGTTGTTCTTTTCATGTTCATTATAATTTTGTGGCTAAATTATATCATTCATTTCAAAAAACAAGCAAAAGCTTTATTAAAAAATGTTGCTATGGTGACATTAAATTAGATGGCTCCACATCACAATGGTTTAACCAAGATGGGCTGAATTAACGAGAGTATAATTAAGGCACTTGATTACTTGAAGTATCGAGTGCCTTATAAAACTTTAAGATGAGTAGTACTATTTTCCCAATTTTTTGTTAGCTTTATCTACGGCTTCATCAACTGCTTGGTCAACAGCATCGTCAAGTTTCTTGTCGAAGTCTTTGGTGATGTCGTTGAGTTGTTTTGTCATCTCATCTTGCATTGCTTTTTCAACGGCTTTTTCAAACTCGTCATATTTGCCTTCGCCTTTGTAATAGGCTTCATAAGACTTAGCCATCTCATCATATTTGGCTTCGTCGGGCTTGTCTTTCATAACCTCTTCAATAAGGGCCTTAGCATCCTTTCCCATATCTCCAGTGGGTGGATACTTGCTGCTAACCCCACTACAAGAAACTACTGCTGCGAAGAATGCTACACATAGTGCAGACTTAAGAAACTTTTTCATTTTAAATTATTGGTTTAAAGTTAATAAAAATGATTGAGAAAAGAAAATAAACAATACAGATTTATATTCATGCTTTCAATCCATCAATCGATTTGCAAAAGTATAAATAAATAATGAAAATAACAATAGTATTTATTGTGATATTCGAATAATTTTTGCAACTTTGCTCTCAAATTAAAATAATTCTCAAAAAAATTTTTTTTTATTATGAGTATAGTACGTTCATTAAGTTTGATTTCTCTTTTATTATTGTCGATGTCTATAGCTTCGGCAGCGTTGATTTCCCCTGATGAAGAAGTAAGACCTCGCAAGTCATACCTAAGAGGAGACGTGCTTGACGTTGACCTACGCCAACCAGGAACACTAAAAGAATATATCTCACCCGATGAAGAAAAGCTGGTGCGTTGCATTAGGTTGAGCGGATCAATGAATGGCGATGATGCCAAGTTAATAAAGAAAATAGGTGGGCGTAGTGGTGCTCGCGATGCTCAAGGTCGCAGCGTTGATAATTATCTTGACCTTGAACTTGAGCGAGTGAGAATAGTGGGTGGAGGAGGCAGTTTTCTTACACGAACCGAACATGATGTGATATCATCCAGCATGTTCAGCTATATGAGCTGCCTGCGATATGTGTCGTTGCCACGCTCATTGAGACGCATCGACAGTGATGCCTTTGAGGGTTGTGGCAAACTGGAAGAAGTAAGGTTTATGCCTCGCACCAACATTCGAGAAATTGGTGATGAAGCCTTTCGAGGTTGTTCCCGTTTAAAGCGTATCAATTTGCCCGAAGGCATAGAGCAGTTGGGAGACCGCTGCTTCTATGGCTGCAGCGATTTGCGGAATTTAGAGTTGCCTTTATCTTTACGAGAAATAGGGAAAGAGGCATTCCATAATGTGCCGTTGTCACGAATAAATTTGCCTTATAACCTTTCATTTATTGGTGACGACGCATTTGAGGGTACAAATCTGACTGCGTTGTTACTTCCGGCAGGAGTTGTCATAGAGAATGATTCTCCAGGTTATATGTCCAAGTTGAAAGAGTTTATCGTAGAGCGGGGCAGCGACCGTTATAGCATTGAAGATGGAGTATTATATGATAACACCGGAACCAAGCTACTGTGTTTCCCTCCTGCGATTAAAGGTTATTTTACTGTTCCTAACGGAGTTGAAACAATTAAGAATGGCGCTTTCGTGAAATGTCTCAGTCTTGAAGGGGTAACCTTTCCTGAATCGCTTGGAGTCATTGGCTCTAATGCGTTTAATGGGTGTTCTTCGCTTAAGACCATCGATATTCCTGAAAACGTTAAGGCAATTGGCACCAAAGCCTTTGCCGATTGTAAGAATCTCTCTACCGCCAATGTGCTTGCCAGTGTGACAACATTACCGGAGCGAATGTTTGAAGGTTGCTCATCGCTAAAATCAGTATTGTTGTCATCGGTGCTGGAGAAGATAGGGGAAAGTGCCTTTGAGGAATGTAAGGCGCTTGTCTCTATTGATGGAGCCGAGTCTCTGAGATCTATAGGCAAGAATGCATTCAAGAAAAGTGGCATAGAAGAAATGACACTTCCTGCAACAGTGACAACTATTGAAGAGAACGCTTTCCGTGACTGCAAGAACATGAAATCCCTTGTCATGCTTGGTGGTGTGACTGCTATGCCCAAGGAAATGATGCGTGGATGTGACAAGCTGACTTCAATAACGTTGCCAATTGGTTTGAGGTCGATAGGGGAGAACGCTCTGCGTGATTGCAAGTCATTGCCGTCACTAATCCTTCCCGATGGTGTGGTTGAAATTTTAAATAATGCATTTCGTGGTACAGCGATAACTCAGCTCACTTTGCCAGCAAGCATTCAGACCATAGGCGATAAGATACTGGAGAAATGTAAGATGCAAAGCATTACTTGCCTTGCCGTGGTTCCACCCGTACTCAAAAAGATTAGCGAGAAGAAAACAACGCTTTATGTCCCTGCGTCGTCGGTCGATGCCTACAAAAGTGCCAAGCCTTGGAAAGATTTCAAGAACATTCTACCTGTTGAATAAATAAAAAGAAGATCATGAGAAATAGAATTTTAACTGCAATTTTCACATCATTAATGTGCCTGTCGTGTACGTCGCAACAGGTAAAAAACAATAACAATATTATGGTTCAAGACGATGTTTATGCCACCCAGTCGGGCAAACAAGTAACATTCACATTTATCAAGCATGCCAGCTTGGAGATTAAGTATGATGGACTTTCGATACAGGTTGACCCTGTGCGTGAATTGCCACCAGTGACCGATTATTCAGAGTTTGTTAAATCGGATTTCATTCTTGTTACTCATGAGCATTTCGATCATTTTGACAAAGAAGCAATAGCCACTCTCACAAGCGAGAAAACTCAGGTTATTCTCAACAAACGCTGTGCCGAAATGCTTGGAAGCGGAAGAGCAATGATCAATGGAGACAGGCTTCAGTTGCGTGACGATATCACAATAGAAGCAGTTCCAGCCTATAATATTACTCCTGAGCATCTGAAATTCCACCCCAAAGGTCGTGACAATGGTTATGTGCTCACCCTTGACGGATTGCGCATCTATATAGCTGGCGATACCGAGGATATCCCTGAAATGGCTAATCTCAAGGGTATTGACATAGCATTCCTGCCATGTAACCAGCCCTATACCATGACTCCCGAGCAACTGGCAAAAGCCGCACGCATGTTCAACCCCAAGGTCATATATCTATACCACTACAGCGAGACACCAGTTGAGCAAATCAACACCTTGCTCAAAGGCTCTGGCATTGAAGTAAAAATTAGAGCAATGAAGTGATAATTCTAATCAAAGTAAATAATAAAACAAGGCAGGTTAATAAGAAGCCTGCCTTGTTTTTATAGTTATCAAACTTTAGCCGAAGTTGTCGTAGTGTATTGACGAGGGGTCAACCCCGCACTTGTCAAGAACTTCGTTGACGGTCTTGCTCATCATGGCTGGACCGCACATGTAGTACTCGCAGTCTTCGGGCGCCTCGTGATCCTTGAGATAAGTTTCATACATAACAGGAGCAATGAATCCTGGTGTGTACTTTACTCCTGCCTCGTCGGCAACAGGGTCAGGACGGTCAAGAGCGAGATGGAAGTGGAAGTTTGGATATTCTTTCTCAATCTCAAGGAAGTCCTCAAGGTAGAATACCTCGCTCAAAGAACGTGCCCCATAGAAATAGTGCATCTCTCGGTCACGAGTGTGCAATGTCTTTGTCATGTGCATAATCTGGGCACGCAAAGGAGCCATGCCGGCACCGCCTCCAACCCAAATCATTTCTTTCTTAGAGTCGAAAATGGGGTGGAAGTCGCCATAAGGGCCACTCATGACAACCTTGTCACCAGGCTTGAGCGTGAAGATGTAGGACGAAGCGATACCAGGACTTACATCCATAAATCCGGTTTGTGGTTTAGGCTTGAAAGGTGGAGTTGCGATGCGCACAGTGAGCATGAATCGGTCGCCCTCTGCCGGATAGTTCGCCATAGAATATGCCCTGACAGTTTCCTCTGTGTTTTTGCACTTTAGAGAGAACATGTCATATTTTTCCCAAGTAGGCAGATATTCACCGAGAGATTCCTTGTCGATGTCGACATTGTAATCCATTTGGTAAGTTGGAATCTTGATTTGAGCGTATGAGCCAGGTAT
>CAMJZF010000096.1 GCA_946410125.1 uncultured Prevotellaceae bacterium | reverse complement strand
ACTCGTTCGCAGATGTATAACGGAGAGGCCGACTGGACTCTTATTGGAGAGGTTAAGAACAACCCCCGCATGACAATTCCTATCATTGGCAATGGTGATATCACTAATGCCCAAAAATTGGTCGAGTATTACGACCGCTATGGCGTTGACGGCATCATGGTGGGGCGTGCCTCAATAGGGTGCCCATGGATTTTTAGGGAGATGAAGCAGTTTCTCAATAATGGAACCATGCCCACAATCAGCTTCCATGAGAAGATGTCGCTCATTCGTCGACAGATTGACGAGAGCATCGACCGCATCGATGAGTATCGGGGCATTTTGCACATTCGTCGGCATCTTGCCGCCACCCCCTTGTTTAAGGGCATTCCCAACTTTCGCGACACTCGCATTGCCATGCTTCGTGCTGCCACTAAGGCCGAGCTCATGAGCATCCTCGACCATGTCGAAAACGACATCTTGCCCAATTTAGAGTAAGGCACTTTATTAATCCACAATGCCCAAATGCGCAATGCATAATTGGGAGGGGGCTGATGTGTGGTAGTCCCAAGCCTTAGGGTGATGCAAAACAACTTTTTAGTCGCCTTCGGCGAGAAATCTAACAAATTATAACAAATCAAGCAATATTTAATGAATTGATTCTAAGTAAATTATTTATTTGTTAGATTTTTAACTATTTGAATGATTTCTGCGCGAAGCGCACTAATTCTGAGTTTTGCAACAGCCTCAATGAGAGGGGGCTGATGTGTATTATTTTATATTTATGGCAACTTGCGGTCAATTCACGGTAATTTGTGTGAAGAAAAAACAGCGCAGCCGGCCTCTCTCCCCTCTCATCTATTTTTTCAATATGTTTTTCTCTTGGCAACATTACTATCTTTGCACGCACATGTGAATATATTATTAATAATTTCGAAGCTATGGAAAACCCAAAAAACAGTCAACCTAAATCAGGCAACCACACATCTGTCCCACCTGTCCCATTTGTCCCACGATTTCCGGCGACAGCTACCTCTCCCCTTGAGGGGGAGATTGAGAGGGGGCTGATGTGTGAACTTGTGTACTGCCTGTACCCATGGGGGTTGGTGGCTAAAAAACAAGAAAATCGGTGTTTTTTCTTGCTGAATTGTGCCGATTTGATTAATTTTGTGAGCAAATAAAAAACCATTGATGAGCATGAGCGAAAACAATAATTTCCAACAAATACAGAAGCTTAGTCAGGAGCAGATCCAGATTCAGCGTGCCAACCAAAATCAGGTGATTCTTGGGCAACTCATCGAGATGAACGATGAGGAGATCAAGGACCGCATTGAGATGGAGCTTGACGACAATCCGGCTCTTGAGCTCGCCGACAGTGCCGAGCAGGAAGACTTTGCCAACGACAGCGTTGATGACAATGGCAACGAAGAGACTGCCGAGGTTGGCAAGGATAACGAAGACCCATTTGAGTCGCCTTATACTCAGGGCGATGAGGACTATGTTGACCGCAATGATGACGGGCTGGGGTTTATACAGACTCGTCGCCGACACAACAGCGATGCCGACTACTATCGCCCACCGGTGGTTAACGAGGAATCGATGTATGAAGTGCTGATGAACCAGATGCGCGAGCGAGATTTGACCGAGCGTCAGCTGCTCATAGCCGAGTACATTATTGGCGAGATTGATGATGACGGCTTGATGCGCCGCCCTGTCACGTCGATTTGCGGTGACATTATCTCGCGTGAGAATGAGTTCGTGACTCCTCAAGAGGTGGAAGAGGTGCTTGACATGATACACGACCTTGAACCGGCAGGAATTGGCGCAACGAGCACACAGGAGTGCATCTTGCTGCAAATTGAGGACATGAAGGGCGTGGACATTGAAGCTGCCCGCGTGGCTCACGCTATTATTGACAAGCATTTCGATTCTTATGAGCGTCACCACTACGACAAGATTCTTAATGAACTGGGAATTGATGAGGAAATATTTCATAAAGCCGACCAAATTATCAAGCGCACCAATCCTCGCCCAGGCAATATTTTTAACAGCGGTGAGCGCATGGGTAATGCTACTCACATTACTCCCGACTTTGTGATTACTGCCGAGAACGACACGCTTCATCTCACTGTCGTGAATGACATCCCCGAGTTGCAAATCTCGGAGAGCTATGAAATAGAATATAAGCGCATTGCCGGGCGCAAGAGCGACATCAAGGAGCGTGACGAGGACGTGCTTGTTAAGCGCCAGTATGAGAATGCCGGCAATTTCATAAAGTTGCTCAAGATGCGTCAGGAAAAACTGTTCAACATCATGAAAGCTATCATGCTCAAGCAACAGGAATTCTTTATCACAGGCGACACAATGACTCTCAAGCCAATGGTACTGAATGATATTGCTATAGCAACGGGCTATGACGTGTCGACGGTGTCTCGTGCGCATCAAAACAAATATGTTGATACCAACTGGGGCATCTTCAACTTGAAATACTTCTTCAGCAAGGGGCTTGACGACAATGACCAGATTTCTTCGATAGCCATCAAGGAAGCGCTCAGGAAACTTGTTGACGGTGAGAATAAAAAGAAGCCATTGAGTGATGAGCAATTGTGCAACGCCCTTCAGGAGCAAGGGTTCCCTATCAAGCGGCGCACTGTGGCTAAATATCGTGATGCATTAAACATTCCAGTTGCAAGACAACGAAAAACGTTATAGAGTTACAAAATGACTTCTCGCATTTCTAAAATACGGCTTCTTGATGAGCTGGCAAAGTTTATTTCAACAGTGCTAAGCCCACTGCTCACACCCAGCTATGGCATGTTCATGGCATTGAGCATTTCGCCAAAGGTGCTCGACTCGACTGGTGCCCGCATCAAGTTACTGGTGATTTTCTTTGGCATAACATGTGTGTTGCCCATGGCAACTATCGCCGTGCTACACAACTTCAAGTTTATAAGGGACAAGCGCATGATAAAACGTGAGGAACGCCTCATCCCTTACATTACTGGCACTATCTACTATGCCGTGGCGGTGTGGTATCTTGCCTACACTCATGAGCCGCTATGGCTGGTGATGCTTTGTGCAGGTGGCGCCTTGGCTTGTCTTTTTTCCACAATCGTGAACCTGAAGTGGAAAATCAGTGCTCACATGGCAGGAATGGCGGGCGTGCTCGCTATGCTGTGGCAACTCGATGCCATGAATCTTGAGGTTATCAGCCCTGCATGGATGATGCTGTTTATAGTAGTGGCTATAATGTTGTGCGGGGTGCTTGGCACAGCCCGCTTGATGCTCAAGAGGCACGACGTGTTTCAAATCATGGCAGGTTTCCTCAATGGCTTGCTGTGTGTGTCGTTAATGATGCGACTCTTTGGCTGACGGGAAGTGTAATTTCAATAGAATAAACGAAAAACAATAATAATATATGTTTAACTATCAACGACGCAAAACGGTTACAGTTAACGTTGGTGACACACCGCTGGGAAGTGACTATCCCGTTAGGGTGCAGTCGATGACCAACACTTCGACCAACGATATTGAAGCAAGTGTAGAGCAGTGCTTGCGCATTGCCAATGCCGGTGCTCATTATGTGCGTCTTACCACTCAAGGGGTGCGTGAAGCCGAGAACCTGGGGCTCATACGCGCCGAGGTGCGCAAGCGTGGCTGCAATGTGCCGCTTGTTGCCGACATTCATTTCAACCCTCGTGCCGCACTGGCAGCGGCTCAAGTTACCGACAAGGTGCGCATCAATCCTGGCAACTTCGTCGATCCGGCACGGCAATTCAAGAGCCTGAGCTATACAGCCGAGGAATATCAAGCCGAGTTGCAACGCATTCACGATGCGTTAGTCCCTTTTATCGACTTGTGTCGCAAGCACGGGACTGCCGTTAGATTAGGGGTTAACCACGGTTCGTTGAGCGACCGCATAATGAGCCGCTATGGTAATACTGCCGAGGGCATGGTCGAGAGCGTAATGGAATTCCTCCGTGTCTTTGTGGAGCAAAAGTTTTATGATGTGGTAATCTCGATGAAGGCTTCTAATGTGGTGGTGATGGTAGAGGCTGTGAGGCGAGTGGTTGATGCCATGAATCGAGAAGGCATGCATTTCCCTCTGCATCTTGGCGTTACCGAGGCTGGCTTTGGCGAGGACGGGCGTGTCAAGAGTGCCGTGGGAATAGGTGCCCTCATGAGTCAAGGCCTTGGCGACACCATTCGCGTGTCGTTGAGCGAGGATCCTGAACTTGAAGTGCCGGTTGCCAATAAACTCGTTGAATATATTGCCAGCCGACAGGGTCATCCTCACATCAACGGCTGTTATAGTAAAGGCTTTGACCCATTGTGTCCTGAACGTCGCGTGGGTAAGAGCATCTCAGGATTAATAGG
Organism: uncultured Prevotellaceae bacterium; assembly: GCA_946410125.1. Taxonomy (GTDB): domain Bacteria; phylum Bacteroidota; class Bacteroidia; order Bacteroidales; family Muribaculaceae; genus Sodaliphilus. The sequence continues at coordinate 4,582 of CAMJZF010000096.1, read as the reverse complement.
TGGCAAGACTCCTGTTGTCATTGCCTCGTGCAAGCCACAAGACATAAATGGCAACCGATGTCCTGACTTTTACTACAGTGAGAATGGGGCACTGAACGATACCGACCGCTTCATTGTTCCGGCTGCAATTTACAATGGCGACAGCAATACAACACCATTGTTCACTCTTGAAAACTGGGATAATGAGGTGCAAGCTCAGGTCAAGTGGCTTGAAGTACCGGCAAGCACACCGGTTGAGAACCTGTTGTTCGTCAAGGATTGTGATAACTTGGCTTTAATCATCACTCCCGATAATATAAATGTGAGCGGTTGCCAGCAGGCTCTTATCCACGGGCTTAACGATGCGGGAATTTCATGCCCTGTGGTCTTGTACAATACTTATCACGACAGTGACAAGGAATGGTTGCAAGTGAAGGCGGGTGCTGACTTTGGTGCTGTGCTGCTCAATGGCATGGGCGACGGTGTGTGGCTTGAAGCCCCAAACTTTAATTGCCAAAGCGACGTGGTGAGCTACGCTTTTGCCATTCTGCAGGCTGCCAGGTTGCGCACAACGAAGACCGAGTTTATTTCATGCCCGAGCTGTGGCAGAACGATGTTTGACCTTCAAACTACGGTGCACCGTGTGCAGGAGGCCACTTCTCATCTCACTCACCTTAAGATTGGGGTGATGGGATGCGTGGTGAATGGCCCGGGCGAGATGGCCGATGCCGACTATGGCTATGTGGGTGCTGCCGTTGGGCGCATTAGTCTCTACAAGGGCAAGCAGTGCGTTGAAAAGAATATTCCCGAGCAGGATGCGATTCCTCGTCTCATTGCTTTGATAAAGGAGCAAGGCGACTGGGTTGAGCCGGTTGGGTAGTTATTAGTTTTCAGTTATCAGTTATCAGTTATCAGTTTTTGGTTTATAATTCCTTGAGTCTCTTAATTAATGGATAAAAACAAGATAAAGCGATGGTTGCAGTGGGCACTTTGGGCGACATTGGTGGTTGTGCTTGCTGTAATGTATGCTCGTGGCGGCAGCGATGTTTCCACGCAAGACGATGCCGGTGGGCAGTCGCAGGTAATGACTCCGCCGCATGATAATCAGGCAGGAAATGAAAGCCTAAATTATGAGAGCGTGATTTTCCCTCGTGGCATGAGCAACATGGTTGTCAGGTATAAAGGTTACACGGCTCATTTCAACAAGCAGTTGCACATTCCTAATTGTGTGACCTATGAGATTACCGCCGCCGAGGCTCGTGGCAAGCGTGAGCGCAGTGGCAATTTTGAGCGCGATGAGAATGTGCCTGGGTGCCCTAATTGGTGGGACTATCGTGATTCGGGTTACGACCGTGGTCACATGGCACCTGCTGGCGATATGAAATGGGATGAGCAAGCCATGAATGAGACGTTTTATCTCACCAATGTGTGTCCGCAGGATGCCGCTCTAAATGCCGGCTTGTGGAACGATATTGAGATGAAAGTGCGTGAATGGGCTCGTCGCGACAAGTCGATTGTCGTTATTACTGGCCCCGTCATGGGCAAGAAATATGACGTCATTGGGCAGGACGTTGATGTGGCGGTTCCCGAGGCATTCTTTAAGGTGCTGTTGTCGCCAGCCACAAAACCTGTGAAAGCAATAGCGTTCATTTGTCCAAACAGGCCTTGTGGCGGCCCGCTCAAGAGCTATGCCGTTAGCGTCGATGAGGTGGAAGAACGCACAGGCATGAACTTCTTTAATTCGCTTCCCGACGACGTTGAGAACTCGATTGAGGCAACCTGTAACCTAAATCAATGGATGAACCGATGACGGCACATTGTGGTTTGGCATGATTCTTGCATATCTTGTGGGGAATTTGTTAAACTGAAAATTAATGTTCTATGAAAAGGTTAGGAAGATTTGGTTTGGTATGCTTGTTGGCAATAACCACTGTGCTTGTTATGTCGTTCTGTGTTGATGCTAAGCACAAGAAGCACAAGAATGGTAACAAGCGCAACGGGCAAGTTGAATATTTTGAGAATCGCAACTCGCAACGCCCAAGTGGGGAATCTTACATCAATCGGGCATCTAAGAATGTGCAGGCGGTGAGCTCTGGTTTGACCGAGGTGAAGGTGAATCCACATTATCGCAACACGGTAAAGCGATATACTGCCATGACGGTCAATTTCAATCCTTCTTACAGGGTGCCTAACTGTGTGAGCTATGTTCTTACCAATACAATGGTATCGCTCACCGATGGCCCAGGAGCTGAGCGCCGTCGAAACTATAAGTTTTATTCCGATCCGTCGGTAAAGGGCTGCCCTGAGTGGCATGAATATAAAGGCAGTGGCTATGATCGTGGTCACATGGCACCTGCCAATGACATGCGCTGGAGCCGGCAGTCGATGAGCGACTGTTTCTTGATGACCAACATTTGCCCGCAGGATCATGATTTGAATGGTGGTAGCTGGAATAGGTTGGAGCTTAAGATTCATGACTGGGCACGTAGCAACGGCAAGTTGATAGTTGTCACAGGACCCATTTTTAACGGCTCGAACAGGCGCATTGGCAGGAACAACGATATTGTGGTGCCAAGTGGGTTCTTTAAGGTTGTGCTTGACCCTAACCGCAATCGTGCGATAGGATTTGTTTATGACAACCACGAGGGTGGGGGAGGCGTGAAACGCCATTCTTGCACTGTCGATGAAGTGGAGCGCATTACTGGACACGATTTCTTTGGTGCTTTGCCCGACGACGTTGAGCATGCTGTTGAAAGCCAATGCAATTTTGACCAGTGGAACTAAACTAAAAACTAATAACTAACAACTAACAACTAAATATGGACACGATTTGTGCAGTATCTACACCTCACGGCATGGGGGGTATAGCGGTGATTAGGGTGAGTGGCGACGATTCTCTTGCCATGGTGCAGCAGCGATGGAAAGGGAAGCCGCTAAGCGAAATGGTAAGCCACACAGTTCATTTTGGGCACATCGTGGACTCGCATGGTGAAATACTTGATGAGGCTGTGCTAACCGTTTTTAGAGCCCCTAATTCTTTCACTGGCGAGGATGTTGTGGAACTCTCGTGCCATGGCTCAATGTGGATTCAGCAGCAGGTGATTGCTACCCTTATTGATGCAGGGTGCCGTGCGGCTGCTGGTGGCGAATTTACCCGGCGCGCTTTTGCCAACGGAAAGCTTGACCTCTCACAAGCCGAGGCTGTTGCCGACGTGATAGCCTCGCAGTCGAGGGCTTCGCACCATGTTGCGATGAACCAGATGCGCGGGGCTTTCAGCCGTCAGTTGAGCTCCCTTCGCTCTCAGCTGTTGCAGTTTGTGTCGTTAATCGAACTTGAGCTCGATTTCAGCGAGGAAGACGTTTCTTTTGCCGACCGTAAACGGCTCACTGCGTTGGCAACGAGTATCAAAGAGGTTGTTGACTCTCTCGCAGGTTCCTATCATGCAGGAAACGCAATCAAGAACGGCCTGCCTGTGGCAATTGTGGGACCAACCAATGCAGGTAAGTCTACATTGCTCAATGTGCTGCTTGGTGATGATCGTGCACTGGTCAGTGACATCAAGGGGACTACTCGTGATGTGATAGAAGACACTATTGTGATGGGAGGGACGCTGCTGCGCTTTATCGATACCGCCGGCATTCGCCAGTCGAGTGACGTGATTGAGAGCATGGGCATCGAGCGTTCGTTTAAGAAGATGGACGAAGCTCGCATTGTTCTATGGGTAATTGATGCCACTGCTCCTGTTGGCGAACTTGAAGATTTTTACCATCAGATTGTTGACCATTGCCACGGCAAGGAACTTATAGCCGTTATCAACAAGATTGACGCTGGTAGTGCGCACGATGTGGTCAAAAAGCTAAATGAGCTTGGTGTTAAGATTGCACAAATATCAGCGCGTGAAGGCATTGGCGTGGAACAACTCAAGCAAGATATTATTGAAACAGCCGCTTTGCCGCAAGTCAGCGATGAGAACGCGGTTATTGTCACCAATGCACGCCACTATCATGCTCTTGTGAGAGCAAGCGAGGCTCTCGAACGCACTCTGCAAGGGCTTGACGCTGGCATCAGCGGCGACCTTGTGAGTCAAGACATACGCGAGTGCATGCACTACCTGGGAGAAATCACCGGCGAAATCTCAACCGACGACATCCTTGGCGAAATCTTCGCCCACTTCTGCGTCGGCAAGTGATTTTTTGCAAAGAAAAGCATACTATCTGCAAATATGGATCTTAAATCGCTTAATTTCAAGCATTAAGAATTGCGCCCATTTTTGCAGATTTTTGATTTTTAACTTCGATTTTTGCAGATTATCACCCATTTTGTCCCCCATCTGTCCCCCGAGATAACCGAAAATTGCCGAGGGACAAAAATATCTTATAGGTGGTGATTTACATTTTTACTCGTGTTTTGGCAGATATACATTCCAGCTTAAACAATGTAACGCTCCACCTTTTTTTGCTATCTCTTTCATTTCTATTTGACGAATATTGCAATTAGGGAAAGCAGTTTGAATATATTGTAAGGCTATTGCATCTTCGTCAATATCAAATTTAGGCATTATGATGTTTTTGCCAACTTGCAGGAAGTTGATATAAGCCCAGT
>CAMJZF010000095.1 GCA_946410125.1 uncultured Prevotellaceae bacterium | reverse complement strand
AGCACCTGACTCATAATCAGGGAGTCCTTGGTTCAAGCCCAAGTGGGACCACGCTTCCAATCGCTAATCGCTTGTCAATGAGTGGTTAGCGATTTCTGTTTTATGATAGTTCGGTTCTTTTTTGGCTCATTTTGTCGTTTTAATGATGATAATATGGAAAATTCTATCTAACTTTGTAAGTTAAAACCATTTTTTCCTTATAGGATGGAAGGTTATAATAAGACAAAGGGTAAATGTGGCAATGTCAAACTTGCCATATCTTAACCAGTCGTTAAATGCGAGATTGTAGAGAGTACATTACATTTTAAACCAGCTGATTCTTATTTAGTCAAAACGAGAAATTTTGGATTATGAACCAGGCCTTAAGATGGACTTATAACACTTTGCGGGCAACTGTCATGACGGTGGTTGTACTGCTCGTGGTGGCTTATAGTGCCATCTATCTGGGTGTGAGTATGCCATATTTCCAGAATAAGCTCAAGGCGGTGGGTGAGCGAGAGCTTAGCAAGTTTCTTGAAACCAATGTCACAATCGACGGCATCAGTATTTCGCCATTCAATCAGGTTGTGCTCACCGGAGTGAAGATTCCCGACCAGAGTGGGGGAGACCTTATCAAGGTGGACAAGCTTGGTGCCGGAGTGAGTCTCTATGACCTAATTGTCAAGCGCAAGGTGATTTTCAATTTTGCCGAGATTGACGGCTTGCACGGCACGGTGACGCGCCCCGACAAGGACAGTCCCACTAACCTGCAGTTTATAATCGATAAACTCAAGCCCAAGCCTGGCAAACCGCCCACACCTTACGACATACGCATCAACAATGCCGTCATTCACAACAGCGACCTTGCCTACGACGTTCTCAATGAGCCACGCAAGGCAGCCGGCACACTTGACGTTAACCATGTGCACATTACCAACTTGACTGCCGACCTGGAGTTTCCTCGCATCAAGAACAATAACTTTATTATTGACGTGAACCGTCTGGCTCTCGACGAGCACAACGGATTCAGGCTCGACCGCCTGAGTGGCAAGTTCAAAATCGACGACACGAGGACTGAGATCCAGGACCTCGTCGTGGACTTGCCAGGCACTCATCTCACACCTGCCAACACCACTTTCCACTACTCGTCGCTCAAGAATGCCGTCAACGAAGTGAAGATGCAACCCATCAAGCTCGACATGACCGACAATTACGTTACACTGAGCGATCTGAAGAGTTTTGTGCCGCAGCTGGGGCAATTTACCGACCCTGTAAACTTTACTGTCGATGCCACAGTTTCGCGAGATGAGATTGACGTTCGCAAGCTGCTCGTCAATGCTCAGAGGGGTAGCGTAAAACTCGACCTCGACGGCACTTTCAGCAATTATCGCGCTCCAAGGGCCATGGACTTTGACGTGAGGCACATCGACCTCACTGCTTCGCGTGGCGAACTGGCGCGCCTGACGGGTGCCTATGCCCATCTCCCCGCCAATGTTCAGGCAATGATTGACAAGTGTGGCGACATTCACCTCAAGGGAGCTGCCAAGGGCAATGTCGACAACGTCAAGGGTGATATCAACCTCGACACGTCGCTTGGAAGTCTCACGCTCAACGGCGAGTATGACAACCAAAAAGGAGGCAGGCTCATCAATGGCTTGGTGTCAACTACCGACTTCAATATTGGACGCCTGCTGGCTAAGGAAGACTTACTTGGCAAGGTGGCGTTGAAAGCATCGGTCAACGGCACCATTCACAACGACAACTCAATCACAGGCAACCTGCAGGGAAAGGTCGATTACGTTGATTTCAAGGGGTATCGCTATCACAATATTGATGCCGACGTTGATGTCAACAACAACGTTTACAGCGGTAATCTCGCCATCAACGACCCCAATGGCAAGGTGCATCTTAACGGCACCGCTACTCTCGATGGAGTTAATTCGGTCTATAACTTTGACCTTGATGCCAAGAATGTGAACTTAGCCAAGTTCAACATTGCCAACAAGTATCCTACCAACGACCTTAACCTAACCATGTCGGCGGCTGTAACAGGCAATAATCTTGACAATTTGGCTGGAATGGTCAATATCAATAATGTGTCGTTTATCAACAGCAACACCGGCAAAGGGTTTCACTTGAGCAACTTTACCGTCGATGCCGGTCGAGGCGAGGGGCCTAAGAACATCGATATCAACACCGATTTCCTGCATGGCTCTATCACCGGCAGTTACGATTTCAAAAGCCTTGTGCCGGCATTCAAGAGCATTGCTTCGAGATGCTTTCCTGAATTCATGAACGGCCATCTTCCTCCAAGCACAGGCAATAACAATTTTACATTCAACTTTGAGATTGAACCCAACGAGGAATTTGAGTCTTACATGTCTTCTTATGTAAAACTGCCCGTGAAGCTCATTTACAAGGCTACAATCAACGGATTTTTCAACGAGCGGGAAAAAGAACTCGCGGTTGACCTGAACTTGCCTTATCTGCAGCAGGGCAACAAGATTATCGAGGGCACAAAGCTGCACATTGGCAAGGAATCGCAGTCGGACAATGTGATGATGAATGCTCAGACCATCTTCCCCAACAAGAAAGGCAACATAGCACTTAACCTTACTGCCAATGCCGTTAATGATGGAGTGGATGCCAATATCAACTGGGTGTTCAAGCGCGACAGGCAGTATAACGGCACCGTGAGCCTGTCGGCACTGCTGGGACGCGACGCTAACGGCAAGTTCATGACAAATGTCAATGTAAATCCCACTAAGGTGATTGTTAACGACACTGTGTGGGATGTGCATCAAGGGCGCCTTAGCTATGAGGGTGGAGTTATTGATGTTGACGGAATTGAAGGCTCTTGCGACGACCAGTTCATAAAGATTGCAGGCAGGGTTTCCAAGAATCCCGACGATGCGCTTAATGTGTCGCTTCAAAACATACATCTCGACTACATCTTTGAGACACTCAAGATTAATCATGTCAACTTTGGTGGGGTGGCAACGGGTGAGCTGCAGCTTGCCGACTTGTTCTCAAAGTCGCCGCGACTAAGCACCTCGCCAAAGCTTCATGTCGACAACCTTTATTATAATGGCGCGCCAATGGGTGATGCCGATATTGAGAGCCACTTCGACAGTGAGAATACAGGTGTAGTGCTTGGATGCGACCTGTCGCAAAGCAATGGCAGGCACACCTACATCAATGGCGAGATATTTGCAGGGTCCGACTCTTTATACCTGGAGTTTGATGCCGACCGAGCCAACGTAGAGTTCATGAAACCTTTCATGGAAGCCTTCACCGATGAGGTGCATGGGCTGGTTTCGGGACACGCCGTGCTGTTTGGCAACTTCAAGACCATTGACCTCAAGGGCGATGTCTATGCCGAGGACTTCAGTCTCAAGGTGGGTTACACCAATACCACCTACAGCTGCACCGATTCGGTTCACATCGTCCCTGGCTTGATAAAGTTCAGCGACATCACCATCACCGACCGCGAAAAGAACACCGCTAAACTCAACGGCTGGCTAAAGCACGATGCCTTCCATAATCCTGAATTCAACTTCACCGTCACCGATGCCCAGGGTTTCCTCTGCTACGATATTACTCCTAACATGAACCCCGACTGGTATGGCACCATCTATGGCAACGGCACCGCGATTATCGCCGGCGAGCCTGGTGAGGTGCGCATTGGGGTTAACATGGAGTCGGCAAGTCGCAGCAAGTTCACCTTTGTTCTCAGCGACACGCAAGAGGCTGGTGAGTACAACTTCATCACATTCCGTGACCGTGACCGCGATAATGCCACCAATGTGCCTGTCAAGGCTGTCGAGAGCCATCAGCAGGACACTGTGCCTGAAATTGTGCGGCAGCTGGCTCAGAAAATCGAACAAGGCAACCAGCAGCAGTCCGAGCCCACTCAATATGAAATAGACTTGCAAGCCGACATCACTCCTGAGGCCGAGATTATTCTTGTAATGGACCCTGTTGGCGGCGACCGCATCAGGGCATTTGGCTCAGGAAACCTGCGCATCAACTACAACAGCATTGACGAGATATTTGGCATGTTCGGCAAGTATGTTCTGGAAAAAGGGTCTTATAATTTCACACTGCAAGACATTATTTTCAAGGACTTTACCATTCGCAACGGCAGCACCATCAGCTTCGACGGCGACCCATATAACGCGATTCTCGACATAAATGCCGTGTATTCGCTAAATGCCAACTTGACCGACCTTGATGATTCGTTCTCGACCGACCGTGACATCAACCGTACTAATGTACCGGTCAATGCGTTGCTTAAAGTGAAGGGTGGCATCAGTGAGCCCGAGCTGGCATTTGACCTGGAATTCCCCTCGCTATCAAGCGATGCCTATCGCAAGGTGAAGAGTGTAATCAGCACCGATGAGATGATGAACCGGCAGATAATTTATCTGCTGGCTCTCAACCGTTTTTATACCCCCGACTACATGAAGTCCAATACCAACAACTACAACAGTGAACTCACTTCGGTAGCTTCGTCAACCATCTCATCGCAGTTGTCAAGTATCTTGGGACAGATTAGCGAAAACTGGCAGATTTCACCTAACATTCGCAGTAACAAGGGCGACTTCAGTGATGTGGAGGTTGATCTCGCTCTGTCGAGTCAGCTGCTCAACAACAGGTTGATTTTCAATGGTAATTTTGGTTATCGCGACAACACTTTCAACACGCGAAACTCTAATTTCATTGGGGATTTCGACCTTGAGTACCTGCTTAACCGCAAAGGCTCGATAAGGCTTAAGGCCTATAATCATTTCAATGATCAGAACTATTACGTGCGAAATGCCATGACCACTCAGGGGGTGGGAGTGGTGTTTAAGCACGATTTTGATAAGTTGTTCAACAAGAAGCAACCAGCTAAGCCCGACAGCTCAGCATTGCCCGTTAACGAGCCTGCCGACACATTGCTGCGCTTTGGTTCTCGCAAATCTTCATTAACCGACTCAACATCAGCAAAATGAGAAGAATATTGTCGTTAATATTGGCATTTGTGGGAGTTCTTTCACTTCAAGCACTATCAAGGACTATTGAACCCGATATGGCAATGATGCGGGATTCTTTGCCTGTCAAAGCTGTTGCAGGTGAGGGAAGTTCTGCCTATGGCGATGGTGTGACACCATTTGGCTCGCTCGAGAATCGCAAGGCATTTCTCAAGCACATACGTGACAGTATTGACGCAATACCCTTCGACACCACTCGCGATGATGACTACTGGCGGCGTGCCATTGTAAATGGCGAGTGGAGTTTCTTTACCGACCCCACGGTTAAAAAGCCTCTATTGCTTAATATTGCATCAAAGGCCTATAATTTCTACTCCAAGGCTTTCAACAACTACGATACCGCCTATGTGGTGGGAGTTAAGGAGGACTTTAAGCTAATGATTATTAACAATGACTGGCTTGACAGCTATGGAGGAATGATTGCCGACAATGATATGAAAGTCTTCCTGCACTCTAATGTCAATTCAAGTATTGGTTTCCATTTCTCTTACATGGGAATTGGTTATACCTATACGGTTGACCTCGACAACGTGTTTGGCGGCGACCCCACTAAACACCGCAAGTGGGATTTGTCGTTTGCCACTTCACGTTTTTCATTTGAGGCTTACAGTTCCAGAAACTATGGTACTGTAAATATCGATAGATTTGGAAGTTATAAAGACGGTAAGTTTGCTAATCAAAAATTCACAGGCTTGAAAAGGGTGTCGTCGGGTTTTGATATGTATTATTTCTTCAATCATCGCAAGTATTCTCAGGCGGCCGCCTATAGTTTTTCCAAGATACAGAAGCGAAGTGCGGGCAGCTTTATCGCTGGTTTTTTGACGGCGACTCAAAACGTGGATATTGACTTTTCTGTCCTGCCGCCCGAAATGATTGAATATTTGCCAGAAGACCGTCTAAGCTACACTTACCATTATCGTTCCTATAGTTTTTTGGTGGGCTATGCCTACAACTGGGTGTTCAGGCGCAACTGGCTGTTGAATGTCACAGCAGCTCCATCAATAGGTTGGCGACATTCTTATTTCGACTCGGTAGATGGTGAGCGCGAAATGTTTGCTTTCGACTTCAGGGCCCGTCTGGGACTTGTTCGCAATGCAGGAAAATTCTTTTATGGCCTAAATGTAATTCTCGATGGTCATCTGTATCACAGCAAGGATCACCGCTTCTTCAATTCATTGCAAGATATCACCATCACAGCAGGCTTTAGATTCTAATACAATAAAATTTACATTCTGTTGGCTTAAAAAAAAAATCCATTAATTGAAAATAGTTGGAAATTTTCTTTTGTGGTAATACCTTTGTGGGTTACTACAAGAGAAAACTATCTATTTTTAATATTATGCTTATGAAAAAAATAATATTGACATTACTCATTTCGGTGGGCGTTATGGCTGCAACGGCAGCTATTTATCCCTACCTTAATGTGGGCCTTAGCAACGGCTCAGAAGTGTCATATCCGACGACCGACCTGACACTGAAGTTTGTTGACGGCAAGATTGTGGCAAGCAATGGCCAAGTAGAGTTGGGAAACAACGACCTTGCCAGTGTGCTTTATACCGTGTTTGGACTTGGCAAGGAAACCGAGGGTGGCAACATTGTTGGCGACGTGAACTGCGACGGCTATGTTACCAGTGCCGATGTCACTGCAGTCTATGACGTAATGCTTGGCACCGACAATACCTTTGAAGCTACTGCCGACGTCAACGGTGACGGCTATGTTACCAGTGCCGATGTCACAGCAGTCTATGACATAATGCTTGGCATTGTTGACCCGTCAACAACTGGAGGCACTACAACGACTGTGGGTGAGATAACTGAAGGCGACCAGACCATGTGGGTGGTTACCGGCGACGTGAAATGGGCCTTCACCACCGAGCAGCTCGACACTGTTACCTACAACGAGGGCGTTTCGTTCATCGCACAGGGCAAGACGTTTAACATAAGTGATGTCGACAGCATCTATGTCGATAACACTCCTGTTGCCGACAACACTGTTGACGTTGCCTACAACGGCAACGCCGCAAAGGTGATTGTGGCAGGAAATATCGCCAAGAATATGACCGCGTGGGTCAATGGCGCTCATGTGGTAGCTCTGCAGGACACCAATGTAAATACCGAGATTGTCTACTCACTGGCTGGTGAGTCTACTAACGGCTCGTTCTATCAGGATGGTGACCTCAAGATAACAGTGCAGCTCAACGGGCTCACTCTTCACAACCCCGACAGTGCAGCAATCAACATTCGTGACGGCAAGCGCATCGCAGTGGAGCTGATTGAAGGCACAACCAACAACCTTACCGACGGCGAGGGTGGCTCGCAGAAGGGTTGCTTCGCCGTCAAGGGTCACACCGAGTTCAAGGGCGCAGGAGTGCTCAATATCACAGGTAACTCAAGCCATGCCTTCTGGGGCAAGGAGTATGTTGAGATAAAGAAAACCGTGGGCGAAATCAATATCCTGGGCGCCAAGGGCGATGGATTCAATATTAATCAGTACTATCAGCAAAATGGCGGCAAGGTGACCGTGAAGAACGTGACCGACGACGGCATACAAGTATCGTTTGAGACCGATGATGACGGCAACATCGAGGAAGATGTTGACAATACCGGCGAAATCACTCTCAAGGGTGGCACGCTCGACCTCACCATGACAAGCAATGGCGGCAAGGGTGTCAAGACTCAAGGCGACTTCATCATGCAAGGCGGTGAACTCAAGGTTGTGCAAAGTGGCAACCTCGTAGTTGACGGAACCGACATCAGCTACGGCACCAGCGTCAAGGCCGACGGCAACATCACCATCACTGGTGGCTCGGTCGACATCAACAACACCGCGCAGGGCGGCAAGGGCCTCAACGCCGACGGCACCATCCTCATCAACGAGGAGACAGCTACTACCACAATCAACGTCAAGGCCAACGGCCAGGGTGGTACTGCCGAGACCAGTGGCTCGGGAAGCGGTGGCACAACGGCTTCTTATAGAGTCTATGTAGCTAAACCCACCGGTGGCGGCTATGGCGGTGGCAATGCTTGGTCAAATGTTTACTTGTACAAGAGCGACGGCACACTGGTGGCAAATATCACCGGTAACACCGTGCAGAAGTCATCGGGCTATAGCACGCTCACATTCTATTATTACGACTTTGGCGCTGCTACCAGTGGTACCTACTACTTCAAGAGCGACAACTACACCAGCGGTGGCGGCTGGGGTGGCGGTACTACCTACACTATCCAGTCGGCAACCTTCAGCGGTCCCTCTACTGGCGAGGACATCTACTATCAGCTTGGCACCAACTACTCAACCAGTGGTAGCACTCGCACCTATCCCCTGACCAACGTCACTGCCACCTACGGCGGCACAAGCGACATCAGCGAGGACACCGGCACCGGCTACAACGCTGCCGGTATTAAGGCCGACGGCAACATTACAATTGACGCAGGCACCATTACCGTTGCCAACAGCGGCGAGATGAGCAAGAGCATTAAGAGCAAGGCCACCGTTACCATCAACGGAGGCGACATCACCCTCACCCCCAGCGGTGCCATGAAGGTGATCAACAGCGACGCCAGCTACAGCAGCGGCATTAAGGCTGTCGACTTTGTGATGAACGACGGCGTGCTCAAGATCAACTCGAGCGGCGTGGCTGGAAAGGGCATTTCTACAACCAGCCTCACCACCAATGGCGGCTCTATCACCATTACTAACACTGGCGCCCCACAGGCTGCCGGCGGTACCGGCGACTACTACACAGCCAAGGGCTTTAAGACCGATGGTAACATCAACCTGCTGGGTGGCACCATCAACATCAGCATGACCGGCAAGGGTGGCAAGGGCATTAAAGTAAACGGAAACTATGTGCAGGGCGCAAGCGACGGCACTGGTCCCACACTCACAGTTTCTACTACTGGCACTGCTGCAGGACAGTCGAGTGGTGGCGGCTGGGGTCCCGGTGGCAGCAGCGTCAGCGGCTCATCCAAGGCTATCAAGGTGCTGGGCACTATCACCATCAACGGCGGTT
>CAMJZF010000094.1 GCA_946410125.1 uncultured Prevotellaceae bacterium | reverse complement strand
TTGATTGAGAAATACTTGAGGCCCCAACCATTGATATTGTACATTTCGGCGCTGTCCTCAAGGCGCCACTTGTTAATGCTGCTCATAATGTTGCCGTTTTTGGTTAGAGAAACTTTGACATGTGACCACTTTGCCACAATGTATCGACAAAAGTACAACTAAAACTTAATAATTGCAACTTTTTCACTCCAATCAACTAAAAAAAGGTGAGACGGCTTGGGATACTGTCACCTTAGGAGAGCTTGCGCAGCAGGTGCCGGCAAGCGAATTTCAGGTGCCGGATTGTTGTTGGGATGGTGCCGTAATAATGACACATGATGCGATATCGCTCTATGAGCGAAGTCTTGTGGTACTTGCTGGTGAGCCCGTCGTTGAGGAAGCTGATGATAGGCTGGTCGCCTACATAAACGCACTGGTCGCTGTTTCGCAGCACCTTGATGCACCAATCGAAGTCGGCACTGAATCGATATTGCACGTCATAGCTTGGGCAAATGGTGCGCTTGGCAATAAACGCCTGATGACACACCAGCATTCCATTCTTAAAGCTCTCCCAATCAAGGCGCTTGGGTGCAGTGAGGTGCCGCTTTCCCACCACGTTACGGTTCATGTCGACGAGTTGAGTTTGACCATACACCACATCGGGGTGGTCTTGCGCCTTCACTGCAATGCGCGCCAGAGTTTCGGCATCGACAAAAGAGTCGCCGGCATTGAGAAAAATGAGGTATTCGCCCTGTGCCCGGTCTATGGCTTTGTTCATGGCATCATAAAGCCCCTTGTCGGGCTCACTCCACACCTTGGCGGTGGCGATACCTGCCTGTTTCACCAGCTTTAGAGTGTCGTCGGTCGACGCCCCATCGATTACAAGATATTCAAAGTCGCGAAAAGACTGCTCCCTCACGCTATCGAGTGTGGGTGACAATACTTCAGCAGCATTATAAGTTACTGTTATTATAGAAAATAGCATTATTGTAAAATAGTTTTTACCAATTGTAGATGTTGCGTAAAATCCACCAAGCGAGCATCGACACGATGAGAACCGCAATGGTAGCAGGATGCTTGAGCACAGCATCCACCCATTTTGGCATCCACTTGGTGTAGTCGTTGATAAGGTATAGGATTATCAATGGCACCGCTGCGAGCAAGAAAGCATTGTAATGAGCCGCCTGAGCAATATTGCCATTGAGGAGGGCATGGAGAAACCGCTGGCTGCCACATCCAGGGCACTTAAATCCTGTAATGCTCAGGATGATGCACTTGGGAAAGAACTTGCCCGTCGCTGGGTTGGCAAACATGTAGATAACAATGGCTGCGATAACGACAATCGCAACCACTGTTATTTTAATCCTGCGCTCGCGGGGCATATCAGCCTAATTACATATTCATCAACTGAGAGGCACACGACAATGGCATGCTCATCAAACCCAAGATGATTGAAAAGATAATAGACCAGGCACCATAGTCGCTCATGCGCTGAGCCTTAGCGTAGTCGCCCTCGCGATAGCGCTTCTTGGTGAGAAACGCAAAAACAATACCCAAAATTCCTGCCGGAGTGCAGCACAGAACGGTGGCGATAATCGCCCAAACCAGATTGGTAGGAGGGCATTCGGGTGCCGGTTCTTGTGGCATGGCGGGTGGAGCCTGCTGAAGAGGCATAGTGGGAGGTGCCTGCTGTAAAGGCATCTCCATGGCATGCTCCTCGGCCTCTTGATGCTGAGGCATATCGGGAACAAGAGTCTCGGCCTCTTGCTGTGGCAACTCAGGAGCCACCTCGGCTGGCATGTCGGGCACCTCGGCTTTGCGCGTAAGAACATCGTTAAGTTCGGGCACTTTAGTAATCTTCACCCAGTCGGGCAGACCGCTATGCCACACGTAGGCAGTGTCGTCAAGTCCCATCTGTGCCAGTTGCTCTATCGAGAGTGGGCCATGCTGCTCGCCATTAAAATTTATCCAATATTGCCGCATTTTGTATACTTTTTAAAAATCAAGTGCAAAGATAGCAAATAGTTTTCAGTTATCAGTAATCAGTTGTCAGTTTTTAGTTTTTAGTGAAAGACTGACCACACACAACACAATTACTGGTTGAGTTTCAAGAATTGCTTCATGATGTCGCACTTGCTGATGTAATCGGCAGTGAGTTCGGGATGCGCGCCATTGAACTCAAAGAGTCTGGTCATAGCGCGGTAGTGAGGCATATTCTCATCAAGAGAGTAACTATACTGCCTTGTGTTCCAGTCATAGTCGGCAATCACGCAGTAGCCAGAGGTCTCGCCGGTAATAAAGGTCTGAGCGAAGACACACTTCTGCATCAATTCCAAGTTACTGGTGTTGCGTTCAATAGCGCGAAGCAAACGGCGTGAGGTCCCAATAAAGTCAAATTCACTCTTGGCAGGCTCGGAGTAAGCCCCGTTGCTGTAATGAGCCAAATACCAGCAATCGCCCTTGTGGCTTGCCTGATATAGCAGGTTGGCCTTGCGGTAGAGCAGCTCATTTTTCACTTCACCATCGGCTTGAGCTATCTGGTTGTCGAGAGCCACCATGTCGCGACAGTAGTTGAGCTTGGCATTGGCCGACACATTGGTAGGTTCCTCATCTAAGAAACTGAGGAACTGACGCTTGTTAATCCAAATCTCCTTGTTATAATCCTTGCGAGCCATATAGTAACTAATACCTTGCTTGGAAATATAGTTAAGAGGCACTTTCTCAAGGTAGTTGATAGCACCCTGGAACTCGCCCTCACGCACCAGCTTGGTGCCCATGAGGTCATTAAACTTGATGGCTTCTAACTTACAGTCCTTGGTAATCCACTTCTCAAAAGCGTTGTGATCGTCCTGACTCAAATAGTGCTCAAAAGCCTCTAATTCGCTCGAAGAAATATCGTCGAGCATAGTAGCATATTCTCCTGCCGATGCAACGCTGCGAGCGTTGGCAGCCCCAAGCAGTGCCATAGCCATGTAAGGCTCGCCCCACTCATTGAGCTGCGGCACGAGGTTGTCGTAGGTAACACGCTCAAAGACGTCGCTGTAGTGGATGTCACCTTCTTCATTAGGGCCAAATCCAGCCATCTTGTCGAGCCACTTGTACTCGCCAAGCAGGTAGTCGAAGTAATCATCGGTTGGCTGAGCACTCTTGATGCTTGCAAGCATGAGACATGCACGGGCATTGTCTTTCATGCGCTGAGTGCCGTTGAGGTTCTGGGCATTCTTCAATTGATTGACAGCATCGGCTTGGTTACCTGCCATGTAGTTGACAAATCCTCGCGCTGCTTCCCACATTGCGGGCGATTTGGTCTTGCCCTCATCGAGGACGTCGCCTGCAAAGTTAATGAAGTCGTTTATTTCCTGCTGGTAGATTCCTGTAGCCTCAACATATTTCATAACCTCAGGATCGCTGCCGTTATCGAGAGTCTCCTGTGTGTTGTTGACAAAGTCCTGAACAAGGAACACGAGAGTTGGCGAATTGGGATTGGCAGCATATTCTTCCTTAATGCCCTTGAGGTTGCGTTTCTTGCGCACACAGTACTTGATACTTGTCATATCACCAAGCTCAGCATAGATTTCGCAAGCCTTGTCCTTCTGACCGGTATTTAACAGAGCACCAGCATAGATATCTTTCATCCAGTCTTTGTAGACACTGGATTTCAGTTTGCTGGCAGTATTGTTCCAATAGGTAATGTTGTCTTGATGCTTGCCGGCAGTCATATTGCTGCGCATGAGCAACAGCGCATACTGGTTGCGGTAACGCGAGCCGGTGTAGGTTCTCGCCTTTTGCGCTACGGCAGCAATGGTGGCCTTGCGTTGCGCCATCTCGGCCTTTGTAGGATAGTTCCACTCGCTGTCGTCAGAGCCGTCGCTGTTAAAGTACTGGATAAGTGCCTTGAGATAGTTGATTGTCTCGGTGTCTTTGCGCTCAACGGCGGTTTTCACGATAATGTTGTCGCTCTTGTCAAACTCGGCAGTGTTGACGCTCGTAATAATCTCACTTGCCCAATTGGCTTGGTCGGAGCCTGTATAGTCGACCCAATACTGACGAGTCCTGTCGGCAAAGTTGTTGCTCATAAGGTCGCGATTGAAGACGCTGAACATGTAGTAGTTGGGCCTAAACCATCCACCACACGCCCACGCTTGCACCGTGGCAAGTGCAAGCAAGCTAAGGACGATATATTTTTTCATAATCGATAGGTGAGTAATTGTTGATACTGCTATTATTTAAACTGTAAATTATCACTTGGTCGTTGATGCCAGGCCGCTCGTGGCTCAATGCATCATGTACTTGGACTATCGTAGAGGCTTCGGGTTTAACCACCATAACAGTGTCGCCCGCATTTAAATAAGTGAATGTTGCATTACTGCTCAGGTAATTGGGAAGGTCAATGCTACTAATGACAAAGTATTTGTTTTCGGCCACCTTGTGGTAGAGGGTGGAGTCGTTAAGGTCTTCGCTGTAGAGGATATCGCGGAACTTGTCGCCTGTGTAGAGAAGTTGCCAGCCAAAGTTGGGGTAAGCTGCACACAGTGGCAAGCTGTAACCGGCAAGATACTTGAGATAAGGTTCCACGTCACGCTTGTCGAGGATTGGGTTGCGCTGCTTGCTGTTCTTGAGGTCGCCGGTATTGTACATCATAAGCACACCATAATCGACTGGCGGTGCCGGCAATGAAAGCTGGTGCAGCCTTATGGTAGCACTCAACGTCATTCCTTTCTCTTGGAGCAGCCGCCTCACTTTCTCCAAGAAAGCGAAATAGGCATTTTGTGTGCTGGCAGTCCAGTCGCAGTCGATTTGCAACTCTTTTACACCCTTGATGTCGTGAGTTTCGTCCATCTGCAACACGCGGTCCACCAGCAGTTGAGCAATAGTGTCGATGTTGTGCTTGCAGCACTCATTCACAATGAAAATGGTGGGTATCACTTCAATGCCTTGTGGAACCGAATCCTTAAAGGTAATGGTGGCATTGGGACGCAACTGCTTCTTGCTGTCGACAACAACGTCAAAATATCGCACATACATCTTCTCTATCTTGTGGTCGCTAAGGAACTGTCGCTCGGTGGAGTCAAAATATAGCGAAGTGCGCCAGTAGTATACCGCAGGCTTGGGATTGTCAATGCCCTTGCCCACTGGCTTGCAACCTACTATAAGTAGCATTGCAGCAATTAGAATGATGTATATATTGAAGCTTTTCATTTCTTGGCCAACTGATTTAAAAAGTCGATTAAATTAATAATTTCAACTTTCGGGAAATCAATGTTTTTTAAAACATCAAAGTGCTTGTCGTTCAAGCATGGTCTCACATTGCAAAGTTACACATAATAATTATAAATGGCAAAATGTATTGAGGAAATTGAAAAATATTGCTTGAGTCGTTTTTCTTATAGCAGGTATTTCATATCGTTGCACACATTGCTGCTTTCAGTTTTCGCGCTACAGTTTCTATTATAAAAATGCACAAAAACACAAGTTATTTATAAAAATGACAAGAAAAACACTTAACTTTGCAATGTCATTATCGATTTTTATTTATCTTTAAACGCAGCACTAAGGTGAGTAAAAAATCGGATTTGGCATAGTTTTTGACAACATTTTGTTGCTCAGAAAACAATAAACTGTTTAATTAAAAGTGCTGCTATATTTAAAGATGAAGAAACATTTGTTCATATTGTTGACAGTGGCCCTCTTTAGCATGTCACTCTGCGCTGAGCCCATAACAAAGCAACAGGCTCAGCAAGTTGCTGCCCAGTGGCTCAAGAGCAAGAGTCTCTCTCACATGATGCTCTCAGAGCCAATGACGATGAAGACCGACGTGGTGTTGAAGGCCGTGAATGATAAAGGCCACCCCTATATCTATGCTGTGGGCAATGGCGGTAATGGCTATGTGCTCGTGAGCGGTGACGACCGTGCCCCAGCCATTCTGGGATATGTGGAGAACGGAAGCTATGACGAACGTTACTTGCCCGACAACATGCGCTCATGGCTACAGCACTACATCGACGAGATAGCATGGCTACAACAACACAACCTCACCTCGCCACAAGAGGTCATTGCCGACCTGGGCGAACCTATCGCAAAGACCACGACAAGCCTGTGGGACCAGCTGACACCCTATAACGCCGAATGCCCCATGGTCACCACCTACTCCGACGCTGCCTGCACAACGGTGCGCCGCGAGCCTTTGCCTTCAGCCACCGGATGCTCAGCTACCGCACTGGCGCAGGTGCTATACTTGTGGAGAGATGAGTATGCCAAGCCCGAAGTAAAGGAGGGTAAACTCTCGCAAGACATCCCAGCGCGAGTCGACGTCATCTATCAGTCGGCCGAGAAGGAGGGTGATAATAGGATTCCCGTGTGGCTGAAGTTCACCGACGAAGCCATCCCAGCCTCAACCACCATCGACTGGGGCAACCTGATTGACGTTTACTCGGAACGCGACAGCGATGGTAGATACATCACCGACGAAAGTAACGCTCATGGAACGCCCGAGCAGCAGGCTGCCGTAGCACGGTTGATGCACGTGTGCGGGTCCATCAGCGAAATGATGTATGGCACAGTCTATTCAGGCGGTTCTGGAACTTTCTCCAATTTAGCACTGAAAGGTGCCGCCCAATACTTGAATTTCTCCAATGCCAGATTTGAGCAGCAGTTCTTGTACGGCTACGAAGAATGGGTGCAACGGCTATATAATGAGCTCAAGGTGGCCAAGGCCGTTTATTTCGGAGGCTCCAGCTCAGAAGGTGGCCATGCCTTTGTCATCGACGGTTACTACCAGGAAGACCTCTTCCACGTAAACTGGGGATGGTCAGGACTGGCCAACGAGAGCAATGCCGACGGTGGCTATTATCGCATCAACTCGATGCTGCCCATCAATCAAGGCACTGGCGGTGCTGTGGTTAATGATGGCTACCGGCTCAATCAGTCATTCATCACCGGACTCTATCCTAATGCCCCCGAGCCAGCCGAAGCATCTGCGGTGACCGCATCGATTCTCAACACCTTCGAAACTCAGACCGACGTAAAGCAGGGTAAATTAAGGCTGCGGTTGTTCAGCAATGGCACTAACCAGACGGCTCCAATCATCACAGCTCAGATAGCACTATGCTTAGAGAATGAGTCGGGCTATAAGAGCTTGATACCGCTGCGCGATGGATTGTCGACCATGTATTTGACCGAAGGAGTGCAAACCGACACAGTGCTGACCTGGACCGGAGTGACCGACGGCGACTACAAATTGCGCATGTATTACCGCACTACTCTCAACGACGATGATGCATGGGCTCTGTGCACCAGTGCCGATAATGCTTACGTCTGCGTGCAGGTCAGTGGCGACCAAGCGCTTGTTAGAAACCGAGGTTCAATAGAGGTTGACCTGTTGAGCTATGAATTAAATGAGCAATACAATAAAGGAGAAGACATTGCATTCAAGCTGAAATACAAGTTGAGTAAAGGCGTTCTCCAAGGTTTATTGTATGCGTCGGTAGCTACTCCCGTCAAGGAAAATGAAGAGGGCGACCTTGTGCCAGATGATTCCAGAGAAGATTGTATAGGAATGCCACCCGCCATTGTCAACGTCAGTGAGGGCGAAGAGTTTACAATTGAGTCAGTGTTAGCCGCTAACAATCTGGAGGTGGGTCACTACCAGCTCATCTGCGCAAGTCTTGCAGGTTTCGTTCCTACCGATGTGACTTTCGAGGTAGTGGACCCAACTGGCATAGATAAGCCCAAAATTGTGGAAAACAGCGTTGCTGGGCAAGACAAGGCATGGTATGACCTGCAAGGACGCAAGCTTAACGCCAAGCCCACCGAGCCAGGCATCTACATTGTGGGATGCAGTAAAATCTTGATCAAGTAATTGACACACCAACAACTGAATTGCGAATCCGAAATACTATAAAAAAGCCGAAAGCGCAAAACTTTCGGCTTTTTTGTGTCCAATTTCCACTTCGCGGACTTTAGTACAGGCCTTGTGCGACTTATTGCAACTGGGCGAGGGCTTTCTTGATGCGTGCCACGGCCTCGATGATGTTCTCGTCGCTGGTGGCATAGCTCATGCGCAGGTAGCCAGGGCAGCAGAAGGCATCGCCAGCCACGCTTGCTACGTGAGCTTTCTCAAGCAGGTAGATGGCGAGGTCGTTGGCATCGTTGATGACGGTGTCGCCACAGTGCTTGCCAAAGAAGGCTTCAACCTTGGGGAACACATAGAATGCTCCATGAGGAACCTTGAGCTCAATGCCTGGAATCTCTTGCAACAGGCCGGTAATGAGGTCGCGGCGACGCTGGAATGCCACGCGCATTTCCTCAACACACTGCTGTGGGCCACGATAGGCGGCCTCGGCTGCCTTCTGTGCTATTGAAGATGCTCCGCTGGTGTATTGTCCCTGCAGTTTGTTTACTGCCTTGGCGAGCCACAATGGAGCAGCCACGTAACCAATGCGCCATCCCGTCATGGCATAGGCTTTAGACACACCATTGATTACCGCAACACGGTCCTTGAGTTCGGGGAACTGAGCCAGCGACTCGTGACGACCCACGTAGTTGATGTGCTCATAAATCTCGTCGGCAATAATCATCACCTGTGGATGTCGTGCCAGCACAGCAGCAAGAGCTGCCAGCTCGTCCTTGCTGTAGATGCTGCCCGATGGGTTGGAAGGCGAGCACAGTATGATGAGTTTAGATTTCTCGGTTATGGCATTCTCAAGTTGCTCGGGTGTAATCTTGAAATCGGAGTCGATGGTAGTGGGCAGGAGCACACTCTTGCCACCACACAAGTTAACCATCTGCACATAGCTTACCCAAGCCGGAGTGGGGATGATAACTTCGTCGCCATGATTGACGAGGCAGAGCACTGTGTTGCACAATGATTGCTTGGCACCGTTTCCCACAACAATCTGCTCGGGTGAGAAGTCGAGGTTGTTCTCGTTTTTGAGCTTGTCGCTGATGGCTTGACGCAACGACAAATATCCAGGCACTGGCGAGTAGAACGAGAAATTGTCGTCTACAGCCTGCTTGGCGGCTTGCTTGATGTGGTCGGGGGTGAAGAAGTCGGGCTCACCCACGCTAAGGTTAATCACGTCAATGCCTTGTGCCTTGAGTTCGTTACTCTTTTGTGACATCGCCAGTGTGGCCGATGGCGATAATGCTTGCAGTCGTTGAGAAATAAAATCCATAGTTTAAAATAGTTGTTTTATAGGTTTATATGTTTTGTTGTATTTTGCATTATGAATTGTGCATTATGCATTATTTAGCTCCCCATTTTGGATCTTTAACGGC
>CAMJZF010000093.1 GCA_946410125.1 uncultured Prevotellaceae bacterium | reverse complement strand
TGTTGCTCAGGAACTTATAAATAAAGTTAAATTATAGTGTTGCGGAATTAAGGTACATTATAATTATACAAACCAAAAAAGCACTCCCATTTTCACATTTATTAATACTTTTAGCTAAGATGCAGGCAGTATACCCACTCAGAACAATATTTTACGCAAATTACCGTGAATTACCCACAAATTATCATTCAATAATAAAAACAACTGATTCCTCTGATTCTTCTAATTTTGTCTCCATTCAAACCAAAACAACAAAGACCTAACCAAGAAAACCAAAATATTTTGGTTAACTTGGTTCTCTCTTGGTTTTCTTTATTTGATAAAAACTGTGTTCTTGTGTGAGCTTGTGTTCTTGTGTCCTAAATGCGGAATTAGCCTCTCCCCTTGAGGGGGAGACCGAGAGGGGGCTACCCTGTGTTCTCCTGTCTCTCCTGTCTCTCCTGTCTATTCCCAGACATGATGTACAAGAGTGACATGAGTTCTTGTTCTCTCTTGTATCTCCTGTCTTTTTTTGATTATTTGTGGCCAATTCACGGCAATTTGCGTTGAAGAACCGCCTCACGAGGTGGGTCGCTTCGCTTAAAATTAATGCGCTTCGCGCTAAAATTATCTAACCTTTGTTTGCCCCCACCAAAAAAAAATTTAGAGCCGCAGGCTCAATAATTTTAAGCGACGCAGGAGCGACCCTAAAAAAGAAGAGAGGGGGCTGTTGTGTATTATTTTATATTTATGGCAATTTGCGGTCAATTCATGGTAATTTGCGTAAAAAAACACGCGCAGCACAATTGTTCTTAATAACCCAAAGCCGAATGGCTACGTTGCCTGCATCCAATGAATTGTTAGTAATTGTAATTAATCGTTTGATAACAAGTTGGGAGACCGAGAGGGGGCTACCTCCTTTAATTCCTTGCACTTCCTACCACTACAATTGCGCGGTAGAGTGCTGTGGGGCTGGGCGTGGTGAGGCACAGCGCTCCAGCAACAAGTTTTTTGTTCTCAAGCACCGGCTCAGGCAGTTCCTGCCAGGGCTGGCTGGTGCTGCCGCGTTGCTCAATGGTGAAGGTGGCCGTTGTGCCGTGGGGCAGAATATTGTCGCCCAAGCAACTTGTAATGGCTCCCATGGTGGGGCGCAGGTTCAGCTCCACGCATGGATTGATGCCTACTATGTTGTGGTGAGTGCCGTGAGGTGAGTGTGGCGACGCCTCTCCGGCTTGTAATTCGCTCATTGTGCATTGTGAATTATGCATTGTGAATTGTGCATTATTCGTTGCCGATTGTGCATTATGCATTGTGAATTGTGCATTATTAAAGAGCAGCATGTCAACGCCCAGCCACCCCGTGTAGTGAGGTGCCACCAGTTCGTCAAGCACTTGACGAACGGCATTTACCACCGTGTCAAATTCAGGGTACAGCTCCTCAATCTTGTTCTTAAGCACCCTGCTTGAAGCCACCAGGCTGTGGTGGTACTGACTGTGGCTGTCGGTCTCAAACACCGAGTAGCCCCGTGTTGCGGCCTTGCCGTTCTCGCAGTAAAATTCCACTGCCAGGTCCATGACCTTGTCGAGGGCCACCTCACACAGCACCGAGCCTTGCCGCTTGAGCGCACCGTTGCACCACTGCTCCAGTTCGGGAGTCGTTCCATCGGTAGTGTGGTAGATGCCGCGACCGCTGCTCGACCACGGAGTCTTGATGAAGCTCTGTCGGTAGCGAGCCACGAAGTCCATTACCTCGGGCGTGGTGGCGAGTTCGACGGGAGTTGGGCAGAGCTGCCTGTTGAGCAGTTCCTGCAGCCTCAGGTGCATGAGCACCGATATGCGGCGGTGCGAGAGTCCGCGCAGGTGGTAGATCTCCTCCTTCGAAGGCACACTGTCGCGGCTTGCCCCCCACTTGAGCAGACGCCGGCGCATGTCGAGGCACCACCCCCACGGCATGATGCGGCAGTTGCTCAGGTGGCGCAACTCGTGGCGCTTAACGGCCTTGACATCGAAGCCGAAGGTCGCATTAAGATGTTCGAGCCACTCGGCGTCGAGGTCGCTGTCGGTGATGAGCAGCGAGCCGCGTGGCGCTATGAATGCCGGCAGCACGGCAAGGTCGCTGGCCATGCGCATGGCAAAGGGCGGAGCCACATAGTTGATGCCCCCCGTTGCCAGTGCCAAGTCGTTCTGCGGATTAAATATGTAAACTTGAGTTTTCAGATGTCACTTGTTTTACACAAATTACCACAAATTATCCACAAATTTTAATTTAATATTTTATGGACATGGTTTTTTCTTAACTGGTTTCATGTTAACGTCAACCAATATACATTCGTTTGTGTCTTTATCAAAAAAAATATCTTTCTGTCCTTAAACTTTCTTCACCAAAATTGAATAATATACCCATGGGTTTCAATGTAAGGCGCAAATAATTAAAGAGTTGAGCTCTATGTGCTGAAGTTAGTTCAGTTACTGATTTTAACTCAACAATAATGTCACCAACAACCATGTCCAATCGATAATATTTATCCATTAGTTCTCCTTTGTAATAACAAGGAAGACTCACTTCGCATTGGCTGTCGATACCTTTGTTTTTTAGTTCACGATAAAGAGCTTCATTATAAACTTGCTCTAAAAGTCCCCAATTTAGCTCATTGTGGACCTCCATTGCAGCTCCAACAATTTGGTATACTAAATCTTTGTAAATGCGGGCATCCATTAATTATACATTATTGATAATTTATGGGCAATTTATGGTAATTTGTGTTAAGTCTGAAAACTGATAACTGACAACTGACAACTGAAAACTCTTTAGTCGTAGAGGGTCTTGACGGCAAGGTTGATGTTGTAGTACTTCACTTTGCCCGTCACATCCTTGATCACCTTAATAAAAGGCGGGAACTTGGTCTCTTCGCCCTTTGCCACGGTGTCCATTTCCAAAATGCTGAAGCCGGGATCGGGGTCGATAAACTGGTCGAGCTCGTAGTATTGACCTTCCCAGATGAAGCTCTTGCGTATTTTGTGAATCGACTGGCGCGTGGGGTCGGCGAGTGCCATCATGCTCACATACTGGTTGTAGCTGATGTTGCGCTCGGTCTCGATGCGCTCGTTCTCGCCCACGGTCTTGGTGGTAGTCTGCAGGTACACATATTTTCCATGCATCATGCGCTTCCTGAGGCGAACCACGGTGCCCGGCTCGCTCATGAGGTAGGTCTGCACGATGTCGCTCTCGATGGCGTTGGGAATCTCGCCAGTGAGCTCAACCATGAACTTGCGTTCGTTCTCGATGGGTGCAGGAATGCCGAGCACCTTGGAGATCTCACGCAGCACACGGCGTATCTTGTTCTCGAAGTTCTCGCTGTTGCTTATCACGCGCAGGTGTGGATGCCCGGTCCAGGCGCCACGCAGCTTCTTGTCGAGCGTGCAGGCAAGTTCCACGCCCTCGGTGCGCGCCTCATTGTTGCTGGTGGTGTAGAAGTCGGCGGCACCGTCGGCGGCTGTCACCAGGTGCAGCACGGCGTCGTAGCGCGTGTCGCGCAGCTTGCTTATGGGCAGGTCCACCTCTTGTGTTATCGCCTGCCAGGTCTCGGGACTGAGATATACCGAGATGTCCATTGTGCCGCGGTCACACACCATCAGCACCGGCTTCTCGCTCTCGCGTGCTATGCTCTCAAAGCGGTCTTCGAGGTCGAGCTGCAGCTGCAGCGTTGCCTTCTCGGCTTGGTAAAACTGTGCCTGGTTCTTGGTCAGGTAGTTGACGCCACCCACGGCAAACATTGTTGGCACTTCGGGAACGGTATATACTTGATAGCCCAGGTTGGAGAAGTGTTCAACCACCTTGGCAAGGGCGGTGGTCTTGCCGGCACAGGGTCCGCCGGTAAGCACTACTTTTGTTATCTTGCTCATAGATATTGAGTTATTTGGTTAGAATTTTCATCGTTTTGTGCATTGAAAACACAAAGATAAAAAATATTTGGGACATAGTTGCACTACTGCCATTTTTTTTTGCCATTGCCCTGATAAAACCTGCATCTAATGCCTGTATCTAAAGCCATTATCTATTTATCTAAAATATATCAAGCTTAAAGAACCATCATTAAGAGGTTTAGGAGGGTTGGTTTGGAAATTAAAAAAGGGATAGTCTCACGACTGTCCCTGTTCCTTAAATACACAATTATCTATAAAACAACTATTTTTACTTTTCAAACAACGATGCAAATTTATATATATATTTTGAAAAAACAAACTTTTTGCGAGAAAATATCACTTTTTTTATGAAAAAAATTAGAATTTGCTCATTTTTTGCCGTTTTTTATTAGTTTTTGTCATTTTTCCATCTCATTCCACCACCATGTTTTTATCAAACAAAGAAAATAAAATCAAGGCTGTTATGTTAAGAAAGGTTAAAAGAAAAAATGTAGTTAAACCTTTGCATAAAACTTGAGTCAAAGAAGCGAACAATAAATAAAGCTTCAAACGTTTTTAGTTTGGTAATTAACTTTTTCGTAATAAAACAATATAGGTTCAGATGCAGTGAATGCACCCCAGAACGTTAATAGGAACTCCGAAGAGCCATTAAGCCCTTCGGAGTTCTTCCTTTGTGCGGGTTTGTTATAAGTTTCCATGGATTTGTTTAAATCTCAGCCCAAAAACCGGCGTGACGAGTTACAATATTTGCTTATTTTGTTTCAAATGATTATTTTTGCACATTATTAAAATAAATGTGACTATGAAGAAAATATTTTTAGTGGCAATGCTTGTTTCGGCTGCCACAATAGGGTATAACGCAAATGCCATGACAGGCGACGTAAACGGCGACGGCTTCGTGACCAGCGCCGACGTCACCGCCATCTACGACGTGCTGCTGGGCATCAACGACACTTTTCAGCCCACCGCCGACGTTAACGGCGACGGCTACGTCACCAGTGCCGACGTCACCGCAGTCTATGACATCCTGCTCAACGGCGAGGTGCCCGACCCCGGCATCCCCGACTTCAACATCAATGTAGAGTATGACACCAGCAACGATGCCGCCACCGTTACCGTTGCCAAGAACATCAGGGACAAGATTACGGTTAGCGTAAACGGTGGTCACGTGAACATTGTCGCCGACCCTTCGCTGCAAGACTCGGTAATCTACAACCTCACCGGCACTACCGATAACGGCTCGTTCTACATGGACGGCGACTATAAGTGCATCGTCAACATCACCGACCTGTTTATCACCAACCCCGACAGCGCAGCAATCAACATCGACAACGGCAAGCGCATCGACATCAACCTGAGTGGCAACAGCCATCTTGTTGACGGCACGGGCGGTCCACAAAAGGCCTGCTTCTTTGTCAACGGCCATGCGGTGATTGACGGCAGCGGCATCCTCAACATCACCGGCAATGGAAAACATGCCTATTTCAGCGATGAATACACCGTTATCAAGAATGGACAAATCAACGTGCAAAACGCCCAAGGCGACGCTTTACACATTAACCAGTATTTCCAAATGGACGGCGGAACCCTAAACCTCACCACCGTGGTTGGCGACGGCATTGACGTGGGCTGCACCAAAGACCCCTCCGACACCAACAACGGCCAGATTATCATAAACGACGGCACTATCAACGTCTCGGTTTTCGGCGATGCCGTCAAGGGTATTAAATGCGAGTCGATAATGACTGTGAACGGCGGCTGGATTACATCAAGCACTGCGGGTGACGCAATCTACGATACCGAAAAGGCCGACATCAGCAGCTGTGCAGCCATCAAGTGCGACAGCACCTTCAACATGACAGCCGGAACGGTAAGCCTTGTGAGCACGGGCACAGGAGGCAAGGGACTCAACTGCGACGGCAGCATCAACATTAGTGGCGGCACCTTCTATGCCGTGACAACGGGAGACGTGTATGAATATTCCTCGACTCTCGACACCAAAGCCGGTGGCATGAAAGCCGATGGCTACATCACGCTGAGCGGCGGCACCGTGCTTGTTGCGGCAAGCAGCGACGATGCCAAGGCCTTCAACGGCAAGTGCGGATTTTTCACCAACGGCGGCTACATCCTGGGCATTGGCGGCAAGTCGTCAACAGTAAGCTCGGGATATACCCAAAAGTATAAGTACTACCGCAACCAGGTGATAACCGGCGGCAGCACAGTGACCTACGATGGCGTGTCGATGAACATCCCATCCTATTACTCCAACAGCAGCGCCATGGTGACAGTATCTTCGCCTGAAATTCAATAATTCGACCTCACAATTTCGTCATGAAGCGATTTTTCTCTTTCCTCATTGCAGTGCTGGGTGTAAGCATTGTGACTCTTGCCCAGTCATCGAGCCACCAGTATGTGACCGTAGTGGCCGAGCCCGACCATGCCGACTGGACCTACCGCACCGGCGAGACGGCACATTTCACAGCCTATGCCATCAAGGAAAACGTGCGAATGCGCGATACCGAGATAACCTACAGCTATGGACCCGACAAGCTCGATGCTGTCTTTACCAAGACGGTAAAGACCGACCGCAACGGCGTGGCACACTTCGAGGTACCGGGTGCCAAAGAGCCGGGATTCACCAGCGTGCGCGTGAAAGTGAACCTTGACGGACACACCTATAGCTCAATGACCAATATCGCCTTTGATCCATTTGACATACGGCCCACGACAACGATGCCAACCGACTTTGAGCAATTCTGGAGCGAGGCGATGAAAAAGGCATCGCAGCTGCCCATGATGCCATCGTTGCGCTATAGCGAGAAAGAGAGCAACGACAGGGTTGACGTGTACTACCTGCGCCTGCAGTCATACAAGCGTGGAAACTACGTCTACGGAGTGCTCACAGTACCCAAGACCGCCGGCCGAAAGCCAGCCATCCTGCGCTTGCCTGGAGCTGCGGTGCGCTCATTCAACGGCCCCAACGAGCTTGCCTACGAGGGCTTTGTCGTACTCGAGATAGGAGTGCATGGCATTCCAGTAGACCAGGACAACGAAATCTACCGCCAGCTTGAGAATGGCGCATTGGCAGGCTATACCACAATTGGCATTGACAACCGCGACACCTATTACTACAAGCGTTCCATTCTGGGATGCGTGCGTGCGGTCGACTACCTTTGTACTCGCGATGACGTTGACACAACTCGCATTGCCACCTATGGCGGCAGCCAGGGCGGTATGCTTTCAATAATGACTGCGGCACTGAGCCCGAAGGTTAGCGCGCTGTTTGCCTATTTCCCTGCCTTCTGCGAGCTCACCGGCTACTATCACGGTCGCGGTGGAGGATGGCCTCATCTGTTCCGCGATTCCAAAGAACCCAACCTGCAGGCACGCATGGAAGTTTCACGCTATTACGACACCGTGAACTTTGCCCGCCTGCTTCGCGTGCCGGGGTTTTATGCCTGGGGCTTCAACGACCCGGCCTGCTGCCCCACGTCGACTTTTAGTGCCTACAATGTAATAACTGCCCCTAAGCAGTTGCAGGTGGGCCGCGACACCGGTCACTGGCTCTACCCATGGCAGGTCGAGAACGCAATGAGCTGGCTCAAGGAGCAATTCCACATGGAGAAATAAATCTAAAAAAATATTTCAATGAACAGAGTAACATTATTTATTATAGCCGTTGTGTGCGTCATGGGAGCAATAGGTCAAGAGCCGGCCGCCACAACGCAAAAGGTAAGTTATGGAACAATTGAGAGTTTCCCTCAATTCCAGTCACAGTATATTGAGTCGCGCGGCGTGACGGTGTGGCTCCCCGACCATTATGTAAAGGGAGAGCCATGCGACGTGCTATACATGCATGACGGTCAGATGCTCTTTGATGCCACAAGCACTTGGAATAATCAGGAGTGGAAAGTCGACGAGGTGATTGGGCGCCTCATCGCCGAGGGCAAGATAAGACGCTCCATCGTCGTGGGCTTGGACAATACCAAGAACCGCTTGAACGACTATTTCCCCACTCAGTGCTATCGATACGTGCCCGAGGAAAAACGTCAAGGCGTGAATGTCGACGATGCCAAGGGCGACCAGTACCTGCAGTTCCTCGTCAAGAAGGTAAAACCCTTCATTGATGCCCGCTACAAGCCCCTTACCGGCCGCGAGCACACCTTTGTGATGGGATCGAGCATGGGCGAGCTCATTTCGCTCTATGCCTTGTGTGAATACCCGCAGGTGTTTGGCGGGGCAGTGTGCATGTCGACTCACTTGTCGATGAATTTCTTCAATCCTTCTTTCGACAACGAGTCATGGGCTGCAGGTTTCCGCAAATATGTCGAAGAGAAGCTGCCGGCTGCCAACACATGCCTGCTCTATATGGACCGTGGCGATGTGGAGCTTGACGGGACCTACGCACCCTATCAGGACATGATGGATGCCATGCTGTGGGGCAAGGGATGGAATGAAAACCATTTCATTAGCCTCGTCTTTAAGGGACACAAACACATGGAAACCTTCTGGGCCGAGCGCCTTGACAAGCCATTTATGTTCCTGCTCAAAAGGTAACAATGCGCTATTTCCTTAAAATATCGTTTCAGGGTGCAGCCTATCATGGGTGGCAAGTGCAGCCACATGACGTAAGCGTGCAGGAGACCATTGAAAAGGCTCTTGCCACGGTGCTACGCAATACAACTCCCATTACGGGAGCCGGCCGAACCGATGCCGGGGTAAATGCCACGAGGATGTATGCCCACTTCGACGCCACCCAGCCCATTGCCGACTTAGGATTGCTGGCACGAAACCTTAACGGTATTTTACCGCAAGACATTGCCATTCACGATGTGATACCGGTTCATGACGATGCCCATGCCCGCTTTGATGCCACAAGCCGGACCTATAAATACTTTGCCCACGCCGGCAAGTCGGCACTGCTTCGCTCTATTAGCTGGCAGTGCAATCCTCGTCTCGATTTTGAAATGATGAACGAGGCGGCAAGTCACTTGATGGAATATAAGGATTTTACTTCTTTCAGCAAGCTGCACACCGATGTAAAAACCAACAACTGCCACATCACCGAAGCTCACTGGAGCCGTTGCTATGGCATAGACAACAACGTTGAGCAATGGGTGTTTACCATCACTGCCGACCGATTTTTGCGCAATATGGTGCGCGCCATAGTGGGAACGCTCGTTGAAGTGGGCAACCACAAAATCACCGTAGAGGAGTTCTGCCATATCATCGAGCAAAAAGACCGATGTGCTGCAGGCACATCAATGCCAGCTCACGCACTGTATCTGTGGGACGTAAGATACCCCTATCTATAATAATGATTGTCAAAACATTCCTTTCTTGACGTAGGGATACAAAAAAAGGGTAAGAAGACTACATCGCGCCGCTACAACCTGTTACCCTTGCTTCGGTCAAGACCTGGGGGATTGGCAGGGAGCTGGCCGTGTAGGACTTACCCGGCTGCAAAGGTACTACTTTTTTTGTTAACGCCAAACTTTTTGG